>CAZXLI010000288.1:0-8855 GCA_964641795.1 uncultured Bordetella sp. | reverse complement strand
GCACCACCGGCACGAACACCGCGCTGACCCGGTCGACGATGCGCTGGATCGGCGCCTTCGCGGCCTGGGCCGATTCGACCAGGCGGATGATGCGCGCCAGGGTCGTCTCGGCACCGATCGCGCGGGTGCGCACCTGCAGCAGGCCTTCGCCGTTGACCGATCCGCCGGTGATGCGGTCGCCGACGCCCTTGGCCACGGGCAGGCTCTCGCCGGTGAGCAGCGATTCGTCCAGGTGGCTGCGGCCTTGCGTGATCTCGCCGTCCACCGGCACGCGGTCGCCGGGGCGCACGACCACCAGGTCGTCGAGCCGCACCTGCTCGATCGCCATCTCCAGCTCGGCGCCGTTGCGCAGCACGCGGGCGCGTGCCGGACGCAGCGCATTCAGCGCGCGCAGCGCCTCGGTGGTCTGGCGCTTGGCGCGCTCTTCGAGCCACTTGCCCAGCAGCACCAGCGTGATGACGACGGCCGCGCTTTCGAAGTACAGGTGCGGCATGCCCGCGTGCCCCGCATGGCGCCACCAGGTCCACAGCGACAGGCCGTAGGCCGCGGTGGTGCCCAGCGCCACCAGCAGGTCCATGTTGCCCGCGCCGGCGCGCACCGCCTTCCAGCCGGCCTTGTAGAAGCGCCAGCCCAGCACGAACTGCACCGGCGTGGCCAGCAGCCACTGCAGCCAGGCCGGCAGCATGGCGTGCACGCCGAAGGGTTCCAGCAACATCGGCGCCACCAGCGGCAGGCTCAGGCCGATGGCCAGCGCCACCGGCCACCAGGCGGGCAGGGCGCGCTCGGGCGCCGCCGCGGCGGCCGGGCCGGCGGGCACGGCGCTGGCCTCGTAGCCGGCCTTCTGGATGGCCGCGGTCAAGGCCTCGATCGAGACGCCGGGGCCCTGCACGCTGGCCCGCTCGGTGGCCAGGTTCACCGTGGCATCGGTGACACCGGGCACCTTGCGCAAGGCCTTCTCGACACGCAGCACGCAGGAGGCACAGGTCATGCCGGTCACTTGCAGCTGCACTGCAGGGGGAGCGAGGGAAGCGTTCATGGCCACAGTCTCAAGCTTCCCATCATGGCAAGGTCAAGGGCATGCGCTGGATCAAGCCCGAGGGCGGCAGGGGCATTGCGGCGCCTCGCTTGACCTTACCATCATGGCAAGGCTGACAGTCGTCGTGTCACAACCCTTGGCCAGGAGCCAACCATGATCAAGTTCGAAGTGCAGGACATGAGCTGCGGGCATTGCGTCAGTGCGATCACCCGGGCCGTGAAGGAGGTCGATGCCGAGGCCCAGGTGAAGATCGACCTCGGCAGCCACCTGGTCGAAGTGCAGCCGAAGCAGGCCGATGCCGCCACGCTGCAGGCCGCGATCAGCGACGCCGGCTACACGCCGGTGCCGTTGCCGGCCTGAGCACCTCTTGGCAGGCTGATCCCCTCGCGGGGATCAGCCCTGCTGCACCAGCTGCGTCGCACGCTCGTGCACGCGGTCGAGCGCGCGGTCGAGCACCTCGCGCTCCTGTGCGCTCAGGGCGTCCAGCAGGAAGGCCTCGCGGGCGCGCACCATCGGCACGATCTTGCGCACCAGCGCCTGGCCGGCCGGCTTCAGCTTCACCAGGTGGCCGCGGCCGTCTTCGGGGTCGGTGCTGCGCGCGACCAGCCCTTCGCCCTCGAGCCGCGTGATCGCGCGGCTGGCGCGCATCTTGTCCAGCGTGGTGGTCTCGATCACCCGCGTGGTCTTCACCTCGCCCTGGTCGGCCAGCGCCGCGAGCACCCGCCATTCGTCACGACTGAGATGAAAGCGCTCGCCGTAGACCTGGGCCGTGGCCTGGCTCACCGCCTCGGCCAGGCGCGCCAGGCGGTAGGGGAAGAAGGTCTGCAAATCCATGGCGTCATCGTAAGGCTTGAGGCGGCGGGCTCGGCCGGGCGCGCTGGAAGTTTGATCCAGATCAAACCCAGGCCAAAGCGCGGCCATCGGTCGTGCGGCTGGCCATATAGTAACCAACGTTACTAACACTGCCGCGCCACCGGGCCGGCCCAGGAGACACGCCATGAGCCTGCAGCGCATCCACCACGTCGCCTACCGTTGCCGCGACGCCCGCGAAACCGTCGAGTGGTACCAGAAGCACCTGGGCATGGACTTCGTGCTCGCGATTGCCGAAGACCGCGTGCCCTCGACCAAGGCACCCGACCCGTACATGCACATCTTCATGGACGCCGGCGGCGGCAACATCCTGGCCTTCTTCGAGATCCCGAACTCGCCGCCGATGGGCCGCGATCCGAACACGCCGGAGTGGGTGCAGCACATCGCGTTCAAGGTCGGGTCCGAGGCCGAGCTGCTGGCCGCCAAGCACCGGCTGCAGGCCGCTGGCATCGAGGTGGTGGGGCCGACCGACCATGCGATCTTCAAGTCGATCTACTGCTTCGACCCGAACGGCCACCGGCTGGAACTGGCGGCCGACACCGCCACGCCCGAGCAGATGAAGCAGCTCGACGCGGTGAAGTGGGACATGCTGGAGGAATGGTCGCGCACCAAGCGCGCGCCGCGCCAGGCGGCCTGGTTGCACGAGCGCGAACTGGCCGGCAGCGCGCAGGGCTGAGGCGGGGGGCGGCAATGCTGAAGACCTACACCTACCCCGAGTTCGCGTACCGCTGCTCGGCCGAGCAGCGCAGCGGCGAGCGGCGGCGCCATCCGGTGGTGATCATCGGGGCCGGTCCGATCGGGCTGACCGCTGCGCTGGAGTGCGCGCGCCATGGCCTGGCCGCCGTGGTGCTCGACGACAACGACACCGTCAGCATCGGCTCGCGGGCCGTCTGCTACGCCAAGCGCCCGCTGGAGGTGTGGGACCGGCTGGGCGTGGGCGAGGCCTTCGTGGCCCAGGGGGTGCAATGGCAGCTGGGCAAGGTGTTCTTCGGCGACGAGCTCGTCTACACCTTCGACCTGCTGCCCGAGCCCGGCCACAAGATGCCGGCGATGATCAACCTGCAGCAGTACCACCTGGAAGAACGGCTGGTGGCGGCCTGCGAGGCTTCGCCGCTGGTGGACCTGCGCTGGAAGCACAAGCTGATCAGCCTGGCGCAAGGCCCGGACCATGCGACGCTGACGATCGAGACGCCCGACGGCGTGTTCCAGACCGAGGCCGACTGGGTGATCGCCTGCGACGGCGCGAACAGCGACACCCGCCGCATGGTCGGCGCCGAGTTCACGGGCCAGTTCTTCCACGACCGATTCCTGATCGCGGATATCGTGATGAAGGCCGATTTTCCGGCGGAGCGCTGGTTCTGGTTCGACCCGCCGTTCCATCGCGGCCAGAGCGTGCTGCTGCACAAGCAGTGCGACGACGTCTGGCGCATCGACTTCCAGCTGGGCTGGGACGCCGATCCGGTGGAGGAGAAGAAGCCCGAGAACGTGCTGCCGCGCATCCGCGCGATGCTCGGCCCGGACGTCGAGTTCGAGCTCGAATGGGTGTCTGTCTACCAGTTCGCCTGCCGCCGCATCGACCGCTTCCGCCATGGCCGCGTGCTGTTTGCCGGCGACGCAGCGCACCAGGTCTCGCCCTTCGGCGCGCGCGGCGCGAACACCGGCGTGCAGGACATCGACAACCTGGTGTGGAAGCTGGCGCGGGTGATGCGCGGCGACGCACCCGAGGCGCTGATCGACAGCTACCACGACGAACGTGCCTATGCGGCCGACGACAACCTGCGCCAGTCGACCCGCTCCACCGACTTCATCACGCCGAAGTCGGCCGCCAGCCGCGCGCTGCGCGACGCCGCGCTGCAGCTGGCCCGCAGCGAACCTTTCGCACGCCGTCTGGTCAACAGCGGCCGGCTGTCGACGCCGACGCCGTATGCGCACAGTGCGCTGAACACGCCCGACGAAGACCGCTTCGACGGCGGCGTGGCCCCGGGCACCGTGTGTGCCGATGCGCCGATGCAGTTCGACGGCGAGCCCGCCTGGCTGCTCGGTGCGCTGGGCCCGGGCTTCACCTTGCTGAGCTTCGGCCCGTGCCCCGGTGCGCGGGCGCTGCGCGACAGCGGCGCGATCGAGCGGGTGGTCGAGCTCGGCGACCGCTGGGTCGATGCCGAAGGTCTGGCGCAGCAGCGCTACGACGGCCAACCCGGCACGGTGGTGCTGGTCCGGCCCGATCACCATGTGGCAGGCCGCTGGCGGCAGTTCGACCCGCACCGCGTGCGCAGCGCGGTGCTGCGCGCCACGGCCCAGATGGACACGCTTTTCAGGAGTTAGAAAGATGCCGCTGCTGCACGAACCCAACATCGCCGATGCGGACGGCTTCTACGAGTCGCTGATCGACCACCAGCGCGACCTCGATGACGCCCAGGCCCGCGAGTTCCAGGCCCGGCTGCTGCTGATCCTGGCCAACCAGGTGGGCGACCGCGAGGTGCTGGACGCGGCGCTGCGGCTCGCGCGCGAGGCCGGGCGGCCGCGCGCGTCAGCGGCTGCGGGCCTCGGCGCCTGAGCCTGCGCACGGGACACCGGCCCGCCCATGGCGCGCCGCCCCATGGCGCGCCAGCCAGTCCCGCGCCAGCACCAACGCCTGCGCCAGGCGTTGCCGGGCCGGCGCGCTGAGGCCTTCGCCCAGCCCGAAGGCCTCGCCCTCGATGGCCAGCAGCCAGGCCGGTGGCGGCACCTGCTGCAACTGCTCGGCCACGCCCAGCACCGCCGCCGGCGCCAGCTGGTGGCTGGCCGGTGGATGGCCGTGCTGCGGCGCCAGCGGCCCGAGCGACACACCGCCCGGCACCGGCACGTGCGAAGCATCGACGAACAGCACCGCGCGCCGGCCGGCGAGGTCCAGCGCATGCTCGACCTGCAGTTGGAACTCCTCGATCAACTCCACCCCGGGCGGCATCGGCTCGCGCAGCGCATCGAGCAGCAGCGGCCCCAGCGCGTCGTCGCCGCGGCTGCGGTTGCCGATGCCGATCACCAGCAGCGGGGCCGCGGTGCTCACGCGGGGCGCCGTTCGAAGCGGCCGTCGCCGTGGCGCAGCACCGCGTCGCGCCGGGTGCCGTCGGCGTCGACCAGGTCCACCGCGAGCGGCATCTGTCCCAGCGCATGGGTGGCGCAGCTCAGACAGGGGTCGTAGGCGCGGATCGCGACCTCGATGTGATTCAGCAGGCCCTCGGTGATCTCGCGCCCGTCGAAGTACTGCGCGGCCACCGCGCGCACCGACTCGTTCATCGCCTGGTTGTTGTGCGTGGTGCTGACGATCAGGTTGCACCAGCTGATCAGGTCGTCGTCGCCGATCGCGTAGTGGTGGATCAGGGTGCCGCGCGGCGCCTCGATCACGCCCACGCCTTCGCGCCGCACGGGGCGTTCGGTCGGCAGCGGCGCCTGCAATTCGCCGGCCAGCAGGGCCGGGTCGTCGAGCAGCCGGGCGATGACCTCCATCGCGTGCAGCATTTCGATCATGCGGGCGCCGTGGTAGGCCAGCGTCGACTGCACCGGGCCGCGGGCCAGGAACTGGCCGCGCCGGGCCTCGGCGCGCGGCGTGTCGATGAAGTCGCAGGTCTGCAGCCGCGCCAGCGGGCCGACGCGGTACCAGCCCGCCTCGGGGCCGAGCGCGCGCAGGTAGGGGAACTTCATGTACGACCAGGGCCGCGTCTGTTCCTCGATCAGGCCCATGTAGTCCTGCACCGGGGCGCCGTCCAGCAGCGCATGGCCCTCGGCATCGCGGGCGCGCAGCACGCCGTCGTACAGCGCCATCGCGCCGTCGCCCGGGCGCACCAGCGAGAGCCACGACGAGTGCAGCAGCCCGAAGCCGTCGTACAGCGCCGGGTTCTGCGCGTGCAGCGCCAGCACCAGGTCCACCGCCTGCTCGCACCAGTCGATCATCTGCGGCGCCTGGGCGGCCAGCATGTCGCGTTCTTCGGGCGTTAGGTGACGGTTCACGCCGCCTGGCACCGAGCCGGTGCCGTGGATGCGCTTGCCGGCCGTCAGGCGGATGATCTCCTGGCCATAGCGCCGCAGCAGCACGCCCTGGCGCGCGATCTCCGGGTGCGCCGCGGCCACGCCGATGATGTTGCGGCGCGCCACCTCGCTGTCGAAGCCGAACAGCAGGTCCGGCGACGCGAGGTGGAAGAAGTGCAGCGCGTGCGACTGCATGATCTGGCCGTAGTGCATCAGCCGCCGCATCGCCTCGGCGCTGGGCGGCACGGCGTCGATGCCCAGGGCCCGGTCCAGCGCCTTGCTGGCGGCCAGGTGGTGCGAGACCGGGCAGATGCCGCACAGCCGCTGCACCATCACCGGCACCTCCCAATAGGGCCGGCCGACGATGAAGCTCTCGAAGCCGCGGAACTCGACGATGTGCAGGCGTGCCTGCTGCACGCGGTTGTGCTCGTCCAGCAGCAGCGTGACCTTGCCATGGCCTTCGACACGGGAGACGGGGTCGATGGCGACCCTTCGAAGGGATTCAGTCATAGCGGATCAGCCGGCGGTCCAGCACCGGCGTGCGGCCCTCGAGCAGCGCGCTCAGGAAGGTCCAGATCGCGTCGGCGCTCGGTGGGCAGCCGGGCAGGAAGTGGTCGATGTGCACCACTTCGTGGATCGGGTGCACGCGGGCCAGCGGCAGCGGCAGTTCGGGGTCGTTCGGCACCGCGCTGTCGGCGGCCAGCCCGGGGCGCGCGTGGTAGACCTCCTGCAGCAGGCTGCCGATGTCCAGCCCGTTGCGCTGCGCCGGCAGGCCGCCGTTGATGGCGCAGGCGCCTACGGCCACCAAGGTCTTGCAGGCGGCGCGGAACTCGCGCAGCACATGCACGTTCTCGGCATTGCACAGGCCGCCTTCGATCAGGCCGATGTCGCAGGGGCCGCAGTGCTTCAGGTCGGTCAGCGGGCTGCGGTCGAGCTCGATGATCTCGGCCAACTGGAACAGGCGCTCGTCGATGTCCAGCAGCGACATGTGGCAGCCGAAGCAGCCGGCGAGCGACACGGTGGCGATGCGCGGCCGGGCCATCGGTCAGTCCTGCGCCGTGGCGGGCGCGGGGTCGGCGGGCGGCGGATCGAAAGGCCGCTGGCCGATCGGCACCACGAAGCCGCGGCGCTTGGGCAGGATGGCGCCGACCGGGCAGACCTGCGCGGCGAAGTCCGTGTCGGCCAGCGCACTGTCGGCCAGCCGCCCGCTCGGCGAGTTGACGATCAGGTGCGCGCCGATGCCATGCCCGCCGATGGCGAACACGTCCTTGCCGTCGACCTCGTGGCTGGCGCGCACGCACAGCTTGCACAGGATGCAGCGGTTGAGGTCCAGCCACAGCGTCGGGTGGCTCGCGTCCACCGGGCGGTGCGGGTAGAACTCCTCGAAGTGCGGGCCGGTCATGCCCATGTCGTAGGCAGTGGCCTGCAGCAGGCAGGCGCCGCTCTTCTCGCACGAGGGGCAGAAGTGGTTGCCTTCGACGAACAGCATCTGCAGCAGCAGCCGGCGGTCGGCATCGCGTTCGGGCGTGCGGTTGGCCACGCGGTCGCCGTCGGCGGCACGGGTGGTGCAGGCGGCGGCCAGGCGGCGGTGGCCCTGGGCATCGGTCACTTCCACGGTGCAGACGCGGCAGGCGCCGCTCTGGCCCAGGCGCGGGTGCCAGCACAGGTGCGGCACCGCATGGCCGGCGCGTTGCGCGGCCTGCAGCAGCGTGTCGCCGTCGTCGAAGGGCACGGCCGTGCCGTCGAGGTGGAACTGGCCGCTCATGGTTCGGTGCGCGAGAGGTGCGCCAGCGCATCGTCGCGGCCCGTCACGCGGCGCGCGCTGGCGAGCTCGGCATCCAGGTCGAAGGACGGCGTGAAGCGTGGCGCCTGCAGGCGCCGTTCGTAGGCCGGACGGAAGCGTGCGAGGGTGTGGCGCAGCGGGTTGGCCGCGGTGGCGCCCAGGCCGCAGTGCGTGCTGCCGTGCAGCAGGCGGTCAAGCTCGTGCAGCTCGGTCTCGTCGAACACCGAGCCGTGGCCGGCGGCCAGCTTGTCCATGCGCCGCACGATCAGCTCGGTGCCCACGCGGCAGGGCGTGCAGAAGCCGCAGCTTTCGTGGGCGAAGAACTGGGCGAAGCCGTGCGCAACCTCGAACAGGTCGCGCCGCGCATCGAAGACCATGAAGGCGCCGGCGCTGGGCACGTCGTCGAAGGCGATGCGGCGGTCGAACTCGTGCGCGGCCAAGGTCTGGCCCGAGGGGCCGCCCACCTGCACCGCCTGCGTGTCGGTGGCGCCGCAGTCGGCCAGGATCTGCCGCACGGTGACGCCGAACGGGTACTCGTACACCCCCGGCCGCGCGCAATCGCCGCTGACCGAATGGATCTTGGTGCCGCTGCTGCCGGGCACGCCGATGGCGGCCCAGGCCGCGCCGCCATGACGTGCAACGTGAGCGGCCGCCGCCCAGGTCTCGACGTTGTTCACCACCGTCGGCTGGCCCAGGTAGCCGCGCTCGACCGGGAAGGGCGGGCGGATGCGCGGCGTGCCGCGCTTGCCTTCGAGCGATTCGATCAGCGCGCTCTCCTCGCCGCAGACGTAGGCGCCGGCGCCCAGGTGGAGGGCGATGTCGAAGTCGAAGCCGGGGTGGCCCGCGATGCGCGGCCCCAGCAGGCCGGCCGCGCGCCGCGCCGCGAGCACCGCCTCCAGCGATTCGAGCAGGTAGCGGTATTCGCCGCGCAGGTAGACGAAGCCCAGCCGGGCGCCGAGCACGAATGCGCCGACCGTCATGCCTTCGACCACCGCGTGGAAGTGGCGCGCCAGCAGCACGCGGTCCTTGAAGGTGCCGGGCTCGCCTTCGTCGGCATTGCAGACCACCACCCGGCTGCCGCCTGCGGGCGGCGCTGCCTGGCGGCACAGCGACCATTTCTGCGCGGTCGGAAAGCCGGCGCCGCCGCGGCCGCGCAGGCCGGAG
>CAZXLI010000287.1:4458-8883 GCA_964641795.1 uncultured Bordetella sp. | reverse complement strand
AGCTATGCGCCGATCGCGCACATGGTCTGGTTCTGGATGGGCCCGGATGCCTACACCGGCAAGGAAGTGGTCGACGCGATGAACGCCAAGGCCGGCCTGATCTGGCAATGGGGTGCGCTGGACTTCGCCGGCGGCACGGTGGTGCACATCAACGCCGCGGTCGCGGGCATCGTCGGTGCCTTCATGATCGGCAAGCGCGTGGGCTACGGCAGGGAGTCGATGGCGCCGCACAGCCTGCCGCTGACGATGGTCGGCGCCGCGCTGCTGTGGGTGGGCTGGTTCGGCTTCAATGCCGGCTCGGCGCTCGAAGCGAGCGGCACGGCCGTGCTGGCCTTCATGAACACCTTCACGGCCACCGCGGCCGCGGTGCTGGCCTGGTGCCTGGGTGAAGCGATGCTGCGCGGCAAGGCCTCGATGCTGGGCGCCGCCTCGGGTGCGGTGGCCGGCCTGGTGGCCATCACCCCGGCCGCCGGCAACGTCGGCCTGATGGGCGCCATCATCATCGGCCTGATCGCCGGCTTCGCCTGCCTGTGGGGCGTCAACGGCCTGAAGCGCCTGCTCGGCGCGGACGACACGCTGGACGTGTTCGGCGTGCACGGCGTGGGCGGCATCATCGGCGCGCTGCTGACCGGCATCTTCAACAACCAGTCGCTGGGCGGCCCGGGCCTGGTGTCCGACTGGGTCACCGTCGCGTTCTCCAGCAACGGCATCTGGGACCAGTTCGTGGTCCAGGCCAAGGCGGTCGGCCTGACGATCGTCTGGTCGGGCGTCGTCGCAGCGGTCTCATACAAGATCGTCGACCTGGTGATCGGCCTGCGCGTGACCGAAGAGGAAGAGCGCGAAGGTCTGGACATCAGCTCGCACGGCGAGACGGCTTACAGCAAGTAAGCCTCCTCGCAGCCGGCGGCGCCTGCCGCCGGCCCCCGATTCGAAGGGCTGCCCGCGGGCAGCCCTTTTTCTTCGGCGTGGCGACACCACCTTCCTACAATCCTTCGTCCGCTTCCGCCGCAGGCAGCCCCTCCATGGTTCCGCACCTCATCACCGCGCTCAATGGCCCGATCAACGAACTCGAAGCGCGCATCCTCGAATCGATGCCGGCCATCGAGCGCTGGTTCCGGCTCGAATGGATGGAGCACACGCCACCCTTCTACACCGCGGTGGATGTGCGCAATGCCGGCTTCAAGCTGGCCCCGGTGGACACCAACCTGTTCCCGACCGGCTTCAACCACCTGACGCCCGAGATGCTGCCGCTGGCGGTGCAGGCGGCGATGGCGGCCATCGAGAAGATCTGCCCGGAGGCCAAGAACCTGCTGCTGGTGCCCGAAAGCCACCTGCGCAGCAACAGCTTCTACCTCACCAACGTGCAGCGCCTGGTGCAGATCTTCAGCCAGGCCGGGCTCAATGTGCGCCTGGGCACGCTGGATGAAGCGGTGAAGGAGCCCGTTACCTTGTCGTTGCACGACGGCAGCGAACTCGTCATCGAGCCGCTGCTGCGCACGCGCGGGCGCCTCGGGCTGAAGAACTTCGACCCCTGCACGATCCTGTTGAACAACGACCTGTCCGAAGGCGTGCCTCGCGTGCTGCAAGGGCTGCACGAGCAGTACCTGCTGCCGCCGCTGCATGCCGGATGGACCGTGCGCCGCAAGAGCAAGCACTTCCAGAGCTACGAGGAGGTGGCCAAGAAGTTCGCCAAGCTGCTGGGCATGGACCCCTGGCTGATCAACCCGATGTTCGGCCAGTGCGGCCAGGTCGACTTCGACGACGCGGCGGGGCTCGACTGCGTGCAGAGCAACGTCGACGCGCTGCTGACCAAGATCCGTCGCAAGCACAAGGAGTACGGCATCAACGACCGGCCCTTCGTCGTGATCAAGTCCGACCAGGGCGCCGCCGGCCAGGGCCTGATGACGGTGCGCGACGCGAAGGACCTCGATGACGTCAACCGCCGCACCCGCAGCAAGCTCAGCCTGCTGCCCAAGGGCGAGGCGGTCACCGAAGTGATCATCCAGGAAGGCGTGCCGACCTACGAGCGCGTGCACGAAGCGGTGGCCGAGCCGGTGGTGACGATGATCGACCGCTATGTCGTCGGCGGCTACTACCGCGTGCATGCCGAGCGCGGCATCGACGAGAACCTCAACACCCCAGGCTCGAGCTACGTGCCGCTGGCCTTTGCCGAAAGCCACCACCTGCCGCGCCTGGGCGAGAAGCCCGGTGCCAGCGCGCCGAACCGCTTCTACATGTACGGCGTGATCGGCCGGCTGGCGATGCTGGCGGCCAGCTACGAGCTCGAAGCCACGGATCCCGACGCCGAGGTCTACGAGTAAGCCCGGCCGGGGCGCGGCTTTCGCCGACTTTGTCAAGCCTGCCCCCCGCGGTGTGGTGGCGGCGCTGCATCAGCGGTTGACGCACTGCACAAGCGCGGGCGCACAATGAGCGCCCTTTCGGTTCCCGCCGACCCGCCCGTGGCCGGCGATTCCTCGCAGTGAGCAAGGCTTCCGCCTCCAAAAGCCCGGCCGCGCTGGCCGCGCTGACCCTCGGCGCCCTCGGCGTCGTCTATGGCGATATCGGCACCAGCCCGCTGTACGCGCTGAAGGAAGTGTTCCACGGCGGCCACGTGCAGGTCACGGCCGAGAACATCCTCGGCGTGCTGTCGCTGATCTTCTGGACGATGACCATCGTCGTCTCCCTGAAATACGTGCTGCTGATCCTGCGCGCCGACAACAACGGCGAAGGCGGCCTGATCGCGATGCTGGCGCTGGCCACCACCGCGGTGAGGGAGAAGCCGGTCTTGCGCTCGGTGCTGATGAGCGTCGGCCTGTTCGGCACCGCGGTGTTCTATGGCGACGGTGTGATCACGCCGGCGATCTCGGTGCTCTCGGCCGTGGAGGGCCTGGAGGTTGCCGCGCCGCAGTTGCACGCCTTCGTCATACCGCTCACGCTGCTGGTGTTGACCGCGCTGTTCGCGGTGCAGCGCCTGGGCACCGGCGGCATCGGCCGCGCGTTCGGCCCGATCACGCTGGTGTGGTTCATCGTGCTGGTCGCGCTGGGCCTGCCGCATGTGCTGCAGAACCCGGCGGTGCTGGTGGCGCTGAACCCGATGTACGCGCTCGGCTTTTTCCTGCGCGAGCCGCTGGTGGCGTTCATCGGCCTCGGTGCCGTGGTGCTGTGCGTCACCGGCGGCGAGGCGCTGTATGCCGACATGGGCCACTTCGGCAAGCTGCCGATCCGCATCGCCTGGTATGCCTTCGTGATGCCGGCGCTGGTGATCAACTACTTCGGCCAGGGCGCGATGCTGCTGGTCAATCCGGCCGCCATCGAGAACCCGTTCTACCTGATGGCGCCGGGCTGGGCCCAGCTGCCGCTGGTGATCCTGGCCACCGCGGCGACGGTGATCGCCTCGCAGGCCCTGATCTCGGCGGCTTTCTCGGTCACCAAGCAGGCCATCCAGCTCGGCATCCTGCCGCGCATGGCGATCAAGCACACTTCGGTGCGCGACACCGGGCAGATCTACGTCCCGTTCGTGAACTGGGGGCTGTACGTCTTCATCGTGCTGGCGGTGGCGCTGTTCAAGACCTCGTCGAACCTGGCCACGGCCTACGGCATCGCGGTGACGATGGACATGACCATCACCACGGTGATGACCTTCTTCGTCATCCGCTACGGCTGGAAATACCCGCTGGCGCTGTGCCTGCTGGCCACCGGCTTCTTCTTCATCATCGACATCACGTTCTTCCTGTCGAACATGCTGAAGCTCGTCGCCGGCGGCTGGTTCCCGCTGCTGATCGGCATCGGCATGTTCACGCTGATGGCCACCTGGCGCCAGGGTCGCGCGCTGGTCAGCCACCGGCTGCGCGACGAGGCGATCGACCTGCGCAGCTTCCTCGAGGCGGTGTTCATCAGCCCGCCGACGCGCGTGCCCGGCACCGCGGTGTTCCTGGCCGCCGACGAGGGCCTGACGCCGAACGCGCTGATGCACAACCTGAAGCACAACAAGGTGCTGCACGAGCACAACCTGTTCGTGACGGTGAAGCACCACGAGGTGCCGTGGATCGGCTTCGACAAGCGCATCCAGATGGAGACGCTGGGGCACGACTGCTGGAGCGTGGTGCTGCACTTCGGCTTCAAGAACGACCCGGACGTGCCCGAGGCGCTGAAGCTGCTGGAAGACCGCGGCATCCCGCTGCCCGAGATGGACACCAGCTACTTCCTCAGCCGCGACATCGTGATCCCGACCTTCGGCGACGGCATGCCGATGTGGCGCGAGAAGCTCTTCGCCGGCATGCATCGCAACGCCTCGGCGGCCGCGGACTTCCTGAACCTGCCGTCCAACCGCATTGTCGAGCTGGGTGCCAAGGTCGAGATCTGAGATGCTGGCCCCTTGCTCGCTCTGCTCGCGTCCCCCGAGGGGATCAGCCGCCTTGGGGCGGC
>CAZXLI010000287.1:0-4358 GCA_964641795.1 uncultured Bordetella sp. | reverse complement strand
CTGCTCGCGTCCCCCGAGGGGATCAGCCGCCTTGGGGCGGCCCGGCGGCGGCTGAATGCCTGCCCCTTGCTCGCTCTGCTCGCGTCCCCCGAGGGGATCAGCCGCCTTGGGGCGGCCCGGCGGCGGCTGAGGCGGCCTTCAGCCGCGCGAAGGAAACACCCCTTCGAGCGCGATCACGAAGTTCAGCGCCAGGCCCTGGCGCGGTTCGCCGGGGCCGCTCTCGCCATGCGTTACCGTGCCTAGCTGGAGATTGGAGCGGCCCGGTGCGAGCCCGATGCCCAGCGGCATGCGGCCGCGCAGGTCCGGCAGCGCGAAGTCGTGCTGGCCGTCGCCGCCGTAGCAGGTGCCGAGCAAGGAGAACAGCGCGGCGTTCTGCGCGATTGGCATGCGCTGGCCCTGGCATTGCGCATAGCCGCGCGGCGCATACGGGAAGCCGACGATGCGGATCTCGCCGAGGAAGGGGTCACTCATCGCGCGCCTCGACGGCGTCGGCTTCATCGGCCATCGCGTGGAACACCGCCTGCAGCCGGCCGCGCCGACCGTCGGTCGGGCCGATCGGCGTCATCAGCAGGGACCAGCTGGCGCCAGCGAGGTGCAGGCGGTACACCGCCTGCGGCAGCTGCACGTCCGGCGCCAGCAGGAACTCGGCGCTGTAGCAGTGGTAGCGCGCATTCATCGCCACCCCGCGGCGAGCATGCTGCAAGATGGCCGACAGGCTCGTGCCGGCCGGCGTGTCCAGCTGCACGGTCTGGCCGGCGTGGGCCTGCAGCAGCGCCAGGCCCGGCAGGGCGTCCTGCGTGTTCATCGCGCAGCCTCCAGGCTGTTGCGCGCGCTGCGCCGCATGCGCAGGTGCAGGCTGTCGTGGCCGGTGACCTCGAAGCCGAAGCGGCGATACAGCCGCTGCGCACGGTTGTCGGGTTCGACATGCAGTTCGATGCACTGGCCGCGGCGGTCGGTCTCGTCGGTCAGCAGTTGCAGGATCGCGCTGCCCAGGCCCTGGCCGCGCAGCGCCGGCACCAGGCTCATGTCGATCAGCGTGGCATGCCCCGGCTCGCTGCGCCAGTACAGCCGGCCGATCGGCTCGCCCGCTTCCTCGAGCAACAGGAACATCGCATTCGGATGGTGAGCGCGGTAGTAGCGGTGCTGGAAGTCGAACTGCTGGTCGAGGAAGGTGCGGCAGCGCGACGGCGACCAGCCGGTGGCGCGCATCTCGTCTTCGCGTGTCGAGGCGTAGAGCGCGCGCAGGAAACCCTGGTCCCCGTTGTCGGTCGGGCGCGCGCCAATGCCCGCCACCCGTCGCGGCTCAGCCGATGACGGGGGGGCCCCCAATACTTCCCGCAGACACGCCATCCCCGTACATCCTCACCGAGGGCCTTTCAGCAGTTCATGCTACGGAGGCCCTGCGAGTGCATCAATACGGAGGTGAAAAAGTGCACTCGGCTCTGGCGCCGACGCTCAAACACGCTAGCGAGGTGCCGGCGGTGGTGTCAGTGGTGCAGCTCGGCGCCGTGGCGGCTCATCCGAACCCAGCTGTTCGCCGGCACCAGGCGCCAGTCCTCGCCCTGGCCGTCCAGCGGTTCGGAGGCGACCACGCTGCCACCGGCGCGTTCGCTGACGTACAGCGTGGGCGGGCGGGCATCGCTGGAGAAGCGGAAGGCATGCACCTCGCGGCCGTCGGTCAGCGCGGCGGCAAAGCGCAGCGGCTCGCTGCAACCGGCCTGGCGCATCAGCGCCAGCGTGTCGTCCAGCACCGCCGGCATGGCCTGGTCGGGCGTCTCGCCGGCTTCGATGCGTGCCAGCGCCAGCAGGAACAGCAGCTCGGAATCGGTGGCGCCCTTGCGCGCGGCGTACAGCGCGTCCGGCAGCCGCGCCTCGAGCTGGCGGCGCACGCGGGCATAGCCGCCGACCTGGCCGTTGTGCATGAACATCCAGCGGCCGTGCTTGAACGGGTGGCAGTTCTGCCGCGCAATCGAGGTGCCCGTGGCGGCCCGCACGTGGGCAAAGAACAGGTGCGATTGCACCGTGCGGCACAAGGCCAGCAGGTTCTCGTCGGACCACGCAGGCATCACCTCGCGGTAGACGCCAGGCTCCTCACGCTCGCCGTACCAGCCGATGCCGCAGCCGTCGCCGTTGGTCGCGGCCTTGGCCTCCTCGGCCTGCAGCGACTGCCGCAGCAGCGAGTGCCGGGGTGCGCAGACCAGTTGGTCCAGGTAGATCGGCTCGCCGAGGTAGGCAATCAATCGGCACATGGTGAAGATGACGTGGCGATGACGGATTATCGGCCGCGGGCCCGGCGGCCTTGAACCGAACAGCGGCCGGCCCGGCCGGCAGTTCCGCCGATATGCTCGCGGCCCATGCGCAGCGTGAAGCAAGATCTGTCCCTGTCGACCGTGGTGGCCGGCTTCGTCGCGGTGCTGGTGGGCTACACCAGTGCGGTGGCCATCGTGTTCCAGGCCGCGCAGGCGCTGGGGGCCACACCGGCCGAGACGGCCTCGTGGATGTGGGCGCTGGGCCTGGCGATGGGCCTGTCGACCATCGGCCTGTCGTGGGCCTACCGGCAGCCGGTGCTCACCGCCTGGTCGACGCCCGGTGCCGCGCTGCTGGCGGCCAGCCAGGGCGTGACGATGCCCGAGGCCGTCGGCGCCTTCGTGCTGTGCGCCGTGCTGATCACGCTGGCCGGCGCGACGCGGCTGTTCGAGCGCCTGATGGACAAGCTGCCGATGGCGATTGCCGCGGCCTTGCTGGCCGGCGTGCTGGCCCGCTTCGGGCTCAACGCCGCGCTGTCGGTGCAGAGTGCGCCGTGGCTGGTGGTGCTGATGGCCGCAGCCTTCGTGCTGGGCCGGCGCGCCTGGCCGCGCTATGCGGTGCCGGGCGTGCTGCTGGCGGGCATCGCGGTGGCGGCGTTGCAGGGCCGCCTGCAGTGGCAGGCACTCACATTCGCCTGGACGCAGCCGGTGTGGACGACGCCGCAGTTCAGCCTCTCGGCGGCCATCGGCGTGGCCCTGCCGCTGTTCATCGTCACGATGGCCTCGCAGAACCTGCCCGGCGTTGCAGCGCAGCGCGCGGCCGGCTACCAGACGCCGGTCTCGCCGGTGATCACCGCCACCGGCGTCACCGCGCTGCTGCTGGCGCCTTTCGGTGCGTTCGCGATCAACCTCGCGGCCATCACCGCGGCCATCTGCATGGGCCGCGAGGCGCACGACGATCCGGCGCGGCGCTACACCGCGGCCCTCAGTGCCGGCGTGTTCTACCTGCTGCTGGGGCTGGCCGGCAGCGCGGTGGCCGGGCTGCTGCTGGCCTTCCCCCGCGAGCTGGTGGCGGCGGTCGCCGGGCTGGCGCTGCTGGGCACCATCGCCGGCGGCCTGGCCACGGCCTTGAAGGACGAGCACCACCGCGACGCGGCTGCCCTGACGTTCCTGGTCACGCTGTCCGGCGTCTCAATGGCCGGCATCGGCTCGGCCTTTTGGGGCATGGTGGCCGGCATGGTCGTGCTGGCTGTGCACAATTGGCGCCCCCGAAGCTCAGCCTGAGCGCCGCCCATGAAGCTGCTGTTCGTTGCCGATCCGCTCGAGTCCTTCAAGACCTACAAGGACACCACCTTCGCGATGATGCGCGAGGCAGCCGCCCGCGGCCACCAGCTGTGGGCCTGCGAGCCAGCCGACCTGGTGTGGCACCGCGGCGCGCGGGTCGTCGCACGACAGGCCCGCTGCATCACGCTGACCGGCGACGAGCACGCCTGGTTCACCGTCGTCGCGCAGGCCGAACTGGCCCTCGCCGATGCCGGCGCGGTGCTGATGCGCAAGGACCCGCCGTTCGACAGCGAGTACTTCTACGCCACCCACCTGCTGGGCCAGGCCGAGCGCGAAGGCGCGAAGGTGTTCAACCAGCCCGCGGCGCTGCGCGACCACCCGGAGAAGCTGGCGATCCTGGAATTCCCGCACTACATCGCGCCCACGCTGGTGACGCGCAGCGCCGAAGCCGTGCGTGCGTTCCATGCCGAGCACCAGGACATCATCCTGAAGCCGCTCGACGGCATGGGCGGCATGGGCATCTTCCGCGTCGGGCCCGACGGCCTGAACCTCGGCTCGATCGTCGAGACGCTGAACCAGGACGGCCGCCAGACGCTGATGGTGCAGCGCTACCTGCCCGACAATCCGCACATCCACCTGGCCGAGGCTCGCTTTCGCGGCTACACGCGCGTCGAGCTGACGCCGCAGCGCATGCAGGTGGACCTGCGCGTGGTCGGGGAGGGCGTGGACTCGGACGAGCAGCTGCGCTACCTGCAGACGCTGCGTTGCGACGAGATGCAGGGGTTCCTGTTCAGCCCGCCGCTGCCGGCGGAACAGTTCGCCGCGCTG
>CAZXLI010000286.1:0-8921 GCA_964641795.1 uncultured Bordetella sp. | reverse complement strand
GGCGAAGTTCGGCGCTTTCGTCGACCTGGGCGTGCACCAGGATGGCCTGGTGCACGTGAGCCAGCTGTCGAACAAGTTCGTCAACGATGCGCGCGAGGTGGTGAAGACCGGCGACATCGTCAAGGTCAAGGTGCTGGAGGTGGACCTGGCGCGCAAGCGCATCTCGCTGACGATGAAGATGGACGCGCAGCCCGGCAAGGGCGGCGGCGCGGCGCGCGGCGACAACGGGTTCCGTCCGGCCGGCCGCAACGAGCGCGTGGCACCCGGCCAGCGGGGCGCAGCGCAGCCCGCCGGGCAGGGCGCGATGGCGGCGGCCTTCGCCAAGCTGCAGTCGGGCAAGCGCTGAACGGCCGCTGGTGATGAGGCGGCGCGGCACGCCCGGAGTGACCGCGTCCTGCGTGCTGGCGATCGCTTTCATGCCTAACGCGCAAGAGGCGCGCGCACAGGCCACCGAAGCCGGTGGCGCGCAGCAGGTCGAGGTGACCGGCCGCTCCACGCTGTCCGACGCCGAACAGCGCCGTCGCGAACCGGTGGCCAAGACGATCTACGGCCGCGAGGAGCTCGACAAGTACGGCGACACCGCGGTCAGCGACGTGCTCAAGCGCCTGCCCGGCGTCAACCTGCAGGGTGGCAACCCGCGGCTGCGCGGCCTGGGTGCAGGGTACACGCTGGTGCTGATCAACGGCGAGCCGGCGCCGCCGGGCTTCTCGCTCGACAACCTGTCGCCCTCGCAGGTCGAGCGCATCGAGGTCACCAAGGGACCGACCGCCGAGCACAGTGCGCAGGCGGTGGGCGGCACGATCAACATCATCCTGCGCGAGGCGCCGCGCCAGCGGCAGCGCGAGCTGCGCATCGGTCTGGGTTACAACGCGGCGCGGCCCACCGGCTCCTTCAACGGCACCTATGGCGACCGCTTCGGCGACCTGAGCGTCGCGCTGCCGATCTCGGCCTACCAATGGCGCGGCGCCGCCCGCTCGGAAGGCGAGCGCCATGCGGCCGACGTGCGGCAGGCGCAGCTGCACGCGCGCACGACGAACCACGAGGACAGCTGGGGTGGCGGCGCGAACTTCGGCCCACGGCTGAACTGGAAGCTGAGCGAGACCGACAGCCTCAACCTGCAGAGCTTCCTGCAGCGCAATGATTTCCGCAATGCCGGCCGCACGCTGACCGAGGTGCTCGAAGGCACGCCGCCGATCAGCGTCAACGACCGCTACCTGAACCGCGGCCATTGGCAGATGGCGCGCATCAACCTGCAGCTGGTGCGGCGCTGGGCGGATGGGGCGCGTCTGGAAGCCAAGGCCGGCGCCCAGGCCTCGGCCAGTCACTACGACACCCAGGTCGATGGCCTCGATGCCGGCGGCGCGTCGACGCTCGACCGGCATTCCAGCGGCGACAACCGCGAGCAGGGCGCCACCACCAGCGGCAAGTGGACCCGGCCCTGGCGCGAGAACCACACCTTCGCGCTCGGCTGGGATGTCGAGCAGCGGCGCCGGCGCGAGGTGCGCACGGTGATCGAGAACGGCCAATCACAGCTGGTCGGCTTCGACGGCGAGCCCTTCGAAGCGCACATCGAACGCCAGGCGCTCTATGCGCAGGACGAGTGGGTCATCGCGCCGCAGTGGTCGGCCTACCTCGGCCTGCGCGGCGAGCGCCTTTCGACCACCAGCCGCGGCAGCAGCGACGCGCTGCACAGCACCAGCCAGGTGCTGACGCCGGTGCTGCACCTGAACCACAAGCTCGATGCCAAGGGACGCGACCTGATCCGCGCCAGCTTGACGCGCAGCTACCGCGCACCGGACGCAGGCCAGCTGCTGGCCCGCCCCAGCATCAATGCCAGCTATCCGCTGGACACGACGAATCCCGAGATCGGGCCGGATCGCATCGGCAACCCGGCGCTGAAGCCCGAGCTCGCCACCGGCCTGGACCTCGCGTTCGAGAAGTACTTCAGTGCCGGCGGGCTGATGAGCATCGGCGTGTTCCACCGCCGCATCGACGGGTTGATTCGCCAGCAGGTCACGCTGCAGGACGTGGCCTGGGCCAGCGTGCCGCGCTGGGTGTCGCAGCCCGTCAACCTGCGACGAGCCACCAGCAGTGGACTGGAGCTGGAGCTCAAGGGCCGTGCCGGCGAACTGTGGCCGGGCTGGTTCGATTCGGCGCTGGCGCTGGATGTGCGCGCCTCGGCCAGCGTCTACCGCTCGCGTGTCGAGGACATTCCCGGGCCCGACAACCGCCTCGAAAGCCAGCAGCCGTGGTCGCTGACGCTGGGGTTCGACCACGCGATGAAGGCATGGCCGCTCACTTACGGTGCCAGCTTCGCGTACACGCCGGCCTATCGCACGCAGCAGACGGTGGCCCAGGCGCTGGCGCAAGGCCCTTCGCGCACGCTCGACGCCTACCTGTTGTGGGCCTTCGACCGCCAGACCATGCTGCGGGTGGCGGCCAACAACCTGCGGCCTTTGGATACCATTTCCCGCACCACGCTGCCCGACGACGGGGCCATCCATCAGGACAGCTGGACCCGCCGCCACAGCCGAACCACCTTCCAGGCGTCGTTGACGCTGAAGTACTGACACCGAACGCCTGACGCCGATGCAAGCCCTGCAGGTCCACGCCGGAGCCCGAGCCCGCCAGCGCCTGCGCGAGGTGGGACTGCAGCCGCAAGACGTGCGGGTGATCGCCGGCGCCGCCGGCGGCCCCAAAGGGCTGGTGCTGAATCCGCTGGACCAGCAACTGTTCGGCCACTGGCTGGCCGGCAGCCCGCACAGCGTGCACCTGGTCGGCGCCTCGATCGGCGCGTGGCGCCTGGCCTGCGCGACGATGGACCAGCCGGTGGCCGCACTGGAGCGCCTGGCGCACGACTACATCCACCAGCAGTACGACGCCGTGCCCGGCCGCGGCAGCTTTGCCACGCAGATGTCGGCGATCTTCGCGGCCCGCCTGCGCGAGCACTTCGAGGGCCGCGAAACCCAGGTGCTGGGCCATCCGCGCTACCGCCTGCATGTGTTCACCAGCCTGGGCCGCGGGCTGCTCAGGCGCGAAGGGCGGGTGCGCACGCCGCTGGGCTACCTGGGCGCCTTCACCACCAACCTGGTCAGTCGCAAGGCGATGGGTGGCTGGCTCGAACGGGTGATCTTCTCGGACACGCGCGAGCCCTTGCCGTTCCACCTGCACGACTACCGCACCCACCAGGTCAGGCTGGATGCTCAGAACTTCACGCCGGCGGTGCTGGCCAGCTGCTCGATTCCGTTCCTGCTGGCCGCGGTGCACGACATCCCCGGCGGCCCGCCGGGGGCGTACTGGGATGGCGGCATCACCGACTACCACCTGCACCTGGACTACGCCTCGATGGCCGAAGGCCTGGTGCTCTATCCGCACTTCCAGCGCCACCTGGTACCCGGCTGGCTGGACAAGGCGCTGAAGCATCGACACCGCGCCAGCGAGCGGCTGGCCAACGTGGTGGTGCTGGCGCCCAACCCCGAATGGGTGAAGACCTTGCCGAACGGCAAGCTGCCCGACCGCGGCGACTTCAAGGCCTATGGCGATGACCATGCCGCCCGCATGCAGGCCTGGCGCACGGCGCTGGCCCAAAGCCGGCAACTGGCGGACGAGTTCGCCGAGCTCGCCACGCGAGCATCGATCGACGCGACGCCGCTGACCTGACCGCGGCGAAGCGGCAACAGCCCCGGTTGCCGCATCCGGTGGCACAGCGCCACGCATCTGATTTGCTCGGGCCTGCGTATCAGGCCGCAGACACCCGGATTTGACGCTTTTCCCAGGGTGTCCAGCAAACCCGTGCTCCCTTTGGCACGGGCGGATGGAACCACACGCTTCGAGGACCACCCCATGACCCGACTTCCCAACCCGGCGCAGCGCCTGCTGCCCATCACCGCGGCCGTGCTGGCCGCGCTTGCCGGCACCGCGCTGGCGCCGGCCCATGCCTCCAGCCACCGTGAGGCGCCGAGCATCACGACCAGCCCCAAGGTCGACGGCACCGACTTCTACATGTTCTCCAGCTACGAGCCGGGCCGCAGCGGCTACGTGACGCTGATCGCCAACTACCAGCCGCTGCAGGCCCCCTACGGCGGGCCGAACTACTTCTCGATGGATCCGAACGCGCTCTATGAGATCCACATCGATAACAACGGGGACGCGAAGGAAGACATCACCTTCCAGTTCCGCTTCAAGAACGCGCTCAAGGGCATCACGCTGCCGATCGGCGGCAAGAACGTGGCGATCCCGCTGATCCAGGCCGGTGGCGTCAGCGATCCGGCGGCCGCGGCGCTCAACGTCAACGAGACCTACACCGTCGACATCGTGCGCGGCGACCGGCGCAGCGGCACCAAGGCCTCGGTCACGAATGCCAGCGGCGGCAGCGCCACCTTCAACAAGCCGGTGGACAACATCGGCACCAAGACGATTCCCGACTACGCGGCCTACGCGGCCAAGCACATCTACAGCGTCAACATTCCCGGGTGCACGCAGCCGGCCAAGCTGTTCGTCGGCCAGCGCAAGGACCCCTTCGCGGTGAACCTGGGCACGATCTTCGACCTGGTGAATGCGCCCCTGTCGGTCATCACCGATCCGAAGCTGATCAACGCCGTGCCCAACACCATTGACGATTCCAGCGTCACCACGCTGGCGATGGAAGTGCACAAGAGCTGCCTGACGCAGGGCAGCGAGCCGGTGATTGGCGGCTGGACCACGGCCAGCCTGCGCCAGGGCCAGCTGCTGAACCCGAGCCCCGCCAAGGGCCACCAGACCGCGATGGTGCCGGGCGGCGCGTGGACGCAGGTCTCGCGCCTGGGCATGCCACTGGTCAACGAGGTGGTGATCGGTCTGCCCGACAAGGACCGCTTCAACGCCAGCAAACCCAAGGATGACGCTCAGTTTGCGGATTATGTGACCAACCCGACGCTGCCGGCGCTGCTGGAGATCGCGCTGAACCTGCCGGGCACCGCGCCGAAGAACCTTCCGCGCACCGACCTGGTCACCACCTTCCTCACCGGCATCAAGGGCGTGAACCAGCCGGCCGGCGTGGTCGCATCCGAGATGCTGCGCCTGAACACCAACATCGCACCGACGATGGAATCGGCGCAGAACCGCCTCGGCGTAGCCGGTGGCGACCTGGCCGGCTTCCCGAACGGCCGCCGTCCGAAGGACGATGTCGTCGACATCTCGCTGGTGGCGGTGATGGGCGGGCTGTGCATGCTCAACGGCGACGGCAACACGCTGCAGCTGGGCGCCGACTGCAAGCCCGCAAACGTGCCGCTGGGCAGCACCTCGCTGAAGCTGCATGACGCGGTCGACCAGGCGGTGGTGCCGCTGCTGCCGGCCTTCCCGTACCTGTTCACCCCGGCCCCGGGCGCCGGCGGCAAGTGAAGGAGCATGGCCATGAAGCACAAGCAACTCTCGCTGAGCCTCGCGTTCGCCTCGGTGGCGCTGCTCGGCGGCTGCTTCGGCGGCGGCGGTGACGATGCCGCACCGGTACCGCCTGCGCCGGCGCCGGTGCCGGCACCGGCCGACCCGCTGGCCGCGGTGCCCGACAGCGCCAAGCAGACGAGCGATGGCCTGGTGGGCTACCTGAAGACCCTGAGCGCGAACACCAGCGATTCGCGCGAGGCCATCGACGTCACCGGCCTGTCGCTGCCGCAAAGCGACACCGCGGAACCTTCGCCGCTGTAACGGCGAAGGTTTCCGGCCCGGGCCTCCCGCGCTCACAATGCGCCGGGCGCCCGGGCTGCTGTCTGTGTTCCGGGAGGAGAGGCTCCGATGCGATTCCTGGTTTGTGGCCTGCTGAGCCTGCTGCTGGCGGGCCATGCGGCCGCGACACCGATCACGCCGACGCGCGACGACGAGGTCGTCGAACGCCTGCCGGCGGCCGTGGCGCGTGCCTCGGCCAGCGCCGATCCGGCGGTGGCCCTGCGCGAGGCGCGGGCGCTGCTCGATGCCGGGCGACGCGAGGGCGATCCACGGCTGGCCGGACGCGCGCTGGCCAGGCTGTCGCGCTGGGAGCGCGACCCGCAAGCGCCGCCCGAACTCCTGCTCACCCTGGCCAGCGCCGAGCAGTACCTGCACCAGTTCGAACCCGCCATCGCGCGGCTGCAGGCGCTGGTGCGGCGCGATCCCCGGCAAGCCCAGGCGTGGCTGATGCTGGCCACCTTGCACCGGGTGCAGGGCCGCTACACCGAGTCCGATGCCGGCTGCCAGGCGTTGGCGGGCTTGCGCGCACAGCCCTATGCCCAGGCCTGCGTTGCCGAAAACCGGGCGCTGCGTGGCGAGACTGATGCGGCGCGGCGCGAACTTCAGGCGTTGATTGGCGCCGCCCGCGACAAGGCCACGCAGGGCTGGTTGCTGACGACCCTGGCCGAACTCGAGCAGCGTGCCGGTCGCCCGGCCGCGTCCGACCTGGCCTGGCGCCAGGCCTTGCAGGCCGATGCCGACAACTACACCGCCATCGGCTATGCCGACTTCCTGCTGGACAACCAGCGTCCTCGCGAAGCTTGGATGGTGCTGCAGCACGAGGTGCGCAGCGATGCAGTGCTGCTGCGCCTGGCCATCGCCGCGCAACGCGCGAAGCTGCCGGAAGCGCCGGCGCTGCAGGCCGAACTGCGGGAACGCTTTGCGCTGGCCGACCAGCGCATCGGGCCCAGCGGCCACGAACGCGAGCGCGCGATGATGGCGCTGGAGATCGAAGGCGATGCGGTCGCGGCGCTGCGTGCTGCGCGCGTCAATGTCGAGCACCAGCGAGAACCGCTGGACATCCTGCTGCTGGCGCGCTGCGCGTCGGCGGCAGGCGATACCGCCGCGCGCCGCGAGGCGCAGGCCCTGGCCAACACGATGGGGCTGCGCGATGCACGTCTGGCGGCGCTGTAAGGCCTGGTGGCAGACGCTGGCGTGCTGCGCGGGCTTGGTGCTGGCGCTGCCCGCCCTGGCGCACAAGTCCAGCGATGCCTATCTCTTCGTCGAGCGCCATGGCGAACAGACCACGTTGCGCTGGGACATCGCGCTGCGCGACCTCGATGCGGCGCTGCCGGCACTCGATGCCGACGGGGACCGGCAGCTCACCTGGGCAGAGGTACGCGCCGCCTGGCCAGCGATCGACGCGCTGGCGCTGTCGAGCCTCGCCGTGCCGGGATGCCGTTTCGAGGTCGCCGGCCATGCGCTGGAGCGCCGCAACGACGGGGCGTATGCAGTGCTCCAACTGCAGGCGCCCTGCCGGGTCGACGAGCGGACGCCCTGGCAATACCACCTGTTCGCGGACATCGACCCGACGCATCGCGGCGTCCTGCGCTTCCAGCAAGCCGATGGCAGCAGCGGCGTGCGCCTGCTCGACCCGCGGGCGGAAGGCGCGGCCACTGCCGGCGCGGCCGCATCGGCGGCAGCCGATGCGGCCGCCGTCGAGCATCCGTCGTTCCTGCGCGAAGGCATCCACCACATCCTCACCGGATACGACCATGTGCTGTTCCTGTTGTGCCTGCTGCTGCCGGCCGTGCTGCGGCGCGAGCAGGGGCGCTGGGTCGCGGTGGATGGCTGGCGCGGTGCGTTGTGGCCGGTGGCCAGGACCGTCACGCTGTTCACGCTGGCGCATTCGGTGACGCTCGCGCTGGCGGCCACCGGACTGGTGAAGCTGTCGCCGAAGTTCGTCGAGCCGGCGATCGCCGTGACGATCATGTTGGCCGCGCTGGACAACATCCGGCCGCTGATCGGTGGGCGGCGCGGCTACGTCACCTTCTTCTTCGGCCTGATCCACGGCTTCGGTTTTGCGGGTGTGCTGGGCGAACTGCAATTGCCCACCGCGGCCTTCGGCTGGGCGCTGCTGCAGTTCAACCTCGGCATCGAGGTGGGCCAATTGGCGATCGTCGCCCTGGTGGTGCCGGTGCTGTTCCTTGTGCGGCGCCGGCGGCTCTACGTGCCGGGCGTGATGGTCGCGGGCTCGACGGCAGCGATGCTGCTGGCAGCGGTCTGGCTCGTCGAGCGCACGGCCGATGTCAGCCTGCTGCCATTCTGAGGTGGCCTGCACTACAATTCGGCCTTCTCCACCTCACAAGAGCGAGAAAGGCATCATGGTTATGACACCGCGGACTACGCCGTTCGCCACCGCCGCTTGAGTCCGGCCGCGCTGTCACGCCTGTTCGCCCAGATCCCCTCCCGATCCTCCCTCGAACACTGAAAAGCGCGGCTTCCCCCGCGCTTTTTTGTTGCTGTTTTGAAGGAGATTCCCATGATCACGATCACGCTGCCCGATGGCTCGATGCGCCAGTTCGAGCAGGCCGTCACGGTGGGCGAGGTGGCCGCGTCCATCGGTGCCGGCTTGGCCAAGGCCGCGCTCGCTGGCCGTGTGGGTGACGGCGAGGGTGCTCGCCTGGTCGACACGAGCCATCGCATCGAGGCCGATGCGAAGCTGGCCATCGTCACGGACAAGGACGCCGATGGTCTCGAGCTGATCCGCCATTCGACGGCCCACCTGCTGGCCTATGCGGTGAAGGAGCTGTTCCCCGATGCCCAGGTGACGATCGGTCCGGTCATCGACAACGGCTTCTACTACGACTTTGCCTACAAGCGCCCGTTCACGCCGGAGGATCTGGCGGCGATCGAACAGCGCATGGGCGAGCTGGCCAAGAAGGACGAGCCGGTCACGCGGCGTGTGCTGCCGCGCGACGAGGCCGTGGACTACTTCAAGCGCCTCGGCGAGCACTACAAGGCGGAGATCATCGCCAGCATCCCGGCCGACCAGGACGTCTCGCTGTACCGTGAAGGCGGTTTCGAAGACCTGTGCCGCGGCCCGCACGTGCCGAGCACGGGCAAGCTCAAGCACTTCAAGCTGATGAAGGTGGCCGGCGCCTACTGGCGCGGCGACCACAACAACGAGCAGCTGCAGCGCATCTACGGCACGGCCTGGGCCGACGAGAAGCAGCTTGAAG
>CAZXLI010000285.1:0-8932 GCA_964641795.1 uncultured Bordetella sp. | reverse complement strand
CTTGACGTCCTCGACACCGTCGTTGAAGCGCGCCACCTTGAAGTCCGGGCGCGGGTCGCGGCCCGGCTTCTCGAGCTCGGCGAAGATGTCCCTCACGGTGATCGCGCCGAACTTCTCGTCGGCGAAGGCCTCGGGCTTGAGCGTGCGGATCACGTCGGACTTGCCCAGCACCTCGGTGATCGGCCGCTGAAGCTTGTCGAGCACGCGCTGCACCACCGGGTAGGTCTCGGGATGCACGCCGGACAGGTCCAGCGGGTTGTCGCCATCGCGGATGCGCAGGAAGCCGGCGGCCTGCTCGAAGGTCTTGGGCCCGAGCCCGGCCACGTCCAGCAGCTGCTGGCGGTTGCGGAAGGCGCCATGCGCGTCGCGCCAGCGCACGATCGATGCGGCCACCGCGCCCGACAGGCCCGACACGCGCGACAGCAGCGGTGCCGACGCCGTGTTGAGATCGACGCCGACCTTGTTGACGCAGTCCTCCACCACGGCATCGAGCATGCGCGCCAGCTCGCTCTGGTTCACGTCATGCTGGTACTGGCCGACGCCAATGCTCTTCGGGTCGATCTTCACCAGCTCGGCCAGCGGATCCTGCAGCCGCCGCGCGATCGACACCGCGCCGCGCAGGCTGACATCGAGTTCGGGCAGTTCCTTGCTGGCGAACTCGCTGGCCGAATACACCGACGCGCCAGCCTCGCTGACGACGACCTTGTCGATCTTCATGTCCGGCGCGAGCGAGGCGATGCGCTTGATCAGGTCGGCGGCCAGCTTGTCGGTTTCTCGGCTCGCGGTGCCGTTGCCGATGGCGATCAGGTTCACGCCATGCGTGGCCACCAGCCGGCCCAGGGTGTGCAGCGCGCCTTCCCAGTCGTTCTTCGGCTCATGCGGGTAGACCGTGTGCGTGGCCAGCACCTTGCCGGTGTCGGACACCACCGCCACCTTCACGCCGGTGCGAATGCCGGGGTCCAGGCCCATCACCACGCGCTTGCCGGCCGGCGCGGCCAGCAGCAGGTCGCGCAGGTTCTCGGCGAAGACCTTGATGGCCGTGGCCTCGGCCGCTTCGCGCAGGCGCGCGAACAGGTCGCGCTCCAGGCTCAGCGAGAGCTTGACCTTCCAGGTCCAGGCCACGGTCTTGCGGATGAGTTCGTCGGCCGGCCGCTTGGCGTGGCGCCAGCCCAGGTGCACGGCGATGCGGCCTTCGGCCAGCGTGGGTTGCCCCGGCACCACTTCTTCGTCGAGCACCAGCTTGGCGTCCAGGAACTCCTGGGTGCGGCCGCGAAACACCGCCAGCGCGCGGTGCGAGGGCACGGTGCGGATCGGCTCGTCGTAGTCGAAGTAGTCGCGGAACTTGGCCACGTCGGGATGGTTGGCGTCCTTGCCCTCGACCAGCTTCGAGCAGAAGCGCGCCTCGGCCCACAGCCATTCGCGCAGCTTGCCCACCAGCGCGGCGTCCTCGGCCCAGCGCTCGGACAGCAGGTCGCGCACGCCATCGAGCACCGCATGCGCATCGGCAAAGCCGGCATCGGCATTGATGAAGGCCTGGGCCTCGGCCTGCGGGTCGAGCGAGGGGTCGGCAAACAGCTTGTCGGCCAGCGGCTCCAGCCCGGCCTCGCGGGCGATCATGCCCTTGGTGCGGCGCTTGGGCTTGTACGGCAGGTACAGGTCTTCGAGTTCCTGCTTGGTGGGCACGGCCTCGATCGCCGCGCGCAGCTCGGGCGTGAGCTTGCCCTGCTCGTCGATGCTCTTGAGCACGGCGGCGCGACGCTCTTCCAGCTCGCGCAGGTAGCCCAGGCGGGCTTCGAGCTCGCGCAGCTGGGTGTCGTCCAGCCCGTCGGTCACTTCCTTGCGGTAGCGCGCGATGAAGGGCACGGTGGCGCCGCCGTCCAGCAACTCGACCGCGGCATTGACCTGGCGCGGCGCGACCTTCAGTTCGGCCGCAATCTGCAGAAGAATCTTGTCCAAGGGGCAGGGCCTCCAACACGGGGCCAGCAAAAAAACAAAGCGGGCGAGTGTGCCATAGGCCCATGCCGCGTCCGCACCCAGCCCCTCCCGAGGATCCCTCCAATGGGCCAGGCGTCGGCCCAGATGGCTTCGGCATAATCGCCGGCCGACAGGCGCAGCCCCGCCACGCGCGTGGTAACGAGGGAGCATGGGGCCAGCGCCGGACAAACAGGACAAGGCATGAATCACACGAGGCCGGGCTTGCTCGATGCCGCATCGCAAGGCATCGCAAGGCACCGGGATCTGGCGCCTACGCTGCGGCAGCTGCTTGGCGAAGCGGCCGACGATTCGCAGCTCGGCGTCGAAGCGGTCGAAGCCGGCACCCATGGCGCACTCCAATGGCGGGCCGACGGCCGCTGGCTGTACGCCAGCGCCGACATCGATGAACCCGCCGATGGCGACCTGGCCGGCCTGGTGCGCCGCGCCTACCTCGAGCTTTTCGCCTGCCTGCGCCGCAGCGGCTACACCCACCCGCTGCGCATCTGGAACTACCTGCCGCACATCAATGCCGAGCAGGCCGGGCTGGAACGCTACCGCCACTTCAATGCCGGCCGGCAGCAGGCCTTCCTCGAAGCCGGCCATGCCGCCTTCGAAGGGGCCCCGGCGGCTTGTGCGCTGGGTTCGCACGGCGGACCCTACTGCCTGCGTGTGCTGGCCGCAAGAACGCCGGCCGTGCCCATCGAGAACCCGCGCCAGGTCTCGGCCTACCACTACCCCGCGCAGTACGGCCCGCGCGCGCCGAGCTTCTCCCGCGCGGTGCTGGCCGACGCCGGCGGCGGCGACCTGCTGCTGCTGGTCTCGGGCACCGCCAGCATCGTTGGCCACGCCACCTTGCACGCCGGCGACGTGCAGGCGCAATTGCACGAGACGCTGCGCAACCTGCGTGCGGTGCTGGCGGTGGCGGCCAGCCGCGGCGCCAGCGCCCTTCGACTGGAGGATCTCGTGGCCACCATCTACCTGCGCCACGCCGCCGACGCCCCGGCGCTGCGCCAGGCGCTGCAGCGCGAACTGGGCGCCGAAGCCCCGCTGCTGCAACACGCCATGTTCCTGGAAGCCGACATCTGCCGCGAAGACCTGCTGGTGGAGATCGAGGCCTACGCCCGGTGTCGGGGGCAGCTGAGATGAGCCGCCCTGCCCTGGCCGCGATGGCGTTGGTGGCAAGCCTGTGCGCGCCTGCCGCGCATGCGGCCGACGAGCGTTCGACCGAGCGCCCGCTGTGGGAGCTGGGCCTGGGCGCCGGCGTGCTGCGCCTGCCGCATTACCGCGGCGCCGACCAATCGCACACCTGGCTGCTGCCGGTGCCCTACATCGTCTACCGCGGCGAGATCTTCAAGGCCGACCGAGACGGCGCGCGGGCGATGCTGGTCGACGCCGATCGCTTCAAGGTCGACCTGAGCGCGTCGGCCAGCGCGCCGACGCGCAGCCGCGACAACCAGGCCCGCGAAGGCATGCCCGACCTCAAGCCCACGATCGAGGTGGGCCCCAACCTGAACTGGACGCTGGGCCGCGGCCGCGACTGGAAGCTGGACCTGCGGCTGCCGGTGCGCGCGGCCGTCACGGTCGGATCCGAGCCGCGCCTGGCGGGCTGGATCAGCACGCCGAACCTGAACCTGGACCTGCGCCAGGGTTCGTGGAACATCGGCCTGCTCGGCGGCCCTGTCTTCGGCGACCGCCGCCTGCACCGCTACTTCTACGAGGTGGCGCCGGCCTACGCCAGCGCACAGCGCCCGGCCTACACCGCGCGCGGCGGCTATGGCGGCAGCACGCTGCTGGCCGCCGTCTCGCAGCGGCAGGGCCAGCGCTGGCTGGGCGGCTTCGTCAAGTTCGACCAGCTCTCGGGCGCCACCTTTGCCGACAGCCCGCTGGTGCGCCAGCGCAGCCAGTGGTCGGTCGGCGTCGCGGTATCCTGGGTGCTGGCCAGTTCCAGCCAGCGTGTGAGCGTGAACGAAGAATGAATCCGCAGCGCAGCCCCTCGGCCGACGGCGCGGACGGCGCCGGCAGCGCGCGCGCCGCGCGGCCGCTGCCCGGGCCGCTGGTACCCGTGTTGACGCTGATGCTGTACCTGCTGCTGCTGCTGCTGGGCCTGATGTCGCTGGCCTGGAACCTCGTCGCCGCAGTGCTGTATCCGCTGTTGCCGCGGACGCGCGGCCGCGCCGTGGGCCGAGCCGGCATCGCCTATGGCTACCGATTGTTCTGGGCCATCGCGGCGGCCACCGGCATGCTGAGGCTGGAAGCCGGCGTGCTGGACGCGCTGCGCGACGAGCGCGGGCTGATCGTCGTGGCCAACCACCCGAGCATGCTCGACGCGCTGATGCTGGTGGCCCGCCTGCCGCGCGCGGCGTGCATCATGAAGGCCAGCCTGCTGGGCAACGTCTTCCTGGGCGCCGGGGCCAAGCTGGCCCGCTATGTCAGCAATGCATCGCCGCTGACGATGGTGCGGCTGGCAGTCAACGACCTGAAGGAAGGCGGGCAGCTGGTGGTGTTCCCGGAGGGCACGCGCACCGTGCAGACGCCGATCAATCCGTTCCGCCCCGGCGTCACGCTGATGGCCAAGCTGGCCAAGGCGCCGATCCAGACCGTGTTCATCGACACCGACAGCCCCTACCTGGGCAAGGGCTGGCCGCTGTGGAAGCTGCCGCCGCTGCCGATCGTGTTCAGCGTGCGGATGGGCCAGCGCTTCGAGCCCTCGCAAGATCCCGATGCGCTGCTGAAGGAGCTGGAAGCCTACTTCGCCGCCGGCGTGCGCCGATGAGCGCAGACCTTCGCCCCTCCAGCACCCACCTGGTGCTGATCCCCAGCTACAACACCGGCCGCCTGCTGGCCGAGACCGTGCGCGCGGCGCGTGCACGGTGGAACCCGGTGTGGGTGGTGATCGATGGCAGCACCGATGGTTCAGGCGAGGCGCTGGCACGCGAGATGGCCGGCGACAGCGGACTGCGCGTGTTCCAGCTGCCGCAGAACCGCGGCAAGGGCGCGGCGGTGCTGGAGGGCCTGCGCGCGGCGCAGGCCGCCGGCTTCACCCATGCCCTGACGATGGACGCCGACGGGCAGCACCCGGCCGCCCTCATTCCCGGCTTCATGCAGCGCTCGCGCGAACGGCCCGAAACCATGGTGCTGGGCAAGCCGGTGTTCGATGCCAGCGCCCCGCTGCTGCGCGTGCGCGGCCGCCGTGTCTCGAACGCCTGGACCGACCTGGAAACCCTGGGGGCGGGCATCGGCGATTCGCTGTTCGGTTTTCGCGTCTACCCGATCAAGGACCTGGTCGCGGTGATGGAGCGCCAGCCCTGGATGCGCCGCTTCGACTTCGACACCGAGGCGGTGGTGCGCCTGGCCTGGCGCGGCGTGAAGCCGGTGAACGTGGACGCGCCGGTGATCTACCCGCGGCCCGAGGACGGCGGTGTCTCGCACTTCAAGTACGGACGAGATAACGCGTTATTGACGTGGATGCACGCCCGGCTGATGCTGGAGTTCATCCTGCGGCTGCCACTGCTGGCGCTCCGGCGCCTGGTGCGCCGGCCGCCGTTCCAGCGTTGAACTGAGTCCCCCCGAAGCGCCTGCGGCGCCTCCCCCCAAGGGGGCGCAGCCAGCGGCCCGGCAAAGCCGGTTCCGCGGCTGCCGCTGGGCTGCAATTGATTCGTGCGTCGTGGGTGGCGGTCGCCGCCACCGAGAACTGAGATCCCGGCCCCTCGCTCGCTCAGCACATGCCGCCGTTGATCGCGATGACCTGGCCGCTGATGTAGCCGGCCTGCGGCCCGGCCAGGAAGCCGACCAGGTCGGCCACCTCCTCGGGCTGGCCGGCGCGCCTGGCCGGCACCAGCTGGGCGATGGTCGCGGCATCGAAGCTGCCTTCGGCCATCGGCGAGGCGATGATGCCCGGCGCCACCGCATTCACCGTCACGCCGCGGCTGGCCACCTCGAGCGACAGCGCCTTGGTCGCGCTGTTCAGCGCGCCCTTGGCTGCCGCATAGTTCACCTGCCCGCGGTTGCCCATCAGCGCCGCCACCGACGAGATGTTGACGATGCGGCCCCAGCGCGTGCGCAGCATCGGCAGCAGCAGCGGCTGCGTGACGTGGAAGAAGCCATTGAGCGAGACATCGATCACCCGGTGCCATTGCGCCGCCCGCATGCCGGGGAACACCGCATCGTCGTGCACGCCGGCGTTGTTGACGATCACCTGCACCGGCCCGCCGGCCAGCATGCGCTCGCAGGCCGCCTGTGCCGCCGCCGCGTCCGTGATGTCGAACACCAGGCACTCGGCGCTGCCGCCGGCAGCCCGCAGGTCGGCGGCCAGCTGCTCGATGGCCTCCGGCCGCGAGCTTGCGTGCAGCAGCAGGTGAGCGCCATCGGCCGCCAGGCGCCGTGCAATGGCGCTGCCCAGCGCGCCGCTCGCGCCGGTGACCAGCGCACGCTTGCCGGCCAGCGGCCCGGTTGGATTCGTCGTCATGCCAGGGTCTCCGGGGACGCCGCCAGCGGCGTGTTCAGCACCACGGTGGCGCGGCCTTCGGCGATGCGGCCGAGCGGCGCGCAGTCCAGCTCGAAGGCGTACATCACCTGCCGCTCGTCGCCGGCCAGGCGCTGGGCGCGCACCCGCAGCGGACCGGGCAGATCGTCGAGCCGCGCGACCGCCAGTCTCACGCCGCGCACGCTGGCCAGGTAGCCGGCCTGCGGCCCGGCGCCGGCCGGCGCCACCAGGCCCCCGTGCAGCGCCATCGCCTGCGCCGCGTATTCGATGGCGCAGGCGGCCTGCAGTCCACTGCGGCTGCGCAACGGGTTGTCCGGCGCCAGATGGCTGGTGGCCAGGCACTCGATGCGCTGCTCGTCCCAGGCCAGCATCGCGTCGAGCAGGCACATGCGGCCGGCATGCGGAATGCGCGCGGCGATGCCGTCGCGGTCCAGCGTGGACGGCTCTTTCATGGGTTAGCCCCGCGCTCGGCCACCAGCAGCACGTTGGCGAAGGGCGTGCCCTGGCTCATCGGCAGCGGCTGCACGCGGAAGCCCTGCTGCTGCAGCAGCGCGACCCAGGCGCCCAAGGGCCGGCCATAGGTGGGCGGCACGCGGTGGCCGCGCACCATCGTGACGATGCGGTCGACCCACTGGCTGATCACGAACCCGCGCCGGCTGTCGGCATCGCCCACGCGCAGCAGCAGCCGGCCCCCCGGCTGCAGCGCCTGCGCCACGCGCTGCAGCAGCGCGGCCTGCGCCGCATGGTCGACGTAATGCAGCACGTCCAGGATCACCACCGCATCGCAGGCCGGCAGCGGCACCTCGCGCATGTCGCCGCAGACGAAGCCCGGCTTCGGCGACAAGCCGGCCAGCGCGGCCTCGGCGCGCGCCACGTCGCGCGGCATCAGCTCGATGCCCGTGTAGCGGTTGCCCAGCGGCGGCGCGGGCCACTCGGCCGGCCAGCGGCCCTGGGCGTGGGCTGCGTCGATGGCCGCCATCAGGCTGGCCAGCAGGCCCTGGCCGCAACCGATGTCCACCACATGGCCCTGCGCCGGCAGGTGGCCGCGCTCGAGCAGGCCGCGGAACACCGGGTCGCGGCCCAGCTTGCCGCGCGCGAAGTGCCAGGCGAACCGGCCCGATTGCCGGTACGGCGCGCAGGCCGCCTCGTGCAGTGCGCGCCAGGCCGCGTCGGTGGCGGCGCTGCGGGTTGGCGCCGCATCCAGGGAAACGCTAGCAGGCAAAGTCATCGTCGAACATGAAACGGAACACGGTCGCTCAGGACGAGGTCTGCAGCGGCAGGAACACCGACGAGCCGGGCAGCGGATCGGCCATCGCCTCGGGCAGCGTGACGCAGGTGAGGCCGTGCTGCCGGATCTGCGCCAGCAGCGCCGGCAGCACCTGCAGCACCACCGGCTGGCCCTGCGAATTGCGCGCCGCGTGGCCGTCGTGCAGCAGCAGGATGTCGCCGCCGGCCAGGCCGCGCGTCAGGCGCTCGAGCACGCGTTCGGCGTCGACCTCGCGGGTGTCGAAGCCGCGCCGCGTCCAGCTTGTCAGCTGCAGACCCAGGCGTTGCAGCACCGGTTGCAGGAAGGGGTTGCGCAGCCCGGCCGGCGCGCGGAAGAAGCGCGGCAGCTCGCCGGTCAGCCCGGCCAGCAGGCGCTGGGCCTCGCTGATCTCGGCGTGGAAGCCTTTCGGTCCCAGGAACGAGAAGGTGTGCCGGTGCCGCAGGCTGTGGTTCTGCACGCTGTGACCCTGGGCCAGGATGTCGGCGATCAGCGACGGGTGCTCGGCCGCCCGCTGGGCAATGCAGAAGAAGGTGGCGCGCACGTCGTGGGCCTTCAGCAGCTTCAGCACCGCCGGCGTCACCACCGGATCGGGGCCGTCGTCGATCGTCAGCGCCACCTCGCCGCGTGCGGCGGCGGCCGGCGGCAGGCGCGTGAGGTTGGGCCCCAGCCAGCCGGCACGCGGCCACAGCCCGCCCAGCGTGATCAGGCCGTGGTTCAGCACCACGGCGGCCAGCGCCCAGCGCCACTGCCCGGGCCAGATCAGCAGCGCCGGCAGCAGCAGCGCGTGCAGCCCCACGCTGGCGCGCAGGAACAGGCTCAGCGACGCAGGGCTGCGCTGCGGCGTGACGGCGTTGGTGGCGGCGGGCGCGGTCAAGACGGGGGCTCCTCGGCGGGCGCGGATTCTCCCACGCGAGATCCCGGGCCCCAGCCGACGAAGGCGGCCGACAGCAGCAGCGCCAGCAGCGCGCCCGGTGCCACCACCTGGCCAATGGCCGACAGCGCCGGGATGTGCGACAGCGCGATCAGCCCGAAGGACAGCACAGTGGTGCCGTTGGCCAGCACCAGCGAGGCCAGCGTGTCGGCATCGGCCCCGCCCTGCTGGCGGATCTGGTCGAAGAACAGCGCGTAGTTGGAGCCCACCGCCACCACCAGCAGCAGCCCCACCAGGTGCAGGATGCCCAGTGGCACCTGCGCCAGGGCCAGGCCAC
>CAZXLI010000284.1:0-8941 GCA_964641795.1 uncultured Bordetella sp. | reverse complement strand
CGAGATCGGCCGGCGCAACCTGGAAACCCTGGTGGCCGCCACGCTGGAAGCCACGCTGCTGCACCCGACCAAGAGCGCGCCGAAGGCCTTCCTCGAAGCCGCGGCGGCCATCAGCGACGCCAGCTACGCGGCCTACCGCGAGCTGGTCTACGAGACCAAGGGCTTCACCGACTACTTCTTCTCGGCCACGCCGATCCGCGAGATCGCCGAGCTGAACATCGGCTCGCGGCCGGCTTCGCGCAAGGCCACGCGGGCGATCGAAGACCTGCGGGCCATCCCGTGGGGCTTCTCGTGGGGCCAGTGCCGCGTCGCGCTGCCGGGCTGGTGCGGCTTCGGCTCGGCGATCGAGCAGTTCCTCGGCAGCGGCGCCGAACGCAAGACGCGGCTCGACCTGCTTCAGCGCATGCACAAGCAGTGGCCCTTCTTCCGCACGCTGCTGTCGAACCTGGACATGGTGCTGGCCAAGAGCGACCTGCGCATTGCCGCGCGCTATGTCGAGCTGGTGGAAGACAAGCGCCTGGGCAAGCGCATCTTCGCCGCGGTGCGCGCCGAGTGGGAGCGCACGCAGGCCATGCTGTCGCTCATCACCGGCGATAGCGAGCGGCTGCAGAGCAACCCGGCGCTGGCCCGCTCGATCGAGCACCGCTTCCCCTACCTCGACCCGCTGAACCACCTGCAGGTCGAGCTGATGCGGCGCTACCGCCAGCGAAAGGAAGGCGACCCGGCCAACGAGCGGGTGCAGCGCGGCATCCACCTCTCGATCAACGGCATCGCGGCCGGCCTGCGCAACACGGGTTAGGCAGCCGACGCGGAGCGGGCCCGGTTGACCGGGCCGTGCCGGTGCTGGTCGGCGCGGCCCGCTGGAAGGTCGGGTCAGCGCTGAGACCAGCCCGCCGGCAGCAGCCGCCACACGTCGTTCATCGGGCCAAGGCCGCCAAGGGGGCCACGGTCGTCGGGGCCATAGCCGCCGAACAACCACGGGACCCCGTCGACATCCGTCCAGGCGGTCGCGCTCATGCGGCCCCCAGGCCAGTTGCCGATGCCGGCTGCGCCGAGTTCGCCATGCTGTGCGGCGACGCCAGGCACCTGGGGCCCGGCGACCCACGTCCAACGCCAGGTCAGGGGATCGAGCCGCCACAGGTCCGCCATCGGGCCGGCCTGACCCGACCCACCGAATGCGCTGCCGCCATACAGCCACAGGACGCCCCTGCCATCGGTCCACGCAGCGGCTGCTTCCCGGCTGCCCGGCGTGTTGCCGGACGCAGCGACGCCTTGTTCGCCGTAGGCCGGGGGGACGTTGACCACGCTGGCGCCCGCCAGCCACGTCCACCGGTTCGCCCCGGTGTCGAAACACCAGAGGTCGCCCAGGTCGCCCACCTTGCCGTTCGCGTCGACCCCGCCGCCGCCATACATGCACAGCCGCCCCTGGCCGTCGCGCCAGGCAGCGGCCCCTGCGCGACCACCGGGCATGTTGTCCTCGGCCGCGACGCCCTGTGTGCCGTAGATGCCGGGAAGATCAGGCTTGTCGGATCCAGCCAGCCAGGTCCACTGCCCTGTCGCGGGCGCGAACTTCCATAGGTCGTTGGCATAGAACCCGCCACCACTGGCATTCGAGCGCACACCGCCGAACAGCCATACGTTGCCTGCGCCATCGGTCCAGGTCGCCATGCCCGAGCGGGCGGGTGGCAATGCCGTCGTTGAGGGGACGCCCTTCGTCTGGAAGCTCCCCGGCGCATCGTCCTCGAGCGATCCTCCCATCCACGTCCAGACCAGTGTCGATGGGTCCAGCATCCACAAGTCGTTGCGCTTGACGCTGATCTCGTAGAAACCACCGAGCGGACTCAACCGCATCTGGATGGCCTCGCCACCAAACAGCCAGAGCTCGCCGGACGGTGAAACCCATGTGGCGGAGCCGGTTCGAGAACCTGGACGCGTGACGCCTGGTGCGCCGGTCGAGGCGACGTAGGGCGTCACGCCCGTGGCAGTGCCAGCACGCCAAGTCCATTGGCTGGTGCGGGTGTCGAAGGTCCAGAGGTCGGTCAAGGCTCTCAAGGCCATCGTGTAACCGTCCTCGATGCCGCTGCCGCTGTACAGCCAGAGCAGGCCGTCGGGCGTGCGCCAAGCCAGCGTGCCCCTGCGAGCGCCCGGCATTGCACCGGCTGAAGGCTGTCCCAGCGTGCCGTAGATCGTCGCCGCATTGGCGGTGCTGGCACCCGACTGCCAAGTCGCCCCGCTGCCTGGAACACAGGCGATCGTGGGTGTCGTCACGTCGCTGAAGGCCGCAACACCGTGGCCGCCGGTGATCGTGCACGATGCATCCTGCGGCTGATGCTCGATCACCACGTCGTAGGCCAGGCCGCTGGTCAGAACCGGACCGAAGGTGAAGCTCGTGGCGCCGGCAGCAAGTGTCACGCGGTTCGAGCCCGACAGCAATGCGAGCCCGGAGCTCGTCAAACCCGAAATCCGGCCGGATAGCTGGTAGCTCGCTTTGCCAAAAGTGGCTGTGACGGTCTTGGCAGTGTCCAGCCTGACGGTGCAGGAGCCCGCGCCCGTGCAGCCACCCGACCAGCCCGCGAATACCGAGCCCGGTGCGGGCTCGGCCGTCAACGTGACATCGGTGCCAGCAGCAAAGCTTCCGGAGCAGCCGGTTGTGCAGCTGATGCCTGCCGGTGCGGAAGCAACCGAGCCGCCACCCGCCCCGCCAATGACCACCGTCAGAGCCTGCGGACCCGGCCCGCCATCGCCACCGCTGCTCCCGCCGCCACACCCGGCCAGTGCCAATGCCAGTGCCAATGCCAGCACCAGTCCAACGGATGCCTGTCGCATCTCGACTCCCTTGTGATACGCGCCAGACTCTGCCTCGCCCTTGGCCGGCGCCGTGTGACCCGCATCACACGGCAATACGCGTCAGCACTCCCTTCGGCGCGCTTCGTCACGCGCTGATGGGGCTGGGCCCGATTCAGCTCGGTGCCTGCAGGCGGCGCAGCAGCCCGGCGGTGCTGCGCGGCCAGCCGAGCGGGCCGAACCAGGCGCCACCGGCAACGGTGCTGACGTTCAGCAGCCCGTAGACCATCAAGGCCGCGGCCTGTGCAACGAACAGCGCGGTGAGCCCACCGCCCGCGCGCAGCGCCAGCCAGCCACCGGCCGCGGCCACCGTCAGCCGCGCGATGTTGCCGACCACCGGCCACATCAACCGGCCGGCGCCTTGCGAGGCGAAATACAGCACCAGGCCGAGGCCGAAGAAGCCGTAGACCGGGCCGACCGCGCGCAGGTACAGGCTGCCGGCCTCGATCATCGCCGCGTCGTCGGTGAAGCAGCGCAACCACACCTGCGGGAAGCTGGCGGCCCACAGGCCGATGGCCTCGGTCATCAGGAACGCGAGCAGCGCGCCGGTCCACGCGGCGCGCAGTGCCCGTTCAGGCTGCTTCGCGCCGATGCAGGTGCCCACCATCGCCACCAGCGGGGCGCCCAGGCCGAACACCAGCGGCACCAGCAGGTACTCCAGCCGCGCCGCCGTGCCATAACCCGCAATCGCCGCGGTGCCGAAGCGGCCGACCAGCGCGGTGGTGATGCCGATCGCCAGGTTGGTGGCGACGGTCGAGACCGAGCCGGCCAGGCCCACGCGCAGGATGTCCCAGCACTGCGCCGGCCGCAGCACCGGGTGCCGCCAGTGCGGCCTCAGGCCGCTGGCCGGCGACTGCAGGTAGACCAGCAGCGCCACGCTGCCGGCCGCGTAGTACAGCAGCAGCGCGATCGCCCCGCCGGCCACGCCCAGGCCCGGCACCGGCCCCCAACCGAAGATCAGCAGCGCGGACACCGGCACCAGCGCCACGGTGCCGACCACGACGACGATCGCAGGCACCGCCATGTTGCCGGTGCCGCGTATCACGGCTGATAGCGAGTTGAAGACCCACACCAGCGCCGCGCCGGCAAACACCCAGTGCGAGTAGGTCAGCGCCGCCTCCAGCGCCGCGCCGGTGCCGCCCATGCGGCCGTACAGCCAGCGCCCGCCGGCCAATGCGCCGAGCGTAAAGATCGCCGAGAAACCCAGCGCGATCCACAGCGACTGCTGCACCAGCGCATCGGCATCGTCGCGCCGGCGTGCGCCCAATGCGCGGGCGATCGCCGAGGCGATGCCGCCGCCCATCGCGCCAGCCGAGGTCATCTGCATCAGCATCACCACCGGGAACACCAGCGCCATGCCGGCCAGCGCATCGGTGCCCAGCCGGCCGACGAACCAGGTCTCGATCAGCCCGGCGCCGGCCTGCGCCAGCATCACCAGCACGTTGGGTGCGCCAAGCTTCAGCAGGGTCGGCACGATCGGTGCCTGCAGCAGCGCGCGGGTGCGCGGGTTCAGCGTGTCGCTAGCGCTCATCGTGCGCGTCCAGGCGTGGCTTCAGGCGGCTGCAGCCGCGGGCTGCGGCCGCGCCTCGCGGATCGGCAGGTGGATCAACGCGGCGCCCACCGCGAGCACGATGTCGATGGTCCAGACCAGGTCGAAGTTGCCGGTGGCCTCGAAGACCCTGCCGCCGAGGAAGGCGCCCAGGAAGCCGCCGACCTGGTGCGTGAGCATCACCATGCCGAACAGCATTGCCATGTGCTGCACGCCGAAGAACTTGGCCACCAGCCCGGCCGTGGGCGGCACGGTGGACAGGAAGGTCAGGCCCATCACCGCGGCGAACACCAGCAGCACCACGCCGGTCTTGGGCGCCAGCAGGAACACCAGCACCGCCAGCGCCCGCGCCGCATACACCAGCGACAAGAGCGACTTCATGCGCCAGCGGCCGACGGCCCAGCCCATCGTCACGCTGCCGATGATGTTGAACAGCCCCAGCATCGCCAGCGCCCAGGCGCCGTACTGCACCGGCAGGCCGCAGGCCGCGATGACGCCGGGCAGGTGCGTGGCCAGGAAGGCGACGTGGAAGCCGCAGACGAAGAAGCCGGCGGCCAGCATCAGGTAGCTCGGGTGGCGCAGGGCCTGGCCGATCGCCACGCGGGCGCCGACCGGCTTGGCGGCCGCACCCGCCGCCGGCGCCGCCGAGGCTGCACCGCCGCCCTTCAGCACGAAAGCCGCCGGCAGCGCCAGCAGCACCAGCAGGCCCATCAGCTGCATCGCGTTGATCCAGCCGAAGGCCACCAGCAACGCGCCGGCGATCGGCGCCATCAGGAACTGCCCGGCCGAGCCGCCGGCGTTGACGATGCCGGTGGCCAGGCCACGCTTGCTGGCCGGGATCAGCCGCGCGGTGGTGGCCATCAGCACCGCCGGGCCGGCCATGCCGGCGCCGCCGGCAGCCAGCACGCCGATCGCGAAGATCAGCCCGGCCGTCGTGGTCATGAACGGGGTCAGGAAGGTGCCCAACGCCACCAGCAGCACGCCAGCAAGCAGCACCCGGCCTGCGCCGACGCGGTCGGCCATCGCGCCGGCGAAGGGCTGCGTCAGCCCCCACCACAGCTGGCCGAAGGCGAAGGCCAGGCTGATCTGGCCCAGGCCCAGCTTCGTCGCGGTGTTCAGGTCGCCGAGAAACAGCCCCATGGTCTGGCGCGTGCCCATCGTCAGCGCAAAGGTGCCGGCCGCGGCCAGCAGCACCAGGCCCACCGGCCAGGTGCGCGAGGCGGCAGGGGTCGACAAAGTGGCCGCGGCGTCACTGCTCATCATCATCTCCGTCGGATTCAGGATCGGCCAGGCAGGCCAGCGATTCATCGATCAGCGCATGCAGCGCATTCACCCGGGCCAGGCCCAGGCGCTGGTTCAAGGCTTCCTGCGCCACGCGCCAGTGGCGTTGCGCCTCGGCGCGCTTGGCGCGGCCAGCCTCGGTGATGTGGACGAGGCGGCTGCGCCCGTCCTCGCCAGGCCCCAGTTCGAGATAGCCCGACGCCAGCAGCGGTTTCAAATTGCGTGTCAAGGTCGAGGCATCCATCGTCATCGCGCGTGCCAGGTCGCCGGGGCGCAACGGCCCGAGCTTCAGCACATGCGAGAGCAACGAGTACTGCGTGGTCTTCAGGCCGGACTTGCCGACCTCGCCGTCGTAGTGCTGCGCCACACGTCGCAGCAGCTGGCGCAGCTTGAAATTGGTACAGCCCTGGGGCTTGGCCAGGGGGTCCGCGGCGATGCCACCGGAGACAGGTGCGGCTTTGATCATGGAATTGATTGTAGCTACAATCATTGCATCTGCAACTGACAAGGAAAGACCATGATCGCGGAAACCCAGGCGCTGGGCTGGCAGGAAGAACTGGATGCGGTGCTGCGGCGCGCGGCCACCGGCGCGCATGCCAAGCCCGGCATCGCCAGCCCCGACATGGTGGCCGGCAAGAGCGGGCTGGAGATCATGCAGACCATGCTGGCCGGCAACCTGCCCTACCCGCACATCCTGGACACGCTGGACTTCCACCTCGTCGAAGTGGCGTTCGGCAAGGCCGTGTTCCAGGGCGTGCCGCAACTCAAGCACTACAACCCGCTGGGCAGCGTGCACGGCGGCTGGTACGCCACGCTGCTGGACTCGGCGCTGGGCTGCGCGGTGCACACCAGCCTGGCCGCGGGCTACGGCTACACCACTGCCGAGCTCGGCCTCAACATCGTGCGCGCGGCCTCGTACAAGTCCGGCCCGCTGCGCGCGATCGGCACGGTGATCCACAGCGGCCGCCAGCTGGCCACCGCCGAGGCCCGCATCGTCGGCGCCGATGGCAAGTTGTACGCGCATGGCACCACGACCTGCCTGGTGTTTGAAGCCAAACCGCGCTGAAGGCCTTACACTCCGCCCCGGTTCCAGGAGAGTGCTTGCGTGCGCAACCCCACGCAAGCCGCCGAAGGCGCAAGCTCCCATACACGCTCAGGCCCCGTACTGGAACCGATCACAGCCGATTCTGGAGAGTGAGGCTTCCGCCTTTGGAAGCTTCCGCCGAAGGAGCAAGGACCCGGTCGACAAGCCCGGATCCGAATCTCTCAGGTACCGAGGACAGCGGGAGCGGCGCGAGAGGACTCAAGGGTCCCGGTTCGCGCGCTCGCCTGCAGTGCTGCCTTGGCACGCTCGGCTTGGGGCCCATGACCTCTCGTTCGTTCGCCACGAATCGATTCGAAGGGTCACTCCCATGCATGTCACCGTTCTCGGCGCCGGCGTCACCGGCATCACCACCGCCTGGTATCTGCGCCAGGCCGGCCACGAGGTCACCGTCATCGACCGCCAGCCCGCCGCGGGCCTGGAAACCAGCTTCGCCAACGGCGGGCAGATCTCGGTCTCGCATGCCGAGCCCTGGGCCAACCCCAGCGCACCGTTGAAGGTGCTGAAGTGGCTGGGCCAGGAAGACGCGCCGCTGCTGTTCCGCCTGCGCCCCGATTGGCGCCAGTGGTCGTGGGGCCTGCGCTTCCTGCGCGAATGCACGCCGGCGCGCACGCGGCACAACATCCGCCAGATCGTCAGCCTCGGCCTCTACAGCCGCGCGCAGCTGCAGCAGCTGCGGGTCGATGCGAACCTGCAGTACGACCAGCTGACCCGCGGCATCCTGCACTTCTACACCAGCGAACGCGAGTTCGAAGCCGCACAGGAACCCGCCCGCGTGATGCGCGAGCTCGGCTGCGAGCTCGACATGAAGACGCCCGATGAATGCGTGCAGATCGAGCCGGCACTGGCCGCCAGCCGCCACCGCATCGTCGGCGGCAGCATGACGCCCAGCGACGAATCCGGCGACGCGCACCGCTTCACGCAGCAGCTGGCGCAGCGCTGCGCCGAAGCCGGCGTGCAATTCCTCTACGAGACCCGCATCGTCGGCCTCGACCGCCACGGCGATGCGCTGAAGGCGGTGCGCATCGCCTCGAAGGAGGGCATCGTGAGCCTGCACAACGCCGATGCCTTCGTGCTGTGCATGGGCTCGTTCAGCGCCGCCTTCGCCGCCGAGCTGGGCATCCGCCTGGACATCTACCCGGCCAAGGGCTATTCGGTGACGCTGCCGGTGCTGGACCCCGCCAAGGCCTACAGCGTGTCCCTCACCGACGACGAGTACAAGCTGGTGTTCTCGCGCCTGGGCGATCGGCTGCGCATCGCCGGCACCGCCGAGCTCAACGGCCACGACCAGACGCTGAACCTGGCGCGCTGCGAAGCCATCGTGCGCCGCACGCGCGAGCTGTTCCCCGAGATGACCGACGGCCGCGACGCGCGCTACTGGACCGGCCTGCGGCCCGCGACACCGTCGAACGTGCCATACATCGGCCGCTCGAAGATCGCCGGCCTCTACCTGAACACCGGCCACGGCACGCTGGGCTGGACCCATGCGGCCGGCTCGGGCCACGCGATAGCCGACATCGTGAGCGGCCGCGTGCCGGCGCTCGACTTCGCGTTCACGAACCCAGCGCCGCGATCACCTCGGGTGGCGCTTGCACCAGCTCGATCAGCACCCCTTCCCCGCTGAGCGGGAACTGCTCGTTCGCCTTCGGGTGGATGAAGCAGATGTCGTGACCGGCCGCGCCCGGGCGGATACCGCCCGGCGCGAAGCGCACGCCCTGGGCCGTCATCCATTCGACGGCCTTGGGCAGGTCGTCGACCCACAGGCCGACATGGTTCAGCGGCGTGGTGTGCACTGCCGGCTTCTTGTCCGGGTCCAGCGGCTGCATCAGGTCGACCTCGACCGCATGCGGACCCTCGCCGATGGCGCAGATGTCCTCGTCGACGTTCTCGCGCTCGGAGACGAAAGTGCTCTTCACCGTGAGCCCCAGCATGTCGACCCACAGCGACTTCAGCCGCTGCTTGTCCGGACCGCCGATGGCGATCTGCTGGATGCCGAGGATGCGGAAGGGTTTGCTCATGGCGCTTTCAGTTCCGAAGTGACCGGCAGGTCGAGCCGGCGCAGCAGCGCGCGGTCGTCGGCGACATCGGGGTTGCCGGTGACCAGCAGCTTGTCGCCGTAGAAGATCGAATTCGCGCCGGCCATGAAGCACAGCGCCTGGATGCCC
>CAZXLI010000283.1:0-8952 GCA_964641795.1 uncultured Bordetella sp. | reverse complement strand
GATCATCGGCGTGCGCACCAGCGGCATGTTGATGGTGGTGAAGGTGATGCCGGTGTCGGCGAATTCGCTGGAGGCGCAGCGCGTCCAGGCGTCCAGCGCGGCCTTGGAGGCCACGTAGGCCGAGAAGCGAGGTGCGTTCGTCAGCACGCCGATGGAGCTGATGTTGACGACGTGGCCGCGCCGCTTGGCCACCATGCCGGGCAGCAGGCCCATCGTGATGCGCAGGCACCCGAAGTAGTTCAGGTCCATCGTGCGCTGGAAGTCGTGGAAGCGGTCGTAGCTCGATTCGATCGCGCGGCGGATCGAGCGCCCGGCGTTGTTGATCAGGAAGTCGACGCCGCCATGCTCGGCCTCGAGCGTCTTGACGAACTCGGCGCAGCCGGCTTCGTCGGCAATGTCCACCGAGTAGCTGAAGACCTTGGCGTCCTTGCCGGCGAAGGCCTTGATCTCCTTCACGGCCTCGGCGAGCTTGTCTTCGCCGCGGGCGCAGATGATCGTCACCGCGCCGGCCTCGGCGAACTTGCAGGCCGCGGCCAGGCCGATGCCCGAGGAGCCGCCGGTCACCAGCACCACCTTGCCCCCCACCGAGCCCTTGAGGCTGCGGTCGATGAACAGGTCGGGGTCGAGGTGGCGTTCCCAGTAGTCCCACAGCCGCCAGGCGTAGTCGTGCAGGTTCGGGCACTTGATGTCCGAGCCTTCCAGCGCCTTCAGCGTCTCGCGGCAGTCGAAGCGCGTGGGGTAGTTGACGAAGCTCATCATGTCCTCGGGCAGGCCGAGGTCCTTCATCACCGCGTGGTACACGCGGCGCACCGGTGCCACCGCCATCAGCCCCTTCTTCACGCTCTTCGGGATGAAGCCCAGCAGCGCGGCGTTGACGAACAGGTTCATCTTGGGCGCATGGGCAGCCTTGGAGAAGATGTCCAGCACGTCGCCGACGCGGTAGCCCACCGGGTCGACCAGGTGGAAGCACTTGCCCTTGATGTCGTGGCGCGAGTGCGAGATGTGGTCGAGCGCGGCGACGACGAAGTCGACCGGCACGATGTTCACGCGCCCGCCTTCCAGGCCCACCGTCGGCATCCACGGCGGCAGCCTCTGCCGCAGGCGCTGGATCAGCTTGAAGAAGTAGTACGGCCCGTCGATCTTGTCCATCTCGCCGGTGGTGGAGTCGCCCACCACCATGGCCGGGCGGTACACCGTCCAGGGCACCTTGCACTCCTTGCGCACGACCTTCTCGCTCTCGTGCTTGGTCATGAAGTACGGGTGGTCCAGCCCTTCCGCCTCGTCGAACATGTCCTCGCGGAACACGCCTTCGTACAGGCCCGCGGCGGCGATCGAGGACACATGGTGCACATGCTTCGCGTCGACGGCCCGCGCGAACTCGCACATGTTGCGCGTGCCCTCGATGTTGACCTGGATCTGGCTTTCCTCGTCGGCCGACAGGTCGTACACCGCGGCCAGGTGGTAGACGCCGTCCACATGGCCTTTCAGCGCCTTGATGTCCTCGGCCGAGACGCCGAGCTTCTTGGCCGTGAGGTCGCCGGTGACCGGCAGCGCGCGGGTCTTGGTGACGCCCCAGAACTTGTACAGATCGGCCAGCTTGCCTTCACTGCCGGCGCGCACGAGGAAGGACACCGTGGTGCCGCGGCGCGCCAGCAAGGCCTTGACGAGGCGCTTGCCGATGAAACCAGTGGCGCCGGTGACGAAATAGTGCATGGACTCCTCCAGGGGACAGGGGATTGGTTCGATGCCGATTCTTAGGCATGTGCGAATCGTCCCCCTTGCGCGGTAACCCCAAGAGGCGCCGCGCTAGAGATGCCGCACTAGACGCGCCTGCCTGGCGGGCTGCAGCAGGCTCTCAGGCCGCGATGGCCTCGCGCAGCTTCGCCAGCGGCGCGTCGGCCTGCAGCAGCGCCAGGCCGTCGGGCTGCAGCGCCACGCCCAGGTCCTGCCATAGCGCCGCCAGGTCCACTGGCGCCGGGCAGTCCTTCAGCAGCGCGTACAGCTCGTTCAAGGTGGTCTGCTTCACGGCGGCGTCGGCCACGCCCAGCGTGCGCTCGATCGGCCAGGCCACCGCGTAGCTGCCGCCGGCGGCCAGCACGCCGCGCAGCGCATGCTCCAGTCCGAGCCGTCCGCCGCTGCGGCGGCGGATCTGCACATCGGCCAGCAGGCAGAAGATCGCGCCGCCCCAGTAGGTGCGGCCCCAGGTCGGCGTGTGGTCCAGGCCTTCGTCGCCCGCCTTCGGCAGGCCCTGCGGCATGTCGTGCGCCATCGCGCCCCACAGCAGCGGCACCGGCAGGAGGCCGGCGCGTGCGCGCGCAACGCCCTCCACATAGGTGGCCAGCCCCTCCTGCAGCCAGTTGTGGCGGCGTGGCACGCGCGGAATGGCCAGGTGCACCATCTCGTGCACCAGCACCCAGTCGTCGTGGAACTGCTCGGCGCTGGTGGCCAGGCCCACGCGCAGCCGGACGTACGGCGACGGTTCGCCATAGGTGGTGCCGCCGCCCACGCCGCCGCCTTCGGTGGGCAGCATCAACAGCTCGACCTGCGCCACCGGGAAGCGGCCGAGATACGCCACCACGGCCTGGGCCGATTGTTCGACCCATTGCCTCGCCCGCAGGCGCACGGGGGCCTCGAAGCCGGGCGCGAACTGCAATTCGATCTGGCCACCGCCGACGGCCAGGGTGTCGATCGTCGGCTGGTCGGCGCCATCGGCCGCCATCGCCCGCGGCACCAGCAGCGCGGCGGCCGCCTGCAGCAGGCGGCGCCGCGCGGGGCTCGAGCGGGTGTCCATGGGCCCGATTCTGCGGCCGGCGTCGCCGGTTGACGACAAAGCCTGCACAGCGCAGCGCTTCATCGCCAAAATCCGCTGCCGAACCCCCGAGCGCCATGCCTGCCATCCACACCCTGCTGTCCCGCCTGCTGCCTTGCCTGATGTGGCTGAGCCTGCTGCTGATCACCGGCTGCGCCACCAAGCTGCCGGAGATCAACCGCGAAGCCATCGCCAGCGAGGCCATTCCCGCGTCGCCGAACACCACGCTGTCCTACGTGGTGGCCAATTCCACGCCCGACCCGGCGCTCAGCGGCTTCCGGCTGATGCCGCTGGGCTCGTTCTCGCTGGACACCCGGGTGCAGCTGGCGCGCCGCGCCGAGGTGTCGCTGGACGTGCAGTACTACCACTTCGCGAACGACGAAACCGGCCGCTGGCTGCTGCGCGCGTTGCGCGACGCGGCCAACCGCGGCGTGCGCGTGCGCCTGCTGGTCGACGACTTCTACACCGGCGGCGACGACGACCTGTTCCTCGCCTTCGCGGCGCACAAGAACGTCGAGGTACGGGTCTTCAACCCCTTCTGCTGCGCGCGCGGCTCGGGCCAGGCCACTCGCTTCATCGCCTCGGTGGGCGACTGGGGCCGCGTGAACCACCGCATGCACAACAAGCTGTTCATCGCCGACGGCATTGCCTCGGTGATCGGCGGGCGCAACGTGGCCAACGAGTACTACCTGCGCGGCGAGAACGACAACTTCATCGACCTCGACGCGCTGGTGGTCGGCCGCATGGTCGAGCCGCTGGCCGCTCTTTTCGACCGTTACTGGAACAGCGACCCGGTCTACCCGTACAACGCGGTGGCGCGCACCGCGATGAACCAGGCCGAGCTGATCGAGTACTTCGAGCGCGTCACCGGTCCCGAGCAGACACCGCCGCCGCCGCCGCTGCCGCCGAACGACATCCTCGGCTACGGGCCGATCGCCGACGACCTGCAGGACGGGCGGCTGGGCCTGATCTGGGGCGACGGCTACGTCTTCGCCGACCACCCGGACAAGCCCTTCGACGGCTCGGTGGGCGGCGAACTGCTCGAGACCAGCGTCACCTACAACGTGGTCGAGGCGATGAAGCTGGCCAAGACCGAGGTGGTGGCCTCGTCGCCGTACTTCGTGCCCGGCCCGCGCGGCATGGAGCTGCTGCGCGCGCTGCGCGCCCGCGGCGTGCACATGAGCGTGCTGACCAACTCGCTGGGCTCCACCGACGAACCCGTGGTGCACCTGGGCTACAGCCGCTACCGCGAGGAGATGCTGCGCCTGGGGGTCGAGCTCTACGAGCTGAGCGGCCAGCGCGTGAAGAAGAACAAGCGGCCGTTCCACTTCGGCTCCAGCCTGGGCCGGCTGCATGCCAAGCTGGTGGTGATCGACAAGCGCATGTCCTTCATCGGCTCGATGAACCTCGATCCGCGCTCGGCCACCATCAACACCGAGCTCGGCGCCGTGATCGACAGCCCGCAGCTGGCCAAGGAGCTGCTGCGCGTGATCGACCTCGACCGGCTGCAGAGCGCCTACCGCGTGCGGCTGCGCGCCAATGGCCAGGGCCTCGAATGGATCGGCGCCGGCGTCGACGACGACGAGGAAGTGCTCGACCACGAGCCCGATGCCTCGCTGTGGCTGCGCATCAAGACCTGGCTGCTGAGCCCGCTGGTGCCCGAAGAGCTGCTGTAGCGAGCGGTCGCGCGTTCCAAGGGTTCACCCTAGGGTCGATGCCCTAGGGAATTAGGCTGTGCCCTCGACTGCCGCTGCCTACACTGCGCCGCAGCGGGTGGCCTCTCGAGCGGGCCACCCTTCCCGCCCTCCGCGCCCAAGCCACGGGCCTCATTCGAAGGAAACACGATGGTCAAGAAGCTCCAAAAGATGGCTGCCCAGAAGGCTGCCTCGCCCGCCGGCCTGCTGGACAGCCAGCTCGCGCAGACGGTGAAGGAATCGGCCCAGCAGATCTGGCTGGCCGGGCTGGGCGCCTTCGCCAAGGCCCAGGGCGAAGGCATGAAGCGCTTCGAGACCCTGATGAAGGAAGGCGTCAGCCTGCATCGCAAGACCCAGGCGGCTGCCGGTGAGAAGCTCGGCGACATGGCCGGCAAGATGTCGGCCATGGCCGGCGAAGTCGGCAACAAGGCCAACGCGCAGTGGGACAAGCTCGAATCGATCTTCGAGGAGCGCACCGCCCGCGCGATGAGCAAGCTCGGCGTGCCCACCGCCAAGGACGTGGCAGCACTGACCGAACGTGTCGATGCGCTGGCCGCCGCGGTGGCCAAGCTGGGCGGCACGGTCGAGACGCCGGCCAAGAAGGCCGCCCGCAAGGCCCCGGCCAAGAAGGCGGCGCCGGCGGCCAAGGCCGAGGCCGCGCCCAATGGCACCGCCAAGCCGGCTGCCAAGCGCCGCGTGGCCCGCAAGGCCGCGGGCAGCAGCTCGATCTGAGGCCCTTCCCGCAGCAAAGGCCCGGCGCTGAATGGTCGCTACGAGCAAGGCGCGCGGGCCCCGCATCGGTCTCGCGCTGGCCGGCGGTGGGCCCTTGGGCGCCACCTGGGAGATCGGTGCGCTGTGCGCGCTGGAAGAAGCCATCCCGGGGCTGGACTTCACCGCGCTCCACGGCTACGTCGGCGTCTCGGCCGGCAGCTTCATTGCCGCGGCGCTGGCCAACGGCCTGCGGCCGCGCGAGCTGTGCGCCTCGTTCATCGAGAACGACCCGGCCGTCGGCAGCGACCTCGTCAGCCCGACGCTGTTCGTGCGGCCCGCGGTGGCGGAGCTGGCCGGGCGTGTCGCGCGGCTGCCGTGGCTGTCGGTGCTGGCGGCCTGGCAGCTGGCACTGGGCCGGCGTTCGCTGATCGCGACGATCGAGCGCCTGGGGCGCGCGCTGCCCACCGGCCTGTTCAGCACCGAGCCGCTGCAGGCCCGCCTGCAGCAGGTCTTCTCGGCGCCCGGCCGCAGCAATGATTTCCGGCGCCTGAAGCACCGGCTGGTCGTCGTCGCCACCGATCTCGACAGCGGCGAGGCGGCCCCGTTCGGCCTGCCCGGCTGGGACCACGTGCCGATCTCGCGCGCGGTGGCCGCCAGTGCCGCGCTGCCCGGGCTGTTCCCGCCGCAGGCCATTGGCGGCCGCTGGTATGTCGACGGCGCGCTGAAGAAGACGCTGCATGCGCGCGTGCTGCTTGACGAGGGCCTGGACCTGCTGCTGTGCCTGAACCCGCTGGTGCCCTTCGATGCCACGCATTCGCTGCGGCACCGCGTGCTCGAAGGCGGCGTGCGCATCCCGCGCATCGTGCAGGGCGGCTTGCCGCTGGTGCTGAGCCAGACCTTCCGCACGCTGATCCACTCGCGGCTCGAGCTCGGCCTGAAGGGCTACGAGACCTCGCACCCGCAGACCGACATCGCCCTGTTCGAACCCGACCAGCGCGATCCGGAGATGTTCCTCGCCAACATCCTCAGCTACTCGCAACGCCGCCTGGTGGCCGAGCATGCCTACCAGCAGACGCGCGACGACCTGCGCTCGCGCCGCAGCTCGCTGGGCGCGATGCTCGCGCGCCACGGCCTGGCGCTCGACGATGCGGTGCTCGACGACAGCCATCGCCAGCTGATCGCCGATGCGCCGCGGCGCGGCCGCCGCCATGCACTGGCCGCGCCGCTGAAGCGGCTGGACACCGTGCTCGACGACCTGGAGCAGGCGATCAGCGGCGCCTGATGCCCGGGGTCAAAGGTAACGGGACGCGAGGTGCGCCTTGAAGTGCGCCGGATTCAGCGGCTCGCCACTGGCGCGGATCGCCAGTTCGTCGGTCGGGTAGCGGCTGGCCGGCAGCCAGATGTGCTGGCGCAGCCAGTCGAACACCGGTGCCAGGTCGCCTTCGGCGATGCGCGCATCCAGGTCCGGCATCGCCCGACGCATCGCCGCGAACCACTGCGCGGCATACATCGCCCCGAGCGAATAACACGGAAAGTAGCCGAACAGCGCTTCGGACCAGTGCACGTCCTGCAGCGGGCCGTCGCGGAAGTTGCCGCGCGTGTCCACGCCCAGCAGCTCCATCATCTTCGCGTCCCACAGCGCCGGGATGTCCTCGGGCTCGATATCGCCTTCGATGAGCGGCCGCTCGATCTCATAGCGCAGGATCACGTGCGCCGGGTAGGTCACCTCGTCGGCATCGACCCGGATGAAACCGGGCTTCACCCGCGTCAGCAGCTTGTGCAGGTTGCGCGGCTCGAAGGCCGGCTGGTCGCCAAAGGCCTGGCGCACCAGCGGCGCCAGCAGGCCGGCAAAGCCGGGGTGGCTGCCCAGCTGCATCTCGAAGCTCAAGGACTGGCTCTCGTGGATCGCCATCGAGCGCGCGCGCGAAACGGGCTGCCCCAGCAGCTCGCGCGGCCGGTTCTGTTCGTAGCGGCCATGGCCGGTCTCGTGGATCGTGCCCATCAGGCTGACCAGGAACTCGTCTTCGCGGTAGCGGGTGGTCAGGCGCACGTCTTCGGGCACGCCGCCTGAGAACGGGTGGCTGCTCACGTCCAGCCGCCCGGCCTCGAAGTCGAAGCCCAGCAACCGCATCGCCTGCTCGCACAGCGCGCGCTGCGCGGGAATCGGGAAGCTGCCGGTCGGCGCGATCACGTGCTCGCGTGACTGGCGCTCGGTGACCTCGCGGATCAGGCCCGGCAGCCACTGCCGCACCTCGCCGAAGATGCGATCGACCTGCGCGCAGCGCATGCCGGGCTCGAAGCGGTCCATCAGCGCGTCGTACTTGCCGCAGCCGGCCTGCTCGGCCAGCAGCGTGGCTTCCTCGCGCGCAGTGGCCAGCACCTCGCGGAAGTTCTCGACGAAGCCGGCCCAGTCGTTGGCCGGGCGTTGCGCGCGCCACGCATGCTCGCAGCGCGAGGTGGCCAGCTGCGAGCGCTGCACCAGCGACTCGGGCAGCGCGTTGGACTGCCGCCATTCGCGCTGCATCTCGCGCAGGTTGGCCCGCTGCAGTTCGTCGAGCGGTTCCTGCTCGGCGCGCGCGAGCTCGTCGCGCAGCTTCGGATCGGTGCGCAGGCGGTGCATCAGCGCGGCCATCTCGGCCAGCGCCGCGCCGCGCGCGCTGCTGCCGCGCGGCGGCATGTTGGCGGCCTGGTCCCAGTAGGCGATGGATTGCAGGTGCTGCAGGTGGTGCAGGCGCTGGAAGGTGGCCGCCAGGGCCTCGTAGGCCGGCGTCTTCGGGGTGGCGTGACTCATGGCCGGCGATTGTCGCGCGGCCGTCGGCGTCAGGGCGTCAGTTGCCCGGGCCAGATCCACAACAGGACGGCCGTCATCGTGATGTAGCGCGCGAGCTTGCCGATGGCCATGAACAGCACGCAGGGCCAGAACGGCAGCTTCAACCAGCCGGCCACCGCACACAGGGGATCGCCGACGATCGGCAGCCACGACAGCAGGCAGGCCTTGGCGCCGAAGCGCTGCAGCCACTGCAGCGCGCGCGCCTGCGCCGGCTTCTTGGCAATGCGTTCATACACGTGCTCGGCGCCGTAGCCCATCCACCAGGTGATGGCGCCGCCCAGGGTGTTGCCAGCCGTGGCCACCAGCACCGCAGGCCAGAACAGCGACTCGTTGAGCTTGACCAGGCCTAGCACCGCCGGCTCCGAGCCCATCGGCAGCAAGGTGGCCGAGACCAGTGCGATCACGAACACCGCCGGCAGGCCGAACTTCGGCAGCGCCAGCGCACCCAGCATCGCGGGGATCCAGTCATCCATGGTCGCCATGATAGGCAGGCCGCCGTGACACCCCCCGAGCGGACCGGCCGCTTACATCCGGCCGCTATACTCCTGCCTCCTTTTTCAGCAGCACCCCTCCCCTTGCCCACGTTCAAGATCGGCCCGTACGAGCTGCCGAATCGCCTGTTCGTCGCGCCCATGGCGGGCGTGACCGACCGGCCATTCCGCCAGCTGTGCCGCCGGCTCGGCGCGGGCTACGCGGTGAGCGAGATGGTGACCTCGCGCAAGGAGCTGTGGCACACGCTGAAGACCAGCCGCCGCGCCGACCACGCCGGCGAGGCCGCGCCGATCGCCGTGCAGATCGCCGGTACCGAGCCGGCGATGATGGCCGAGGCCACTGCCTACAACATCGACCGCGGCGCGCAGATCATCGACCTCAACATGGGCTGGCCGGCCAAGAATGTGTGGAACGTC
>CAZXLI010000282.1:0-8983 GCA_964641795.1 uncultured Bordetella sp. | reverse complement strand
CGAGCCGCGCAGCGTCGGCCAGCCTTTGGTGAGGATCAGGTCCTTGATCGACACCGGCACGCCGTCGAGTGCGCCGTGCGCCTGCCCGCGCTGCCAGCGGCCGGTGCTGGCCTCGGCCGCGGCCAGCGCCGCCTCGGCATCGACCAGGCAGTAGGCATTGAGCTGCGGGTTCAGCCGCTCGATGCGCTGCAGCACCGCGCGCGTGGCCTCCAGCGGCGAGGCCTGGCCGCTGCGATACAGCGCTAGCAACTGGGTGGCAGTGCAATCGCACAGCGAGCTTGGCAGGTCGGGCATCGTCGTCTCCGTTCGCGGCCGCACGGCCGCGGCCTCAGGGTCTGCGCTTGAGCAACTGCATGGTCGCGGCGGTACCGAACACCGACAGCGCCAGGCAGGCCCAGATCACCGGCCCGTAGCCGCCGCTGCGGTCGAACACCCAGCCGGCCAGCACCGGCCCGGCCAGGTTGCCCAGCGCCGCGCCGCTGTACAGCGTGCCGAGGATGCTGGAGACCGCCCGCGCGCCGAAGAGGTCCATGCACAGCGCCGGCATCAGCGCCACCATGCCGCCGTAGCTCAGGCCCAGCCAGAGGGCAAACACGGCCATCGCGACGTAACCCTCGGCGGCGCCCCACAGCAGGTAGCTCAGGCCCAGCGAGGCCTGGGCCAGCGCCAGCGTCAAGGTGCGGCCGATGCGATCGGCCAGCGCGCCGATCGCGAAGCGACCGCTCAGGCTGCCGATGCCGATCAGCCCGACCAGGCCGACCGCGCGCGCGTCGTCGATGCCGATGTCGCGGGCCGACACCGAGACATGGGCGAAGGGGATGAACATCACCGGACTGGCCAGCAGGATCGACAGGTACAGCCAGCGGAACTCGCGGCTGGCCAATGCTTCGCGCAGCGTCAGGCCGGGCACGGTGCCGCGGCCGGCCCGCGCCGTGGCAGCCGGCGCGCGCCGCAGCAGCAGCGTCGCGCCACAGCCAAGCAGCAGCGCCCCCAGCGCCAGCCATTGCAAGGCGCTGCGCCAGGCGACCACCGCGATCAGACCGCTGGCCGCGAGCGGCACCACCACCGTGCCGGCGCCGATGCCGGCGCTGGCCAGGCCCGCGGCCAGGCCGCGGCGGCGCGTGAACCAGGGTTGCACGCAGGCGATCGACGGCGTGTAGACCAGCGCGATGCCGATGCCGATGCCCACGCCGTACGCGGCATAGACCGCGCCGATCGAGGGCGCGAAGCTGCAGCCCAGCAGCCCGCCGGCGATGCACAGCATGCCCGCGGTGCAGACGATGCGCGGCCCGAAGCGGTCGGCCAGCAGGCCGCCCACCGCCCCGAGCACGAAGTAGATCAGCCCCGAAAGCCCGAACACCAGCGAGACATCGGCGCGCCGGGCATGGAACTCGGCGCTGAAGGCATCGAAGAAGGCGGCGAACGAATAGGCGACGCCGAAGATCACCGCCAGCGCAGCGAAGCAGGCCCACGCGACGACCCACCCGTAGGCCGGCTCGTCCGCCGGGACCGCCGAGGCTGCCGGGGGAATGGAAGCGGCGGGCTCGCGCATCGTCGGGCCAGTGTAGGCTGCCGCCACTGTCGCGCAGGCGGCAGTTCGCGCAGGGGAAGCACCATGGGGGCCGAGGACCGCATCAGCCGCATCCGGCGCTTGACCCGGCAACTGGCGCTCGGGCTGGCGCTTGCGCTGGGCGCAGCGCTTGCCGCCGCGCCGGCCCTCGCCCGCACGCCGGCGCCCTTGCCGCGCCACAGCGCGGCGCAGTTCATGGCCAGCACCGGCTACAGCGGCCTGGCGTTCGCGCCCGACGGCCGCCAGCTGTACCTCAGCAGCAACCGCTCGGGACGCTGGCAGCTCGAGGCGCTGCCGCTCGCCGGCGGCCCGGCGCGCGCGCTGCCCGCCCCGGGGGCGGACGACGACCGCTTCCTCGTCGCCGCCTTCCCGCGCGACGGCCGCCTGCTCTACAGCGCCGACCAGGGCGGCAACGAGCGGACCCACCTGTTCGTGCGCGAGCCCGACGGCCGCGTGCAGGACCTGACGCCCGGCGACGGCCTGACCGCGCGCTTCCACGGCTGGCTCGCCGATGGCAGCGGCTTCCTCGTCTCCACCAACGAGCGCGACGCCCGCGCCTTCGACCTGTACCGCATCGACGCCGCGAAATATCACCGCACGCTGCTGTGGCGCAACGAGACCGGACTGGACATCGCGCTCACCAGCCGCGACGGCCGCTGGGTGGCACTGGGCCCGGGGCGGACCACGGCCGATGCCGACATCCACCTGCTCGACCTGGACGACGGATCGCAGCGCCTGCTGACGCCGCATTCGGGCGTTAGCAATTTCAGCGCCCTCGCCTTCGATCCCGCCGGCGCCCGGCTGGTCCTGAGCACCGACCAGGACAGCGAGTACGCGCAGCTGCGCACGCTGGCGCTGGCCGGCGGCGCACTGGCCACGCCGCCGGCCAGCGAAGCCGGGCGCGACGGCGACGTGCAGGCCGCCGCGTTCTCGCCCGACGGGCGCTACCGCCTGGTGCTGCGCCAGCGCGAGGGCCGCAGCGAGCTGCAGCTGTTCGACCGGCGGCGCCAGCGCGTGCTGCACCTGCCGCCGCTGCCGGCCGGGCAGCTGCGGCAGCCGGTGTTCTCGCCCGACAGCCGTCGCCTGGCCTTCCTGCTGAACGACGACCGCTCGCCGAGCAACGTGTTCGTGCTCGACCTGGCCACCGGTGCCTGGCGCCAGCTGACGCACAGCCTGGCGCCACCGCTCACACCGCGGCAGCTGGCCGCCGGCCGCGCGCTGCGCTTCGCCTCGTTCGACGGCCTGATGATCCCGGCCATCTTCTACCGGCCGGCGCAGGCCTCGTCCAGATCGCCGGCGCCTGCCGTGGTGCTGGTGCACGGAGGTCCCGGCGGCCAGAGCACCCGCGGCTACCACGCGCTGACGCAGTTCCTGGTGCACCGCGGCTATGCGGTGCTGGCGGTGAACCACCGCGGCAGCAGCGGCTACGGCAAGGCCTTTCTCGCCGCTGACGACCACCGGCATGGCCGCGAGCCGCTGTGGGACTGTGTCGCGGCGCGCCACTGGCTGGCCGCGCAGCCCGGCATCGACGGCCAGCGGGTCGCGATCCTCGGCGGCAGCTACGGCGGCTACATGGTGCTGGCCGCGCTGGCGTTCCGCCCCGAGGCCTTTGGCGCCGGCGTGGACCTGTTCGGCGTCAGCAACTGGCTGCGTACTTTGGAATCCATTCCGCCGCACTGGACCGCCTATCGGCGGGCGCTGGCCACCGAGATCGGCGACCCCGAGACCGAAGCCGAGATGCTGCGTGCGATCTCGCCGCTGTTCCATGCCGACCAGATCCGCAGCCCGCTGCTGGTGATGCAGGGCGCGAACGACCCGCGCGTGCTGCGTGCCGAGAGCGACGAGATCGTCGACGCGGTGCGCCGACACGGCGTACCGGTGGACTACCTGGTGTTCGACGACGAGGGCCATGGCTTCACGCGTCGGGCCAACGAGGTCAGGGCCTACCAGGCGATCGCCGACTTCCTGGACCGGCACCTGCGCACCGGCAGCCGGTGAACGCCCCGGGCGCGCCTTGCCGCGTTCCTGATGGGTCAGTCAGAGGCCACCAGCCGCTGCCCGATGGCCCAGGCCGTCGCGCCGGCACGGGTGCGCTGGCCGGTCTTGCCGTAGATGCTTTCGAGGTGATGGCCGACGGTCTTCGGCGAAATACCCAGCCGCTGCGCGATCTGCTTGTTGGTGCGGCCGCGCGCCAGCTGGCCCAGCACCTCGGCCTCGCGCTCGCTCAGGCCCGCGGGCCGTGCGGCGCGCGCGGTGGCCGGCAGTGCCTGCCCGAGGCCGGCGGCGGCCAGCACGGCCCGGGCGGCGCTGGCGTCGATGCGGCCGGCGCGCACCTCGTCGGCCACGGTGCGCTCGATCTCCGGCGGCGCCAGGGCCGCGCGGTGCGGCCGCGCCTGCGACAGCGCCGCCACCAGGTCGGCCGCGGCCAGCACGCGCGCGGCCGGGGGCAGCGCTTCGGCCGGCAGTGCGCGCGCATAGCCGCTGCCGTCCAGCCGCTCGTGCGCGCTGGCGGCCAGCCGCGCCAGCGCCTGCAGGGCCGGCGCGCGGCCGAGGATCTGCTGGCTGTAGTGGCTGTGCAGGCGCACGCGGTCGCGTTCGCTGGCCGAGAGCGGCCCGGGCCGCGCCCACACGCCGGCCGGCACGCCGACGCGGCCGACATCGTGCAGCAGCGCCGCGCGGCGCAGCGCCCGCTGCTCCGGCGGCGGGAGCTGCAGCGCGGCGCCGGCCTGCGCCGCCAGCGCAGCGACGCAGGCGCCATGGCCCAGCAGCCAGGGCGACTGGATCTCGGCATGGTCGGCGAGCACCTGCAGCGCGGCATCCAGCGCCTCGCCTTCCAGCCAGGCCTGCGGCGCCGGCTCCAGCGCGAACAGCGCGGGCCAGTCGCCCGGCAGCGCGTCGAGCCAGGCCGGGCCGAGGGCCAGCGCCAGGTCCACCAGCGCGGGGTCGTACTGCCCGGCGCGGCGCGCCTTGAGCACGCGGTCGACCGCGTCCCAGCCACCCAGGCGGTGGTGCAGCAGGGCGTCCTGCGCCAGCGTCACCACACGCACCGCCGGCATCAGCTGTGCGCCGGCAACGGCGGGCACGCCACGGCCGTCCCAGCGCGCATACAGCTGGCCCAGGCCGGCGGCGAAGCGTTCGCCGAAGCCCAGGCGCCGGCCGAGCTGCTGCGCCACCTCGCAGTGGCCGGGAAAGACCTCGCCCTCGAAGCGGCCGGCCTGCAGCATGCCGCGCAGCACCGCGGCCACCTGCTGCCACCAGGGCTGGCCGGCGGCTTCGGCGCGCAAGCGGCCCAGCAGGGTCGCGGCCATGGCCGCGCCATCGGCCGTGTCGACCGGCGCCACCGCCTGGCGCAGGGCGATCACGTCGCCCGCGATCGAGGCGATCAGCTCGGTGTCGGCATTGCAGCCGACGAAGCGCAGCTGCGCCTGGTAATAGACCTCGCGCTGCACGCCCGCGTCGAAGCCTGCCGCGCGCGCCAGGCGCAGCGCCAGCACCGTGGCGTGCAGCGCATGGTCGGCGCTCTGGCCCATGGCCAGCTCGCAGGCCGCCGCGAAGCAGGCCGTCAGTTCGGCAAGGCGCAGGCGATCGTCAGCCGCGGGCATGCCCCGCATGATGCCCGCGCGCAGGCAGCAGCACGGCCGCGATCGACAGCAGGATCAGCGTGATCGCCGCGCCGTCCTGCCAGTGCAGCCGCTCGCCCAGCCACCAGGCCCCCGAGACGATGCCCAGCACCGGGATCAGCATCACGCTGGTGCTGGAGGCCACCGGCGTCAGCGTGCGCGCCAGGTAGAACCAGGCCGCGTGGCAATAGCCGAACACCAGCACGGCGTTGTAGACGATGGCGCCCAGCGTGGTGCCGCCGGGCAGCTGCCGCGGCAGGGGCTCGAAGGCCAGCGCCAGGCCGCACAGCACGAGCGTCGTGACCGCGGTCATCCAGAACGAGATCGTCAAGGTGGCCACGCCGGTCTGCGTGCGGCGCAGCTGCTGCGTGCCCAGGCCCCACACCACGGCCGCCACCAGCACCGCGGCAGCGGCCAGCGGCGCGCCGCTGAGCCGGGTGAACTCGTGCCACAGCAGCAGCAGCACCGCGACGCCAGCGGCCGCGACGCCCAGCGCCTGCCGCAGCGTGAGCCGCTCGTCGAACACGAAGCGGCCCCACAGCGCCGAGAACACCGGCATCGTGTAGCCGAGGATGGCCGCGCGGCCCGAGCTCAGGTGCGGCAGCGCGAGGATCAGGAACACATGCCAGACCAGCATGTTGGTGACGCTCAGGGCCCCGATGCGACGCCATTCGCCACGCGGCACCCGGAACGGCACGCGCAGCAGCTTCAGCCCCAGCGCCAGGCAAGGCAGGCCCAGCAGCAGCGACAGGGCGCGGAAGCTGAGCGGCGGCATCTCGCTGACGGCCGCCTTCATGATCGGCCAGTTCAGGCCCCAGAACAGCGTCAGCAGCGCCAGCACCCAGACCTGGCGCGCCGACAGCACCGGGCCGGTGGAGACGACAGCGCCGCCCGAGGGCGGCACCAGCACGACGGGTGCGGGGTTCTGCATCGGCGCCATTGTCGGTGCCGCGACATGCCCCTGCCGCAGTGGCGGGCGGACGCCGAAAAAAGGCGCCACGCGTGCGGGAGGCCGCTGCGCGTGGCGAGAAGACCGGACGCCGAAGGGAGGGAGGGAAAGGAGGAGTGTGGCGCCCGATGCCTGGCAGTGTGCAGGCCTCGGGTGTCCGGGTCTTGTCGACTTGCTGTCGAGCTCGACACATGGTGATGCGGGCCTGCGCGGCGCCCGCTTCAGGCGGCCAGACGGTGCTCGTAGTACGGCCGCGCGCGGTCGTCGAGGATGGCCTGCAGACGCTGCAGCGTGCTGGCTTCGGGGTTCAGCCACGCGTCCACATGCTCGGGCTTGATCGGGATGATGCAGCGGTCGTGGCCCGCGGCCGCCACCTCGGGCGGCGGCTCGTCGGTGATGGCCGCGAAGGACAACAGGTCGCGCTCGCCCGGCGCTGACCAGCGCGACCACAGGCAGGCCACCAGCATCTCCTGCGTCGGGCGCGGCCGGAACTCCAGCACCCGGTTCTCCGGCGTTTCGCCGGGTGCGAGTTCGCGCCCTTCGGCCTTGTGGCGCGGCACGTTCTCGTAGAACGCGGTGGCCACCATGATGCCGTGGGTATGGCCGAACTGCTTGCGCCAAAAGCCCTGCAGGTTGTCGCGCCGCGCGTTGTAGGTGCCCGGAAATCGCTGGTCGTACGACGCCGGCGCGCCGGCCGGCCGGCAGCCGTAGCGCATGGGCTTGAGCACGCGCTGCCCGTCCTCCCACACCATCACCGGCGCGTAGTGCAGCGGGAAGATGCGCTCGTCGCGCTCCAGCGGCTCGGTGCGGCCCAGGTCGGCCAGCCAGCCCAGGATGCGGCCCACCTTGTCGCCCGCGATGCGCAGGTCTTCGGTGGCCTTCTTCGTCGGCTTGACCTGCAGGCTGCGCTCGGCGTCGGCGATGCGCTTGCGCTGCTTGAACAGCTCGGCCTGCAGCGCCAGGGCCTCGCGGGCATTGGCTTCGTCGATGTAGCGCTTGATCAGCCGCTCGTCATCGGTCTGCGGATCGGCGAACGCGAGTTCCATCGCCTTGGGGATCCTGGGCTTGCCGCTGCGCCCCTGGGCGCCGCCGTCTTCCCACTTCCACCAGAACAGGTCGACGAATTCCTGCAGGCTGATGCGCGCCTGTACGCCCGGCCCAGGCTGTCTTTCACGCTGTGGGCCAGTTGGGCCTCGATCACTGCTTCGTCGACGCCGAGGCGCTCAGCTAGGATGGTTCGTGCGGTCGCGCGGAAGCCATGCCCAGTGACTTCATCGGCGCCGAAGCCCATCGCGCGAAGAGCTGCGTTCACCGTGTTCTCGCTCATCGGCCGATCGTGATGTCGCTCACCGCGAAAGGCGAAAGGACTCATCCCGGTGAGCGCCCGCAGGTCCGCAAAGACGGACACGGCCTGCGTTGGCAGCGGCACGATGTGGGGTGGCCCCTGCTCCTTGCCCACCTTTTCGCGCTTCATCTTCTTCGCCGGCACCGTCCAGGTGGCCGACTCCAGGTCGATTTCGGGCCACTGAGCATGCCGCAGCTCACCGGGGCGAAGCAACAGCAGGGGTGCCAACCGCAGTGCCGCCCGAACGACAGGGGTGCCCTGGTAGGCCCACATCGCCCGCAGTAGCTCGGCCAGGCGCTCCGGCTTGGTGATAGCCGGGAAGTGCTTCACCACGGGCTTGCGCAGCGCGTCCTTCAGGTCGGCCGCCGGATCGCGCTCGGCGCGCCCAGAGGCCACCGCGAATCGGAAGACCTGGCTGCAGTTCTCGCGAGCGCGATGGGCGGTCTCGATGGCGCCGCGGGCCTCGATTCTTCGCAGCACGGCCAACAAGTCGGGCGCGGCGATGGCCGCGACCGGCCGCCTGCCAACGTAGGGAAAGATGTCGGCCTCGAGCCGATCCATGATCTTGCCGGCGTAACTCGCGGACCAGTCGCCCTTGCGGATCTCGTGCCACTCGCGCGCGACAGCCTCAAAGCTGCCCGCCGGCGCAAGGCCTTCCTCGTCTCTTCGCGCCGCCTCCGCGGCCGCCTGCTGGGCCTGCTTGGACTCCCTCCGCACCTGGCTGGGATCCATGCCGTCAGCGAGCATCCGACGGTGCTCGTCGCGGCGTCGGCGCGCATCGGCCAGCGTCACGTCGGGATACACCCCAAGCGACAGCCGCTTCTCGACGCCAGCGAGCCGGTACTTCAAGCGCCAGTACCGGGCTCCGTTCGGCCACAGCTCAAGGTACAGGCCGGCGCCGTCGCTCAGCTTTACCTTCCCTTCGGCCGGCTTGGCCTTGCGGATCGCTTGATCGGTGAGCTTATCGGTGGGCATGTCTGGGAGGTCCAAGGTGGCCTCGCGGGGGCAACTGTCGACGCCTCTTGCCCCCACTACTCGATTTGCCCCCGATCTTGCCCCCAGTTGCCCCCGGCTTCAAGCGGGCCTCCGCGAAAGACCGCGGGCATGAAAAAAGCCCTAGAGCGTTGTTTCTCTAGGGCTTTCCTGGGTCTTGCGGGCTTCTGCGAAACACCGCGAAAGACGTCTTGGTGGCCTGGGGCGGAATCGAACCACCGACACGCGGATTTTCAATCCGCTGCTCTACCAACTGAGCTACCCAGGCTTGGCTGCAAAGACCGCCGCCGTCGCGGGAGCCGGTCTATAGAAGAGCCGCCTTCCCAAGTCCAGCGGGGCTATTCCTCTTCCTCGTGGTCCGGCGGAGCGTCGTTGTTCTCCACCCCCGGCACGGCATAGACGCCGGCGAACCAGCGCTGCAGGTCGATGTCAGCGCAGCGCTTGGAGCAGAACGGACGGAAGGTCGGATCGACCGGGTTCTTCTTACAGATCGCGCAGATCTTGCT
>CAZXLI010000281.1:0-9023 GCA_964641795.1 uncultured Bordetella sp. | reverse complement strand
GAAGACCACCACTTGGTGCCGTTGATCACGTACTCGTCGCCGTCGCGCACGATGGAGGTGGCGATGTTGGTGGCGTCCGACGAGGCGACGTCGGGCTCGGTCATCAGGAAGGCCGAGCGGATCTCGCCGGCCAGCAGCGGCTGCAGCCAGCGCGCCTTGTGCTCGTCGCTGCCGTAGCGGCACAGCACTTCCATGTTGCCGGTGTCGGGCGCCGAGCAGTTGAAGACCTCGGACGCGAAGCCGACCTTGCCCATTTCCTCGGCGCACAGCGCGTACTCGAGGTTGGTGAGGCCGGCGCCCTGGTAGGGGCTGTCCTCGGGCAGCGAATCGCGCGGCAGGAACAGGTTCCACAGGCCGGCGGCCTTGGCCTTCTTCTTCAGGTCTTCGACGATCGGCACCACCTGCCAGCGGTGCTCGCCGAAGTCCTTCATCTGCTGGTTGTAGACCGGCACGTTGGGGTAGACGTGCTCGTTCATGAAGTCGATCACGCGCTGGCGCCAGTAGGCCTGCTTCTCGGACATCGTGAAGTTCATGTGTCTCCTCGGCCTGTGGCGGCGGATGGTGGGCAGGGGCGCCTCGCCCCCAGCGCCGCAAAGATAGCAGAGAGCCCTGGCGAATGGCAAACTAATCCTTCGAAAACACAGCAAGATCAGCTGCCGTCACATAGGGGACTAGGGTTAACCATGACGTACCGAGAATTCGATTTTGTCGATGATGCACCACCCGCCCGGCACTGTCGCCGAGCGGACTGACAAGCCCATGAGTTCTGCCGCCACTTCATCGCCGCCGCCCACTGCGCGCTTCCAGGAAAAGCGCGAGGCGGTGCTGGCCGCGGCCGCGCGGTTGTTCAACCAGCAGGGCGTGAAGGGGGCGACGCTGGCCGACATCGCCGCCAGCGTCGGGCTGGTCACGACCAGCGTGACCTACTACTACCGCAAGAAGGAAGACCTGGCGACAGCCTGCTTCCTGCGCGCGATCGAGGTGCATGAGGCGGTGGTGGCCGAGGCTGCCCGGGCGCCCGACATTGCGGCGCGCGTGGCCGCGTTCTTTCGCTGTCATGCGCAGACCTTGGCCGAGACCGAGGCAGGCACGCGGCCGCCGCTGATCTCGTTCAACGACATCCGCGCGCTGCCCGAGCCGCAGCAGAGCGAGGTGTTCGCGGCCTACACCAACTTCTTCCGCAGCGTGCGCGGCCTGTTGAAGGGGCCCGAGAGCGCGAACTGGTCACGCGAGGACCTGAATGCACGGGCCCACCAGGTGGTGTCGGTGGCGCACTGGGTGCGATCGTGGATCCAGCGCTTCGAACTGGACGACTACCCGCGCGTCGCCGCCCGCGTGGCCGACATCCTGCTGCGTGGCCTGGCCGGGCCGGGGGCCACGTGGTCCGTGCCGCCGGCCGATGCGTCGGCGCTGGCAGCGCCCGAGGGGCCGGAGGAGGCTTTCCTGCGCGCGGCCACCGAACTGGTCAATGAGCAGGGCTACCGCGGTGCCTCGGTGGACAAGATCTCGGCGCGCCTGAACGTCACCAAGGGCTCGTTCTATCACCACCATGACACCAAGGACGACCTGATCGCGGCCTGCTTCGAGCGCAGCTTCACGCTGCTGCGCGGCACGCTGCGAGCGGCCGAGAGCGCCAGCGGCCCCGGCTGGCAGCGTGCCTGCGCCGCGGCGGCCGAGGTGCTGCGCTTTCAGTTGTCGGACCGCGGGCCGCTGCTGCGCAACACCGCCACCAGCGCATTGCCGGACCAGGCGCACCGCGAGCAGGTGCGCCGCACGATGCAGCGGCTGACCGAGCGCATCGGCAGCGTGCTGGTCGACGGGATGATGGATGGGTCGGTGCGGCCGCTCGATCCGGCCATCGCCGCGCAGGTGGTGTTTGCGCAGATCAACGCGGCATCGGAACTGCAACGCTGGGTGCCTTCGGCGCGGGTGGACAACGTGGTGTCGCTGTACCTGCGCCCCGGCATGCTGGGTCTGTTGTGCGCGCCCGAGGGGCGCGCCGGGGGCGCTGCCTAGTTGAGGCTCATTCGCGCGTCAGGCGCGGGTGGCGCGCTTGCCGACGATCACCACCTGCTGCACGGCCGGCTGCGCGCCGGTGCTGGCGAGCTCGATCTGGGCAGCCTGCGAAGACGCGTTCTCGCTGCTGGCCAGCTGGTTCAGTCCGCCCATGGTGGCCAGGGTCATCATCAGGGCCAGGCCCAGTGCGGCGGCGTTGAAGCGGGTCGTGAAGCTGTGCTTGGCGTTCATTTCGATCTCCTGGAATCCGGGCAACCACGGTTGCGATGGAGCGAACTCTAGGGATTGGCGTCGCCGGCCGACAGCGACTTGCGATGAAGCGCGGCGCTCCGCGGACGAAGCGTCAGGCAGGCGGATGAATGGCGGCCGGCCGGCGCTGCAAGACAACGCGCGCCTCGCCATCGGCCAGCGCCCGTGCCCGCAACTGGCCGCAGCCGCCTTCCACGTCCTGGCCGGCCGAATGGCGCAGCTTGGTCAGCACGCCGCGGCGGTGAAGCTGGCGCGCGATCTCGGCGGCGCGCTCCCAGCTCGGGCGTCGAAAGTCCAGCCCGTCCACGCTGTTGTACGGAATCATGTTCAGCACCCCGTACTTGCCGGCCAGCAGGCGGACGATGCCGTCGAGCTCGTCCTGGCCGTCGTTGATGCCCTCGAGCAGGGTCCACTGGTATTGCACGGGATAGCCGGTGCTGCGGGCGTAATGCTCGGCACGGGCCACCAGTTCGTCCGGCGCGATGCGCGGTGCGCGCGGCAACAGCTTCTCGCGCAGCGCGGCCAGCGTGCTGTGCAGCGACAGCGCCAGCGCCGGCTTGACGCGCCCCTGCGGCAGGCGCTCGAACACGCGCAGGTCGCCGACGGTCGAGAACACCAGGTTCTTGTGGCCGATGTTGCCCAGCGTGCCGAGCAGCTCGATCGCCTCGAGCACGTTGTCCAGGTTGTGGGCCGGCTCGCCCATGCCCATGAACACCACCTTCTTCACCGGGCGCTGGCGCCGCGCCAGCACCACCTGGGCGACGATCTCGGCACTGCCCAGCTGGCGCAGCAGTCCCTCGCGTCCGGTCATGCAGAACACGCAGCCGACCGCGCAGCCGACCTGGGACGAGACGCACAGGCCGTCGCGCGGCAGCAGCACGCTTTCCACCGTCTGACCATCGGCCAGGCGCACCAGCAGCCGCGCCGACCCGTCCTCGCCCGGATGCTGCGAGTGCACGCCGGCCAGCGCGTCCAGTTCGGTCAGCAGGGCCGGCAGCCCGGCGCGCAGGCCGGCAGGCAGCGTGTCCTCGGGCTTGCGGCGGCCGCTGTCCTGCGGCAGGGCCTGGCTCCACAGGCGCAGCACGCGCTGCTCGTGGGGGGGCTTGGCACCGAGGGCGCGCAGGCGATGGCGGATGTGGTCGAGCTGCATCAACAAGGCAGGGGGGCGGCTCCGGCTCGAGCCGGATGACTAAAGGCATCGGCGAGCCGGCCGGGGCTGGGCGACAGTGTAGGGTGTGAGCTGCATCTGCCTGAGGGCACCAGCCTTTACATCGGTTACGGCGCCCCGGGCGCCCCGCCGACGCAGGGGCTGGGCACAGTGCGATGCTGGTTGACGGGCAGCTTGCAGTCCGTGGAGTTGGGGATACCGATGTTTGCACGACAAATCGTTCGTCTGTTGGCCGTCTCGGCGGTGCTGCTGGCCTCGTGTGGCGGTGGCCGCGAAGCCAGCTCGCCTGCGCCCGGCGCCGCGCCGAAGCAGACCCTGCAGCTGCCGCGTGCCGCGGTGACGCAGGTCGGTGCCTGCCAGCTGGGCAGCAAGGGCCAGGCCGCCATGGTGTCGTACCGCATGGTCGAGGGCGAGTGCCTGCGCAGCTTCACCGGCTTCGACAAGCAGCTGGTCTCGGCCGATCTGCGCCGCCGCGTGCAGGCGACGACGCTGACACCCCGCATCCCCACCGTGGCCGAGCTGTTCGACTGGGCCGAGCGCACCTACCCGCAGTATTTCCCGTCGCACCAGTCCAACCGGACATTGACGCCCTACACCTACCGCTACTACCCCGAGACGCAGAATCACACGGCGGTGGACGGCACCAAGGTCTATGTCCAGGGGCCGATCAGCGATGGTGCGCTGAGTTATGTCGGCGAGATCGGCGCGTTTGCCTGCCTGGTGTTCCCGGAAAGCTGCGGCCCGGCGCCGCAACCCTGCAACCCGGTCACCAGCTGGGCCGCGAGCGGCAACACCTGCACGCCCAACCCCGACCAGACCGCGCAAATCCCTTCAGGCGCCAGCTTCACCTTTGTCGATTCCGTCGGCGACACCCGCGGCAGCGCCACCTATTCCTGCAGCGACGGCACGCTGAGCCCCAAGGGCACGGCCACCTGCGACAAGCGTGCGCCGCTGGCCTGCGACACCAGCAACGTGAGCTGGACCGTGGCCAACAACACCTGCACCGCGAACGCGGGTGAACCGACGCAGCTGGCCTCGGGCACTTCGCACACCTTCCTGGCGTCTTCGGGCAAGGTGGGCTCGATCAGCTATGCCTGCACCGACGGTGCGCTCACCACCACCGCGGTGCCGATCTGCGAGGTGCCTGCGCCGGTGGTGTGCCGGCCAGCTTCGATCAGCTGGACCGGCGCCGACAACACGCTGTGCATTGCCGACCAGCTCCCGGACAAGGTCGATGGCGGCGGCACCTACACCTTCGTGGACTCGCAAGGCCTTCCGACCGGGCAGGCGACGTTCACCTGTACCGCCACCGGTCTGATGGTGCCGATTCCCGAGACCGTGCAATGCCTGCCCATCAGCCATGCACAGGACAGTTTCGGCGGCGATGGCGGCCCGGCCGACGGCAGTGCCAGCGGCGACGGCACGGCCGGCGACGGCGCGCCGATCGCCAATGCGCTGGTGCAGATCGTCGACATGAATGGCAAGACCGTCAGCGCCACCACCAACAGCATCGGCTACTTCCGCGTCAAGCTCACCGGCTTCGTGTCGCCGATGGTGATCACCGTCACCCGGCCCGATGGCAAGGTGCGGCGCTCGCTGACGACGCTGTCGCCCAAGCCCAATGCCTACATCTTCATGGCCGTCACCGGCCTGACCGACAAGATTGCCTCGGATGTCGCCAAGGCCGCTGGCTTCCCGGGCGCGGCCAGCCTGACGCCGCAGATGGTGGCCGCGAATCCGCAAGCGCTTTCTGCCGCCATCAACCAGATCCGCAACGATGGGCTGTTGCACGACCTGATCGTCAACGCCGGCCTGAACCCCAGCACCTTCGACCCGCTGGGCATGCCCTTCCGGGCTGATGGCACCGGCTACGACCAGGTGCTGGACAACATCGTCGTGACCACCGACTCGAGCGGCGCGACGGTGATCCAGCCCATCACCTGCAAGGCGCCGACCTCGTGGACCGTGGGCGGCAACACCTGCACGCCGGACCCGGGCGAGGAAACCACGATTCCTTCGGGGACCAGCATCGTGCACCGCGACACCATCTTCCCGACCGTGGGCTCGGTGGGCTGGTCATGCGACCGCGGGGTGGTGCAGCCACCGATCCTGCCGAGCTGCCAGAACCAGGGCACCGGCCCCAGCGGCGGGGCGCGCTAACCCTCGCGGAGCATGGGGCCGGCACCATTGCGCTTGGCGATGGTCCCGGGCCGGCACTGTGGCACGATGGCGGCCTCATGATCGTGGCCATCTGGATCATCGCGTTGCTGCTGCTGGGTCTGTGGTCCCTGGCCGGCTGGGGACTGCATGCGCTGCTGCTCGGTGGCGTGCAGTGGGTCGGCGACCTGAAACCCTTGCTCGAGCGGATTCCGTTCGCCGTGTGGATCGAACGCTGGGTGCCCGGGTGGCAGGATGCAATCCGCCTCGCGCTGGACCTGATGCAGTCGCTGCTGGGCTGGCTGGGCGGCGCCGCGCCGATGCTCGTGTGGGTGGTGTGGGCCGTCGGCGCGGTGCTGCTGGTGGGTTTCGCGCTGCTGCTGACGATGGTGGTGGCGCTCGTGCGCAAGAACTCGCCGCCGGCACCCACGCCGGCCTGAGATGCGCCCGCCTCAGGCGGCGGGGTCGATGGCCGCGAGGGCCTGCGCAATCGGCGCAGATTCGCGCGGGCGCACCACGCGGGCCAGCTCCCGGCCATCCTTCAGGAACACCAGCGTCGGCCAGAGCTTGACGCCGAAACTGCGGCCCAGCCGCCGCCCGCTGCCGTCCTCGACCTTGATGTGCCGCACGCCCGCATGCGCCGCCATGGCCTCGGCCAGCGGTGCCTGCGCAGCCCGGCAATGGCCGCACCAGGCGGTGCCGAACTCCAGCAGCAGCGGGCCGGGGAGGGCATCGATCTCGCGGCGGGTGGGTTCGGGATCGGCGAAGTCGGTGGACAGGACCATCCGACCATTGTCGGGCGACGCGTCCGGCCGCCGTTCGGGGTCGGGCTTTTCGGCAGCGGTCCGCGGGACGGTAGCGCTGTCATCATCGGCCTGATTCGACCCTAGAATCGGTGCATGGAATCGGCAGACAACCCTCCCGCCCGGCGCCGTCGGGGCAGCGGTGCCGTCACGCTGCACGATGTGGCGCGGCTGGCCGGCGTGGCGCCGATCACCGCCTCGCGCGCGCTGAACACGCCCACGCAGGTGTCGCCGGACGTGCTGCAGCGCGTGACCGAGGCTGTCAGCCGCACCGGCTATGTGCCCAACCGCCTGGCCGGCGGGCTGGCCTCCTCGCGCAGCCGGCTGGTGGCCGCGGTGGTGCCCACGATCTCCGGCCCGGTGTTCCTGCAGACCGTGCAGTCGCTCACCGTGGCCCTGGCCGAGCGCGGCTACCAGCTGATGCTGGGCCAGTCCGGCTACGTGCTGGAGCGCGAGGACGCGCTGCTCGAGGCCATCATCGGCCGACGCCCCGACGGCATCGTGCTGACCGGCATCCTGCATTCCGACCAGGGCCGGCGCCGCCTGCTCGCCGCCGGCATTCCGGTGGTCGAGACCTGGGACCTGACGCCGACGCCGCTGGACATGCTGGTCGGCTTTTCGCACGCCGATGTCGGCCGCGCCGCGGCCGGCTACCTGCACGGGCGCGGCAGGCAGCGCCTGGCCGCGGTGAGTGGCGACGACGAGCGCGCCGGCCGCCGCCTGCAGGCCTTCGTGGCCGAGGTTGCACGCCTGGGCCTGGCGCCGCCGGTGCTGATCCAGGTGCCGGCGCCCACAACGCTGAAGGCGGGCCGGCAGGCGCTGGCCGAACTGCTCAGCGGCGCGCCGCTGACCGACGCGGTGTTCTGCAGTTCCGACCTGCTGGCACTGGGCGTGCTGACCGAAGCGCAGGCGCGCGGGCTGGCCGTGCCGCGCCGGCTCGCGGTGATGGGTTTCGGCGACCTCGATTTCGCCGCCGACCTGCACCCGGCGCTGACCAGCGTGCGCATCGACGGCGAAGCCATCGGCCGCCAGGCCGCGCAGTTCATCGTCGACCGCGCCGAGGGCCGGCCGGTGAAACAGCGGGTCGTCGACATCGGCTTCTCGATCGTCGAGCGCAGCAGCGCCTGAACCCGGCCGCGGCCCGACACCAGCCCCCCGCAATCCCCACCCCGAACCAAGGAGAAGGCTGGACTTTTGGATACGGTAGCGCTACCGTTACAAATATCCAGTGGCCGATCGAACTACCAGGAGACCCGTCCCATGAAGTCCTTGTTGTCCGCGCTCGTCGTCGCCCTGGGCGCGCTGCTCGCCTCACCCGCCCAGGCCTGGCCCGACAAGCCGGTGACCATCGTCGTGCCGTTCCCGCCCGGCGGCTCCACCGACACCATCGCCCGGGCGATGGCGCCCAAGCTGCAGGAAAAGCTTGGCGGCAACTTCCTGGTCGACAACAAGCCCGGCGCCACCGGCACCATCGGCGCCGCCGCGGTCAAGCGCGCACCAGCCGATGGCTACACGCTGTTCGTCTCGTCGCTCGGGCCTTTCGTCATCGCACCGCACCTGATCAAGAATGCCCAGTACGACGCGCTGAAGGACTTTGACCTGCTCACCGTCGCGGTGCAGGCACCCAATCTGCTGGTGGTGCCGGCCGCCTCGCCGCACAAGAGCGTGGCCGAGTTGCTGGTCGCGCTGAAGAAGACGCCGGGCAAGCTGAGCTTCGCCTCGTCCGGCAACGGCTCGTCGGACCATCTGACGGCCGAGCTGTTCTGGCAGCAGACCGGCACCAGCGGGCTGCATGTGCCGTACAAGGGCGGCGCACCGGCCATCACCGACCTGCTCGGCGGCGTGGTCGACGCCTCGTTCCAGAACATCAACGCGGTGGTCCAGCATGTCAACGCCGGCAAGCTGCGCGCGCTGGCCGTCACCGGCGACAAGCGCTCGACCCTGCTGCCGGCCGTCCCGACGCTGTCCGAGGCCGGCGTCAAGGGCGCCGACGTCTATTCCTGGCAGGCCGTGGCCGCGCCGAAGGGCCTGCCGGCCGACATCAAGACCAAACTGCATGCCGCACTGGTGGCGGCGCTGAACGACCCGCAGCTCAAGCCCAAGCTGGTGGAGCAGGGCTTCGAGATCGTCGCCAACACGCCCGAGCAGTTCGCCGCCTTCCAGCAGCAGGAATTCGCACGCTGGAAGAAGGTGATCGAGACCGGCAAGATCACCGCAGATTGATGTTGGGCCCCGGCCGCCTGGCGCTCGCGGGCGCAGCCGGTCCACCGGACCGACCGCGTCCACGCTTGCCCCCCGAGGGGCTACCAAATCCGACCGGGCAACCCGGATCGGATTTGGCGGCTCCGATCCACACCGCGCACCCCTGGTCGCTGCGCGACCTGTCCCCTGCCGGGGAACTGATCGAAGAGTTGAACCATGACAAGTCATGACACCCCGCGCATCACCGACCTGCAGGTGATCCCCGTCGCCGGGCGCGACAGCATGCTGCTGAACCTGAGCGGCGCGCACGGCCCGTTCTTCACGCGCAACCTGCTCATCTTGCGTGATAGCGCCGGCCGCAGCGGCGTCGGCGAAGTGCCGGGCGGCGAGAAGATCCGCCAGACGCTGGAAGACGCGCGCGCGCTGGT
>CAZXLI010000280.1:0-9045 GCA_964641795.1 uncultured Bordetella sp. | reverse complement strand
CGCGTCCTGCAGCTGGGTGCGGCCGATCTTCAGGATGCCGCGGAATTCCTCGGCCTTGGCCTCGAAGGCGCCGCGCAGCGCGGCCATCGCTTCGAGCAGCCCGCCGATGCCGACCCAGGCGGCCAGCCGCAGCGCGGTGGGGTAGACGTCGTTGGTGCTCTGCGAGGCGTTGACGTGGTCGTTCGGATGCAGCCGCGCGTAGTCGCCCTTGGCCGCCCCTAGCAGTTCCAGCGCACGGTTGGCGATGACCTCGTTGGCGTTCATGTTGGTCGAGGTGCCGGCGCCGCCCTGGATCACGTCGACGACGAACTGCTCGTGCAGCCGGCCGGCCAGCAGCTCGTTGCAGGCGGCGTCGATGGCCTGCGCACGCTCGGCATCGATCACGCCCATCGCGGCATTGGTGCGCGCCGCGGCCTTCTTCACGCAGGCCAGCGCGCGGATCAGCTCGGGCACCTGGCCGATGGTCTGGCCGCTGATCGGGAAGTTCTCGACCGCGCGGGCGGTGTGCACGCCCCAGTAGGCCTGCGCCGGGATCGGCTTGTCGCCGAGGAAGTCGTGTTCGATCCGGTGCGGGAGGGAGGGGCTGGTCATGGGGCGCGGACTGTACGGAACGGGCTGTCACACGGCCAATGCTGTTTGCGGCCCCGGCTATGCAAGAAACGCATTGCCGATGCGGGTAAATACCAGGATGGCCCACGACACCGCGCCGGGTATTTGCGCGCCGGCGGGCCCGCGCCGCGCCGCTACACTCCGGCGCCCCGGGGCATCCGGTGCCTGCCCTGCGCCCAGATGAGCAAGCTGTACTTCCGCTATGCGGCGATGAACGCCGGCAAGTCCACCGCGCTGCTGCAGGTGGCGCACAACTACGAAGAGCGCGGCATGCGCGTGCGCTTGTTCACGGCCGGGCATGACGACCGCGCCGGCACCGGCATCATCGGTTCGCGGCTGGGCCTGCAGCGCCGCGCCGAGACCTTCGGCCCCGACACCGTGTTCGCGGGGGTGCACTTCGCCGGCGTCGCCTGCGTGCTGATCGACGAGGCCCAGTTCCTGGCGCCCGAGCAGGTGCACCAGCTGCACCGGATGGCGCATGTCGACGACCTGCCGGTGATCTGCTATGGCCTGCGCAGCGACTTCCGCGGCGCGGCCTTCCCGGGCTCGGCCGCGCTGCTGACGCTGGCCGACGATGTCGAGGAGATGAAGTCGATCTGCGCCTGCGCGCGCAAGGCGACGATGAACATCCGCATCGACGGCGAGGGCCGCCGCGTGCGCGAGGGCGAGCAGGTGGTGATCGGCGGCAACGAGCGCTACCGCGCGGTGTGCCCGGCCTGCTTCTATGCCGACGAGGCCGGTGGCGCCGAGGAGGCGCCGGGCCTGTTCGGCTAGGGCTTGTCCGGCCGAGCGATCAGAACTGCGTCAGCACGCGGTACTTCAGCGTGGTGCTGCCGTTGGCCGGCACGCTGACCTGCCATTGCGCGGTGCCGGCGGCCACGCGCGTGTGGCGCTGCGATTCCTCCAGCATCTTCCAGTCGCCCGGCACCGGCTCGCGCACGGTGACCGTCACGGCCTCGGGCTTGGCATTGCGCAGCACGATCTCGAAGGCGCTCTCGTGGCTGAAGCCCGACTTCACGCTCGACTCGCGACGCTTGTAGTCGGTCTGCGTGCGGTCGGCGGTGACGTCGAAGGCCTCGCCGAGCTTCAGGCGCAGCGTCTCGTTCTTCGCGCTGTGGTCGATGCGGTCTTCGCCGATGAACTGCGCACGGCCCTCGCCGTCGCGTTGGTACACGCGCACCACGCCGCGCGGCAGCGGCTGGCCGAGGCCGGCTTCCTCGCGGTTGGCGAACTCGATGAACACGCCGGGCTTGAGCTTGCGGCCGATCTCGCCGGCGGCGTTGCTGTAGTAGTACGGCTGGCCGGCCAGCAGCAGCTCGCGCCGCACCGGCACGGCAGCGGCCTGCATCAGCGCCACCTGCTTGGTCTGGTTGTCGGCGATGGTCGTCGGCCGCGCCAGCGTGTACAGGTGGTACTCGAACAGCGATTGCTGCGTCACCGCCGCCGGCGCCGGCGCGGGTGCGGCCAGCGCGCGCGCGTTCGTCATGCCCTGGTTCAACACCTCCTGCACGCGGTTCACGTCGCCGGCCACCAGCTGCAGCTTCGCGTTCGGGTAGGCGCTGCCGCTGCGGTTGGTGAGCGTGATCCAGCCATTGAGGTCGAGCCTGGCGCCGCTGGCATCGAGTTCAGCCACGTAGTCGGCCTGCCACGAGAGCCCGCCGGACAGGTACGACAGCTCCACCGTCTGCGTGCCCGCCTGCCGCGCCTGCAGCTCGGCCACCAGCGTGGGCCTATCGCGCAATTGCGGCGGCAGCTGGTCGTAGACGATGCGGCCGGGGATGCCGGTCTCGATGCGGTCGCCGATCTGCAGCACCGGCCCGCCACTGGTGGCCAGCACGCGGGCGGTTTCGACCGTCTCGGCGCCGGTGGTGGGGTGCGTGCGCACCACGCGCACGGTCTGCCCCACCGATTTCTCCAGCAGCTTGGCGGGGGTCAACAGGTCGAAGTCGAAGTTCTGCTCCAGCACCTGGAAGGCGTCGGGCTGCGAGACGGCCCGCAGCAGCGCGGTCTGCGGCTTCATCTGCGCGCTGACGTCGCGCCAGGCGAGCCGGCTGGTGCCGGAGAGGATGGCGACGCGGCGGGCGTCCTTGATCAGCGCCAGGTCCTGGTTGTAGATCGTCACGGCCAGCGCCTGCTGGTCGTCCAGCGTGCTGCGCTGCTCGGGCACGGCAGGCGCCGCGCTGGCCGCGAGGCTGGCGAGCAGCAGCGGCAGGGTGGCAAGAACGGAACGGGTGGGGGTGGGCGACATGCGGGCCTTTCGCAGGGGGTGGAGACGGACGGACCCTGGTTGATACGGGGCAGGTGCGGCAACGGGGTTGATGCCGCCGCGCGATCAGGGCTTGTCCGCGAGGCCGGTGATCTGCACCGAGACGATCTGCCAGCGCCCGTCGGCGTTGCGCACATAGACGTCGATGTAGCGGTAGTGCGTGCTGAAGGGCTTGCCGTCGTAGTGCCCGTGCATGCGCGTGGTGGCGGTCAGCAGCGCGGTGTCGCCATGCAGGTGGACTTCGAGCCCGTCGACCCGGTAGGGCGCGATCTTCAGCTTCGGGTCCATCAGGTCGTCAATGAACTCGGCCCGGCTCGAGCGGTCGCCGCGGCGGTCGATCTGGAAGAAGCCGGGGTGCAGGTTGGCCTCGATCGCCGCGCGGTCCTGGCGCACGATGGCCTGGTCCCAGGCATCGGCCTGGGCGATGAGCTGCGCGCGTGTCGCGGCGGGGTCGGTGGTCGTGCCGGGCGGAGGGCCGGCGCAGCCGGCGATCGACATCGTGGCGGCCAGCAGCAGCCCGAGGACCTGTCTCTTCATTCCGGCAGTATCGCCGTGACCTCGATCTCGACCTTCGCGGCTCCTCGGTCAGCACTGCGACGACGTTGGTCAATGCCTGGTGCGCCTGGTCGGCCAGCCGCGTGCTGGGAGCGCTGCTCGGAGTCCCAGCCGATCGTGCCGGTGGCGCAGATCAACGTGCCGCACGCTCAATCCTTTTCAACGCAATCTGCGGCGATCTCTGCTGCTAAGCTTGCCCGCCGCCAAAGTTGCCACCTTCACCGAACTCAAGCAGTCCCTGCTGCACCAAGTATTTGCCGGCCAGCCGACCGCCCGATCCACCGACTGCCAACTCGCCCAGGCCGCATGAACCCGTCGCGCGACACCGCCCTCATCGACGAGTTGCGCGCTCGGCCGGCCGAAACGGCGTGGCTCGAGTTCAAGGGCAACAACAGCGACCCCGAGATGATCGGCAAGCGCTGCGCTGCCTTGTCCAATGCCGCCCGTATCGACGGCCAGGATCTCGCCTACATGGTCTGGGGCGTGGAGGACGGCAGCCACGCGGTGATCGGCACCGACTTCAACCCCGATACCAAGAAGGTGGGCAACCAGGCGCTGCCGCTGTGGCTGGCGAACAGCTTGCAGCCCAGCATCGCTTTCAGTTTCCGCCCAGTAGCCCACCCACAGGGCCGGCTGGTGCTGCTGGAGATACCGGCAGCCACTGGAGCGCCGGTGGCCTTCAACGGTGTGCCCTACATCCGCATCGGCAGCGCCACGCCCAAGCTCGCCGACTATCCTGAGCGTTACCAGCAGCTGATTGAGCGGCTGCGGCCCTACCGTTGGGAACAAGGCATTGCGCGGCAGTACGCCAGTGCCGACGAGGTGCTGATGCTGCTGGATTACAGCCAGTATTTCCAGCTCACCGGGCAGCCGCCGCCTGACAACCGCGCCGGCATCTTCGACAAACTGGAAGCCGATCGGGTGATAACGCGTGACGTAGGCGGCCGCTGGAACATCACGAACCTGGGCGCCATCTTGTTCGCGATGCGGCTCGGCGACTTCGAGGCCGGCTTGGCACGCAAAGCGATACGCTTCGTGGTCTACGCCGGCAAGAACCGCGCCGCCGCCGTGACGCACCGGCTGGATGGGCAGAAGGGCTATGCGGTCGGCTTCCAGGGCCTGGTAGCCTACCTGAACGGGTTGCTGCCGACGAACGAGCACATCGGTGCCGCGCTGCGCGAGGCGCGGCCGCTGTTTCCCGAGCTGGCCATCGCGAGTTGGTGGCCAATGCCTTGATCCACCAGGACATGACGGTCAGCGGCGCCGGGCCGCAGGTGGAGTTGTTCGAGGACCGCCTCGAGATCAGCAACCCGGGGTCGCCGCTGGTCAAGCCCGATCGCATGATCGACTTGCCGCCGCGCTCGCGCAACGAGGCGCTGGCGTCGCTGATGCGCCGCATGGGCATGTGCGAGGAGCAGGGCAGCGGGCTGGACAAGGTGGTGCAGTCCTGCGAGGTGTTCCAGCTGCCGGCGCCGCTGTTTCGGGCCGAAGGCAACGCCACCCAGGCAGTGCTCTACGGCCCGCGCAGCTTCGCTGAGATGACGCAGGACGAACGCGTTCGGGCCTGCTACTTCCACGCGGTGCTGAAGTTCCTGAGCGGCGACAAGATGAAGAACGCCAGCCTGTGCGCCCGCCTGGGTATCGCGCCGAGGAATGCGGCCCAGGCCACGGCGGTGATCAACAAGACCCTGGACGCGGGCCTGATCCGGGTGGCCGACCCGGACCACCCTCGCGCCGGCTATGTGCCGCAGTGGGCCTGAGCTTCTTGATCGGGTTTTGATTCAAGGGGTGGGTATGGGAACGGCCGGCAAGTTTTTCCCCATCAAATCAATGACTTGGCCATTGCCTGGGCGAAGGGCAATTCTTGATCGGGTTTTGACTCGGCAGCAGCGGGCATGAACGAAGCCGAGGCCCGCGCCGAGCATATCGACCTGCCCCGAAGGCGGCGGCTGGGACGCGCCCGTGGGCAGCCGCACCACTTCCCAGTGGGCCCTCAGTCCGGCAGTATCGCCGTGACCTCGATCTCCACCTTGGCAGCATCTTCGATCAGTGCCTTGACCTCGACCGCGGTCATCGCGATCGTGTAGTGGCCGATCAGCTCGCGGAACGCGGCGCCGATCTCGCGGCCCTGTTCGAGGTACTCGCGCTTGTCCGTCACGTACCAGGTCATGCGCACGATGTGCTCGGGCTTCGCGCCGCCTTCTGCCAGCACCGCGACGACGTTGCGCAGCGCCTGGCGCGCCTGGTCGGCCAGGCGCGTGCTGGCAAAGCGCTGCTCGGCGTCCCAGCCGATCATGCCGGCGACGCAGATCATCTGGCCGCGGGCCTTCACGCCGTTGGCATAGCCCTTGGGGCGCGGCCAGTCGGGCGGTTGCAGGGCAGTGCTCATGGGCTGGTTCCTGTTGTCGGTGCTGCGGTGGGTTTGAGCCTGAAGCGCTGCAGCTTGCCGGTTTCGGTGCGCGGCAGCGATGCGAGGAACTCGATCGCGCGCGGGTACTTGTACGGCGCGATCTGCTGCTTGACGAAGTCCTGCAGCGCACGCACCTGTGCTTCGTCGGCGGCCTGGCCGGGGCGCAGCACGACGAAGGCCTTGACGATGTGGCCGCGCTCCTCGTCGGGCCAGCCGACCACCGCGCACTCGGCCACCGCCGGGTGCTGCATCAGCGCTTCCTCGACCTCGGGCGCGCCGATGTTGTAGCCGGACGAGATGATCATGTCGTCGAGCCGGCTGCAGTAGTGGAAGTAGCCGTCCTCGTCCATGCGGTAGGCGTCGCCGGTCAGGTTCCAGCCGCCGCTCACATAACGTGCTTGACGATCGTCTGCCAGGTAGCGGCAACCGGTCGGGCCTTTCACGGCGAGGCGGCCGATCTGGCCTGGCGGCAGCGGCTGGCCGGCCTCGTCCAGCACGCAGGCGCGGTAGCCGGGGACCACGGTGCCGGTGGCGCCGGGGCGGGCATGCGCCTCGTCGTGCGAGATGAAGATGTGCAGCAGCTCGGTGGCGCCGATGCCGTCGATCAGCTCGATGCCGGTGTGCTGCTTCCACAGCGCGCGGGTGGCGGCCGGCAGCGCTTCGCCGGCCGAGACGCATTGGCGCAGGCTGCCGCCCAGCGGCACCGAGAGGCGGCGTGCGCCGGCCTCTGCCGCCAGCGCGCGGTAGCTGGTCGGCGCGGTGAACAGCACCGTGGCGCCGAACTGTGCAATGGCCTCCAGCAGCAGCGGCGGCGAGGCCTTTTCCAGCAGCACCGTGGAAGCGCCGATGTGCAGCGGGAACAGCAGCAGCCCGCCCAGCCCGAAGGTGAAGGCCAGCGGCGGGCTGCCGATGAACACGTCGTCGGGCCGGGCGCGCAGCACGTGCTGGGGCCAGCAGACGCAGGCGGCCATCACGTCGCGGTGGAAGTGCATCGTGCCCTTGGGCGCGCCGGTGGTGCCGGAGGTGAAGGCGATCAGCGCCACGTCGTCGGCCGCGGTGGCCACGGCGTCGAAGCTGGCGCTCTGCCGCGCCATCGCGGCTTCCAGCCCCTGCGGGCCGGGGTCGTGGAAGTGGCGCACCTGGCGCAGCGTCGGGCAGGCCGCGGCGGCCGTGGCCAGGTCCTCGGCCAGCGCGTGGTCGCACAGCGCATGCGAGACCTCGGCCTTCTGGATCACCTGCGTCAGCTCGCGCGCGCGCAGCAGCGGCATCGTCGCCACCGCGATGCCGCCGGCCTTGATCACCGCGAACCAGCAGGCGGCCATCATCGGCGAGTTCGGCGCGCGCAGCAGCACGCGGTTGCCGGGCTGCAGCCCCATCTCGTTCACCAGCACGTGGGCGATGCGGTTGGCCTGCTGCTGCAGCTCGGCATAGGTCCAGCGCAAGCCGCCGGGCGCCTGCAGGCACAGGCGGTCGCCCTGCCCTTGCGCGACGCGGCGGTCCAGCAGCTCGGCGGCGCAGTTCAGCTGTTCGGGGAACTGCAGGTCAGGGCCTTCGAAGAGGAACTCGGGCCATTGCGCGCGCGGCGGCAGGCGGTCGCGCGCGAAGGTGTCGACATGGGCGCTGGCCATGGTCTGCCTCCGCTGCGTCAGTCGCCCTGGAACACCGGCTTCTGCTTGGCGACGAAGGCTTCGTAGGCGCGCTTGAAGTCTTCGGTCAGCATGCAGATCGCCTGGGCCTGGGCTTCGGCCTCGATGGCCTGGTCGGGCGTCATGCTCCATTCCTGGTGCAGCATGGTCTTGGTGATGCCGTTGGCAAAGCGCGGGCCGGCGGCGATGTCGGCGGCCAGGGCCTGGGCCTGCGCGGCCAGCGCCTCGGGTTCGCACAGCCGGTTGAAGAAGCCCCACTGCAAGCCTTCCTCGCCGCCGAGCGATCGGCCGGTGTACAGCAGCTCGCTGGCGCGGCCCTGGCCGATGAGGCGCGGCAGGATCGCGCAGGCGCCCATGTCGCAGCCGGCCAGCCCGACGCGGTTGAACAGGAACGCGGTCTTCGAGCGCGCGGTGCCCAGGCGCAGGTCGCTGGCCATCGCCAGGATCGCGCCGGCGCCGGCGCAGACGCCGTCGATCGCCGCGACGATGGGCTGCGGGCAGGCGCGCATCGCCTTCACCACGTCGCCGGTCATGCGGGTGAACATCAGCAGCTCGGGCGCCTTCAGCCGCACCAGCGGGCCGATGATGTCGTGCACGTCGCCGCCGGAGCAGAAGTTGCCGCCGGCACCCTGCAGCACCACCACCGCGATGTCGTCGGCCCAGCGCAGCGCATGGAACAGCTCGCGCAGCTCGGCATACGAATCGAAGGTGAGCGGGTTCTTGCGCTCGGGGCGGTTCAGCGTGATGGTGGCGACGCCGCCACTGGCCTGCCACTGGACATGACGCGCGTTGTACGCGGCCATCGGCCGGCGGTTGCCGGCGGCGAGGGCGGGGTCCACGCGCGGATCGGTGGGAAGTGTCATGCGGCCTCCGGTGGGGTGTTGGTGGCGTCGGACTGGCGCTGCGCGATCGTGACGCGCAGCGTGCCCAGCAGGCTGTGCAGGGTCTTGCGGTCGGCGGCTTTCAGGCCGCCCATCAACTCGACGATCCAGGCCTCGTGCTCGTGCGCCATGCGCTCGAACAGCGTTCGGCCCTCGGCGGTGAGCTTCAGCACGAAGGCGCGGCGGTCCTGCGGCGAGGGCTCGCGCTGCACCAGGCCTTCTTTCTCGAGCTCGTCGGTCAGGCCGGTGACGTTGCCGCCGGTCACCATCAGGTAGCGCGACAGCGCGTTCATGCGCAGGCCTTCCGGATGGCGGTGCAGCTGCGCGAGGTAGTCGAAGCGCGACAGCGTGATGCCGAAGCGCGCGCGCAGGCGCTGGCGGATCTCGGTCTCGATCTGCGTGCTGCAGGCCAGCAGGCGCAGCCACAGCTTCAGCGCGGCATGGTCGTCGGCCGCGGCGCGGGCTTCGAGGCCGATGGCGTGGTCGTCGAGTGGGGAACGGCGAGCCATGTCAGTGGTCCTTTGGGCTGCGCGCCATACGCGACGGATGAAGCATTGGCGCGCCGGTGTGCGACTGCTGTCGAACCGTTGCGGTCGTTCGTTGGTGCGATTTGTCCCAGAGCCTCCGCCTGCCACGGTGCCGGGTCTCGCCCCGGCGGGCGACCTCCTTTCTTTGCTG
>CAZXLI010000279.1:0-9090 GCA_964641795.1 uncultured Bordetella sp. | reverse complement strand
TCGTGCCCTCGACCTCGGGGTGGCCCTTGTGGCCGATCATCACGAACTCGTAGCCTTCCTTCGCGAGCTTGGCCACTTCCACGTGCACCTTGCTCACCAGCGGGCAGGTGGCGTCGAAGACCTGGAAGCCGCGCGCGTCGGCCTCGTCGCGCACCGCCCGGCTCACGCCATGGGCACTGAACACCAGGGTGGCGCCCGGTGGCACCTCGGCGAGGTCTTCGATGAAGATCGCGCCCTTGGCCTTCAGGTCGTTGACGACGTAGGTGTTGTGCACGATCTCGTGGCGCACGTAGATCGGCGCGCCGTACTTCTTCAGCGCCCGCTCGACGATCTCGATGGCCCGGTCGACGCCGGCGCAGAAACCGCGCGGTTCGGCCAGCAGGACTTCGGTGACCATCACAGGATGCCCACGATCCGCACCTCGAAGGTGACGGGTTGCCCGGCCAGCGGGTGGTTGAAGTCGAACAGCAGCCAGCCCTCGCCCACCTCGCGCACCACGCCGGCGTACTGGCCCTGGCCATCGGGCGTCGGGAACTGCACCACGTCGCCCACGGCGTAGCTCGCGTCGGGGTCGCCCAGCTCGCGCAGCAGGGCCAGCTTCACGCGCTGCAGCATCTCGGGGTTGCGCTCGCCGAAGGCAGCGCCGGCCGGCAACTCGATGCGGTGCTGCGAGCCTTCCGCCAGGCCGATCAGTTCGCGCTCGATCGCCGGCGCGAGCTGGCCGCTGCCGAGCGACAGCGTCGCGGGCTGGCCGTCGAAGGTGTTGACCACATCGGCGCCATCGGGGCCTGCGAGTCGGTAGTGCAGGGTCAGGAACGACCCCTCCTGAACGGTGATCACACTAAAGGGGGGAGTTGGGGCCCGGAGCGAGCGAATAGACTGGCCACAATTCTACGAGGGCGCCCGCCGCGAGGCTGGGCGCCGTGGACGATGTCGATCAAGGAACTGCCGGCCGCCGCGCGGCCGCGCGAAAAACTGCTCGCGCAGGGCGCCGCCGCGCTGGCCGATGCCGAACTGCTGGCGCTGCTGCTGCGCACCGGCTTCAAGGGGCGCGGCGTGCTGCAACTGGCCGAAGGGGTGCTGGCGCATTTCGGCGGCTTTGCCGGGCTGCTGCATGCCTCGCCCGAGGATTTCAAGCCGATCAAGGGCCTGGGGCCGGCCAAGCGCGCCGAGCTGGCCGCCGTGGTGGAGATGGCCCGGCGCTCGCTGTCGCAGCAGCTGAGCGCGGCGCCGGTGTTCGATTCGCCGGCGGGGGTCAAGCAGTACGTGCAGCTGCAGCTGGGGGCACTGCCGCACGAGGTGTTCGCAGTGCTGTTCCTCGACAGCCAGCACCGCCTGCTGGTGCTGGACGAGATGTTCCGCGGCACGCTGAACCAGACCAGCGTCTACCCGCGCGAAGTGGTTCGGCGCGCGATGGCGCTCAATGCCGGCGCGGTGATCCTCGCGCACAACCATCCCTCCGGCCTGGCCGAGCCTTCGCGTGCCGACGAGTACCTGACCCAATCGCTCAAGGCCGCGCTGGCATTGGTGGACGTGCGCGTGCTCGACCACCTGGTGGTCGGCCGCGGGGCGGTGGTGTCCTTCGCCGAACGAGGCCTGCTGTGAAGATCCGCAGCCTGGCCGAGCTGGGCGCCTTGCGTGAGGCCATGGCGCGCGCACAGCGCGAGGCGGCCGAGCAAGCGGCCCGCGATCGCGAGCGCCAGCGGCGGCTGCGGGCCGAGCACGACCTGTTCGCCCGCGCCGTCGGCCCGGTGGTCCCGATGCGTGATCGCGGCCTCGCCGACATCGCCCGCCCCCGGCCGGCACCGCATCCGCGCCAGCGCGAACTCGACGAGCAGGCCGCGATGCGCGAGGCGATGTCCGACGAGGTCAATCTCGAATCCCTGCTGCTCACCGATGACGGCCTGAGCTTCCGCCGCCCCGGCATCGGGCCCGAGGTGGTGACCAAGCTGCGGCGCGGCCACTGGGCGTTGCAGGGCCAGGTCGATCTGCACGGCCTGAACCGCGACGAGGCGCGCGAGGCGCTGGCCGGCTACATCCGCGAGGCGCAGCGCCGGGGCATGCGCTGCGTGCGCGTGGTGCACGGCAAGGGCCATGGCTCACCCGGACGGCAGCCGGTGCTGAAGGTCAAGGTGCAGCGCTGGCTGGCGCAGCGCGCCGAGGTGATCGCGTTCGCGCAGGCCAGCGGACCGCAGGGCGGGGCCGGCGCCTTGGTGGTGCTGCTGGCGGGCTGAGGGAGCGACAGCCGGCGGCCGCCCGCGATTCAGCCGCCCTTGTTGCGCATCCAGTCCGCCGTGCCGAAGAAGCTTTCGGCCAGGCGCTCGGCCAGCGCCGGATCGACGGCACGGTCCTGCATCGCCTGGATCATGCAGGCCATCCACTGGTCGCGCTCGCGCAGGCCGATTGCATACGGCAGGTGCCTCGCGCGCAGCATCGGATGGCCGAAGCGTTCGATGTAGTGGTTGGGACCGCCGAGCCAGCCACAGAGGAACCAGAACAGCTTGTCGCGCGATCCGTCGAGCGCGCTCGGGTGCAACGCGCGCAGTTCCGCGAAGGCCGGCTCCAGGTCCATCAGGTCGTAGAAGTGATCGACCAGCGCACGCACGCCAGGCTCGCCGCCGAGGCGTTCGAACGGGGTCACGCTCGGCGTCGCGGCGCCCTCGCCTGCCATGTCGTTCATCGCCGGATCAGCCCACCAGCTTGGCAGCGGCCGCCACCAGCGCCTGCGCGGCGGCGCAGCCCGGCAGCGCTTCCAGCAGCAGCTGGCGGCGCTGCACCGTCTCGCGCACCGCCTTGTCCAGCGGCACGTCGCCGATGTGGTCGAGCTTCACAGGGCTGGGCAGGTTGACATTGACGAATCGGTCCACCACCTGCTGCAACTGGCTGCGCACGGTGCGGCCTTCACCGCTGCGTTCGGTCTGGTTCACCAGCAGCCTCATCGGCCGCACCGCCTGGGTCGAGGCCAGCACCTTGACGGTGGCGTAGGCATCGGCCAACGAGGTGGGCTCGGGCGTGGCCACGATCAGCACCTGGTCGGCCAGCGAGATCGTGAACAGCACGACATCGGAGATGCCGGCGCCCGTGTCAAGCAGCACATGGTCGAAGCGCGGGCGCACCCGGGTGATGACGTCGAGCAGCTTGTCGCGTACTTCGGGCGTCATGCGCGAATACTCGATCAGGCCCGATCCGGCCAGCAGCACCGAAAAGCCGCCCGGCGCCGGCAGGATGGCGTCCTCCAGCGGCGTGCGGCCGGTGAACACATCGTGCAGCGTGAGGCGCGAATACAGGTTCAGCACCACGTCGAGGTTGGCCAGGCCCAGGTCGGCATCGAGCACCAGCACCCGGTCGCCGCGGCGCGCCAGCGCGGCGGCCAGGTTGGCGGTGACGAAGGTCTTGCCCACGCCGCCCTTGCCGCTGGTGACGGCGGTGATGCGCCCCCCCTTGGGGCCGGCTGCAGCAGGCTCGTTGGCGGCCGCTTGCCCAGATTCGCTCATGCCAGGTCCTGAAACTGAGAGGTGCCGTACAGCATGCCTTTTTCCTCGGCGGTGACCGACGAGACGGTCGACGCTTCGAGGCACACGCGGTCGCGGCCTTCGGCCTTGGCGCGGTAGAGCTGCCGGTCGGCCCGCTCCATCCACAGCTCGGTCGACGAACGTACCCATTGCTGCGCAAATGCGCCGCCGACGCTCACGGTGACCGTGATGGCGCCGTTGTCAAGCAGCGGCACCTGCGTGCGCGCGACGCGCCGGCGCACCCGCTCGGCCACCTGCGGGCCGAAGGCGGCCGGGCAGTTGGGCAGCATGATCGCGAATTCTTCGCCGCCCACGCGCGCCACCAGGTCCATCGGCCGCACCGTGACCGCCAGCGCTTCGCTGACTGCCCGGATCACCTGGTCGCCCACGGCATGGCCGTAATGGTCGTTGACGCGCTTGAAGTGATCGATGTCCACCGCGAGCAGCAGGGCCGATTCACCGGAGCGCGCCACCCGGTCGACCTCGCGCGCCAGCGCCAGCTCGAAGAAGCGGCGGTTGGCCAGGCCGGTGAGCGGATCGCGGCTCGACAGGTCGACCAGCCGGTCGATCAGCTCCTGCAGCCAGGCCTCGGAGCCCGGCACGCCCTCGGGTTCGGCGTAGCCCGAATGCCGCAGCAAGGCCAGCGCCGACTCCAGCCGCAAGGCAGGGGTCTTGATCAGGCGCGGGTGCAGCGGATGAGCATCCACGGTGGCGGCCGCGTGACGGACACGCAGGCGGGGCGGTGGGGGTGAAGGCAGTCTAGCAGTGGGGGTCACGGGCCAGAGGCGCCGAAATACAGCCCGAAGTCCCCCCACTTCCCGGCCTTGCCGGCAGGGTTTCTCGGTCAGACTTTTTCACATCTGCCGGATTCCGTCGTCCGGCGCCATCGCGAGCGAGCGCCAATGTCCGATCTGATCACTGCCACCCGCCCCGTCACCGCCAGCAGCGAGTCCGTCGAACAGGAATTCAGCTTCTCGAAGACCGATTTCGACAAGGTGCGCGAGCTGATCTACCAGCGCGCCGGCATCAGCCTGCATGCCGGCAAGCAGGCGATGGTGTACAGCCGCCTGTCGCGCCGACTGCGCGAAACCGGCCACCGGTCGTTTGCCGAGTACCTGCAATGGCTGCAGTCGCACATGGGCGCGAACGGCGAAGCGGAATGGCAGGAATTCATCAACTGCCTCACCACCAACCTGACCTCGTTCTTCCGCGAGGAACACCACTTCCACGCGCTGGCCGACGATCTGCGCGCCCGGCAGGGCCAGAGCCTGCGCATCTGGTGCAGCGCGGCCTCCACCGGCGAGGAGCCCTACTCGATCGCGATGACGGTGGTCGAGACGCTCGGCAACAGTCCCTCGGCCCGCATCGTGGCCAGCGACATCGACACCAAGGTGCTGGCCACCGCGCAGCGGGGCGTGTACGACGCCGATTCGCGCGGCTTGTCGCCGCAGCGCCTGCAGCGCCACTTCCTGCGCGGCAAGGGCAGCAATGCCGGGTTCATCCGCGTCAAGCCGGAGCTGGCGCGGCTGATCGAATTCCGCCCGTTCAACCTGATGACGCGCGACTGGTCGCTGGGCGAGCCCTTCGACCTGATCTTCTGCCGCAACGTGATGATCTATTTCGACGCGCCGACCCAGCGCACCGTGCTGCAGCAGATGCACCGGGTGCTGCGGCCGGGCGGGCTGCTGTACGTCGGCCACTCGGAAAACTTCACCGATTCGCGTGATCTCTTCAAGCTGCGCGGCAAGACGATCTACCAGAAGGTCTGAACTTCGGCCCCGCCCCTGCCGACATACCGGAACGCACCGTACCAGGACCGCCCATGATCTCTCCTTCCCACTCCGGCGCCGCATTGGCCGCCCGAGCACCGCTGGTCAACAGTGCGCTCAACAGCACGCCGCGGCTCGAGAAGCTGAAGTCGGCCTCGCGCAAGCCGGGCGAGGCCTCCTTCTTCTTCTGGGATGCGCACTTCAAGAACGATGCGGTGAAGGTGCTGCCCGGCGAGTATTTCGTGCATGACGAAGACCTGCTGATCACCACCACGCTGGGCTCGTGCATCGCCGCCTGCATCTGGGATCGCGACCGCCGCATCGGTGGCATGAACCACTTCATGCTGCCCGACGGCGTTGGCGACTCCGGCCGCTACGGCAGCTACGCGATGGAACTGCTGATCAACGAGATGATGAAGCGCGGTGCCTCGCGCATGACGATGGAGGCCAAGGTCTTCGGTGGCGGCGCGGTGATCAGCGGCATGAGCACGCTGAACGTCGGCGAGCGCAACACCAAGTTCGTGATCGAGTACCTGCAGACCGAACGCATCCCCATCGTCAGCAAGGACGTGATGGACGTCTACCCGCGCAAGGTGTGCTTCCTGCCGGCTTCTGGCAAGGCCATGGTCAAGCGCCTGGCGCCGACCAACGCCGACGCCCTGCTGGCGCAGGACCGCGCCGCGGCGCAGAAGGCCGTGCCGACCAACACCGGCGGTGGCTCGGTGGACCTGTTCTGACCATCATCGACAACGGACCGACAGATCATGCCCAAGACGAAAGTGGTGGTGGTGGACGATTCCGCGCTGGTGCGCGGCCTGCTCGCCGAGATCATCAACAAGCAGCCGGACATGGAATGCATCGGCGCGGCCAGCGACCCCTACGTCGCCCGCGAGATGATCCGCAACCTGAACCCCGACGTGATCACGCTGGACGTGGAGATGCCGCGCATGGACGGCATCGATTTCCTGTCCAAGCTGATGCGCCTGCGGCCGATGCCGGTGGTGATGGTGAGCACGCTGACCGAGCGCGGCGCCGACGTGACCCTGCGCGCGCTCGAGCTCGGCGCGATCGATTTCGTCGCCAAGCCCAAGGTCGGCGTGGCCGACGGCCTGCGCCAGCTGGCCGAGGACATCACTGAGAAGGTCCGTACCGCCTCGAAAGCGCATGTTCGCCGCCTGCCGCCGGCCACCGCGCCCGCCGGCGCGACCGCGGGCGCCGCCGCGGCGGGCGTGCGCCCGGCCGCCCCGCCGCCTTCGCTGGGCCGCCTCTCGACCGAGAAGATCATCTTCATCGGTGCCTCCACCGGTGGCACCGAGGCCACCAAGGAAGTGCTGATGAACCTGCCCGCCGACTCGCCGGCGGTGGTGATCACGCAGCACATGCCGCCCGGCTTCACCCGCAGCTATGCCGCGCGCCTGGACGGGCTGTGCCGCATCCGCGTGAAGGAAGCGGTGGACGGCGAACGCGTGCTGCCGGGCCATGCCTACATCGCGCCGGGCGGCCATCACCTGTCGATCGAACGCTCGGGCGCCAACTACATCGCCCGCGTCCGCGTGGGCGAGCCGGTCAACCGGCACATGCCTTCGGTCGAGGTGCTGTTCGAATCCGCCGCCCGCGTGGTGGGCCAGAACGCGCTGGGCGTGATGCTCACCGGCATGGGCGCGGACGGCGCCAAGGCGATGAAGCTGATGCGCGATGCCGGCAGCTACAACATCTGCCAGGACGAAGCCAGCTGCGTGGTGTTCGGCATGCCGCGCGAGGCCATCGCACATGGCGCAGCCGACGAGGTGCTGCCGCTGCAGCGCATTGCGCCGGCCCTGCTCGAACGGCTGCGCACCACGGTCGGCGCGGCGATCCACCGCGTCTGAGCAAGCCGCCTCGCGGCGGGCCCTCAGCCGAACCAGCGCACACCGCCGCCGGCCAGGTCGGCCCGCGCGGCGCGCAGCACCAGCGCATCCATCTCGCGCCGCGTCGCGGCCTGCTCGCGCATCCACTCGGGCACCCCGATGTCGCGCAAGGTCTGGTCGTTCAGCGCCATCGCGTCGTGCAGGCTCATCGCCGCCTCGGGTGTGGCGCGCTCGGTTCGCCAATGAAGCCAGGCCTCGCGCGCCGCGTCGAGCCAGCGCTGCCAGCGCGGGCGGTACAGCGGGATCGACAGCGGCATCGTCATCGTGCAGTCGGTGGCGGGGTTCATCGCAGACTCCAGTGGGATGTGGGATCTCAGTGCTGGTAAGCATAGAGAGACAAGTCCCGGCTGAAAATCGATTTGTTCCGGCCATATTGGTAAGCCATACTTACCAGCATGCCGCGCCTGCCGCTCAACACCCTGCCCACCTTCCGCACCGTCGCACGCAAGGCCAACCTGCGTGCCGCGGCCGACGAGCTGCACCTGACGCACAGCGCGATCAGCCAGCAGATCCGCCTGCTGGAGGAACAGATCGGCTTCGCGCTGTTCGAACGCACCGGCCGCCGCCTGAGCCTGAACGCTGCCGGCGCCGCGCTGCTGCCGGCGGTCGAATCGGCGCTCGCGCAGCTTGAACAAGGCCTGCGCGCCGCAAGCGCCACCGCCTCGGGCGATGAACAGCGCGTACGCCTGACGCTGCTGCCCTCGTTCGCGCAGCGCTGGCTGCTGCCACGCATCGGGCGCTGGCGCGAGCGCAACCCCTGCATCGCGCTGGAGCTGGAGAGTTCGCAACAGTTGGTCGACCTGCAACGCGAAGGCTTCCATGCCGCCTTGCGCCAGGGCAAGGGTCCGTGGCGCGGCCTGGTGGCCGAACGCCTGATCGATTCGCCGCGCATCGTCATGGCGGCGCCCGAGGTGGCCCACCGGGTGGCCGCGCTGCCCGTGGAGGCCTTGGCGCGCGAGCCCTTGCTGGGCGACGCTGACCAGTGGCAGCAATGGTTCGCGCTGCGCGGCCTGGCCACGCGCCTGAATCCGGTGGCCAGCTTCAACGATGCCGGGCTGATGCTGCAAGCCTGCGAGCAGGGCCTGGGCCTGGCGCTGGCGCGCGACCTGCTGGCGGCCGATGCCTTGCGCGATGGACGGCTGGTGCGGCTGTCGCCGCAGTCGTTGCCCGGCGAGGGCTTCGACACCTTCTGGCTGGTCTACCCGCCGCAATGGGCCGAATGGCCCCCGCTGGTGGCGCTGAAGCAGTGGCTCAACGACGAGCTCACGCAATCCTCGCGCGAGCTCGCACGGGTGCCGGCCTTCACCCCGGCGGCAGGAACAGCGACTGCAGGTCCGACAGGAAGTCGAAGCCGCGCGCCGTCGGCCACACGCGCTCGAAGTCGCGCGCGATGAGGCCCTTGCCCTCGGCCTCGGCCAGGGGCGCGGCGATCGCCGACAGCGGCAGGCCGGTGCGCGACGTGAAGTCGGCCAGCGCGAAGCCTTCGCGCAGCCGCAGGGCGTTGAGCATGAACTCGAACGGCAGCTGCGCCCGCGCTACTTCCTCGTCGTTGCTCATCGGCTGGCCGGCCAGCGCCTCGTCCATGTAGCGCTGCGGTTCGCGCCAGCGCACCTGGCGCACCACGCGATGCGGGTAGCTCAGCTTGCCGTGCGCACCGGCGCCGATGCCGAGGTAGTCGCCAAACTGCCAGTAGTTCAGGTTGTGCCGGCAGCGATGTCCGGCGCGCGCGAAGGCCGAGACCTCATAACGTTGAAGGCCAGCGTCCGCGGTGCGCTCGGCGATCAGGTCCAGCATGTCGCTGGCCAGGTCGTCGTCCGGCAGGTTCTGCGGCCGCTGCAGCGCGAAGCGCGTGTTCGGCTCGAAGGTCTTTGTCGCTGCGCCCTCCGACGCTCCGACTCCCTG
>CAZXLI010000278.1:0-9109 GCA_964641795.1 uncultured Bordetella sp. | reverse complement strand
GCCGCAGCACGCGGTCGGTACGCCAGTCGCGGGTCAGCTCGACGGCCGCACGCACCAGGTGGCCCTGGTGCTTCTCGAGCTTGGCCTCGAAGCGCTCGAACAGCGTGAAGGCATCGGCGGTGGCGCCGGCAAAGCCGGCCAGCACCTGCTCCTTGTAGAGCTTGCGCACCTTGCGGGCGCTGGCCTTGACGACGATGTTGCCCAGCGTGACCTGGCCGTCGCCGCCGAGGGCGACCTGCCAGCCGGTGGGCGTCTGGCGTCGCACGCTGACGATGGTGGTGCCGTGGAAGGGTTCCATGGATGCAGTCGGATAGGGTAGGACGGTATTGTCCCAGCGGACAGGCCGCATGGCGGCCAGGGGGCGGTGCCGGTCGAAGGGTCAAACCCGATCCGGGTTGCCAGCTCGGGTTTGATCAGCCCCTCGGGGGGTGAGCGTGGACGCGGACGGTCCGGTGGACCGCTGCGCCCGCGAACGCCAGACGGCCGGAGCAAACAATTCAGTCTCTGAGGACCTGAACGCGCGCGTGCTCGTTGATGCCCATCGCGCCGAAGAACAGCGCGACCAGCCGGTGGGCGTCGGTGAAGGTGACGGTGCGGTTCTGGCTGCGCTTGGCCAGCACCCAGTTCAACAGATCGCCGGCGGCGATGAAGTCGACGCGGATCAGGCGTGCACACGAGACGCTGACCAACGGCGCCGAACCGAGCTGTGTATCGATGCGGGTCAAGGTGGGGCCGATGTCGCCGATCAACTGGCCCGAGAGATCCACGCTGGCGACCTGCTGGCCGCCCTGAGGGTCATCGAGCAGGCTCGACTCCATGAAGCCGGTGGAGACTTCACTGACGATCGACAGCGGCGGCGCAGCGGTCGAGGGGCCGCCGCTGCCCATGCGCACGATGCACTCGGTGCGCTCCCAGGAGGGCGGCGACACCTCGTAGGTGACGCAGTAGTCGATTGCCGTCTCGTCGAACTGGTCGGGGCGGTTGGCCAGACGCAGGGCCTCGATGCGGGCCATCCAGAACGCGGGGTCGGCATCGCGCACGCCGGTGGGTGCGGCCTCGGCCAGCGTGTTCAGCAACTGCTCGCCGGACTGCCAGCGCATCTCGACCTTCTGCTTGGCCCACTGGCGGAACAACTCGGTCAGCTGCGAGGCGGCCTCGGCCTCCACCCGCTGCAATGCGCTCCAGTCCAGCACCCAGGGCAAGGGCAGTTGCAGCGTGGTGGAGCGCAGCCGGGCAACCGCGTCGATGTCCAGTACCTCGGCGCAGACCCAGCCGACATCACCGGCCTGGGGCCGCGGCGTCGCACGCGGCTTCTCGTCGGCCGCGGCTGCTTCGGCCACCCGCTTGGGCAGCGAGTACCACTGCGGCGACGAACTGTTGAACAGGTTGGCATAGTCCAGCGCCAGCCCTTCGAACTTCATCTGCTGGCCCGTGGCGCGGTACAGGTCGAACAGCACCAGCCACGTCTCCGCCTGCTGATAGCGTTCGGCGCCCGGCGCCACGAGCTGGGTAAGTGAGTCCTCGCAGTGGCCGAAATCGGCATTGGCGAAGGCGATCACCGCTTCGTCGAGTTCGGGGTCATGGACGACCTCGCTGACCTCGACCGCGAACTGCGAGCCGAAATCACCGGTGCGCGCCGTGGCCGGCTTGGCCGCCGGCGCCGGGCTCGGGCTGGCAGGCGCAGGCTTGCCGGAGCCGGTACTGCGCGCGGCCGCTGGCGCCGGCGGGTTCAGCGGTGCAAAGCCGCTGCCCATGACGGCCGGAGCTGGGGCGGCGGCCGGCGGGACGTCGAATTCAGGCAGTGGTGGCAGGGCCGGCAGGCGCTCGCCATCGTCGTCGCCGCCGGGCGTGGGCTCGTCCTGGGTCTTGGATTGGAAGGCGATCGGCTGCGTCGGCGCGTTGTAGAAGCCGGGCGAGCGACGGGCCGGCGTCGGCGCGCCGCCGCGCAGGCTTTCGCCCACCATCTGCTGCTCGATCTCGTCGATCTTGGCCTTGACCTGCTGGTCCTGGCGGGCGCCGCCTTCCGGCAGGCGCACTTCGGAATCGTCAATGCGTGACGATCCGCCCAATGCGGCCAGTTGCTCGGGCGAGAGTCCTTCGCGGCGCAGGCGCCGCAGCACGTCGAATTCGCGCTTTCGCACGAAGTCGTTGCGCCGCTTGCGCTCGACCATGGCCTTGAGCTCGGAGCGCTCCAGATCCAGGTCGCGGCTGTCTTCCTGACGGGAATTGATGTCAGACCAATCCGTGGCCGGATTGGCGACGAACCGCACCACCTTGCGCAGGAAGCTCTCGCCGTCCTTGGAATCCGCCATGAATCGGGTTGTCTCTCTGTTTCTTCAGTCGCCGAACATCTTCTGCTTGAGTTCGCGGCGCTGCTGGGCTTCCAGCGACAGCGTTGCGGTCGGGCGAGCAAGAAGCCTGCCCAGGCCGATTGGCTCGCCGGTCTCATCGCAATAACCGTAGTCGCCGGCCTCGATGCGGGCCAGCGACTGGGAGATCTTCTTGAGCAGCTTGCGTTCCCGGTCGCGCGTGCGCAATTCGAGTGCGTGCTCTTCTTCGATGGTCGCGCGGTCGGCCGGGTCGGGCACGATGGAGGTGTCTTCGCGCAGGTGCTCGGTCGTCTCGCCGGCGTTGGACAGCAGGTCATCCTTCAGCGCCTGGAGCCGGGCACGGAAGAAATCGAGCTGCTTTTCATTCATGTACTCGGCCTCGGGCATGGCCAGCAGCTCGGGCTCGCTCAGGTCGCGGCCGGCCTTGGTCTTCCAGGCGTTGGCCAGCTTGGGGTCCGCCTTGACGGCGGGCTTCACAGTTTCCATTGGTTCGGGGAATCCACGGGCGGGAGGCTTGGGAGGAGAAAAACGCTCGGCGAATCGGTTGCTGGCGGTACTGGGGGTGGCTGCCGGGCCGCTGGCTGCCAATGCCATGTCTGCCGGTTTGCTGGCGGCGGACTTGGCTGCCGGCACGCTCTTGGCGGCCGGTGTCTTGGCGGCGGGAACAGGCTTGCTGGTCTTCGCGGCTGCAGGGGCTGGCGCTTCCGCCGTCACCACCTTGCGGCTGGCGGCGGGTTTGTCGGCGGCAGGGCTTTTGACCGAGGTCTTGCTCACTTCGGGACTCCTCGCAGTGGCTTTATACCTGTTAACTGCCCACCCCTGGGGATTTGCAGCGTCGCGGGCTCCAGCTTTTTGGGCGCGCGGATTGTAGCCACGGGTCCGGGAACTGGTCCGACGAAACGGACAGCGATCAGACCAGGCAGCCTTCGAGGCCCTGCAACAGGATGTCGCGCGGCAGATCGATGCCGATGAACACCAGCTTGCTCTGCTTCTTCTCGCCGGGCAACCACTTCGGGCCCAGGTCGCTGCCCATCAGCTGGTGCACGCCCTGGAAGATGACCTTGCGGTCGCTGCCCTTCATGTGCAGGACGCCCTTGTAGCGCAGCATCTTGGGGCCGTAGACCTGCACGATCGACCCGAGGAAGTCTTCCAGCTTGGCCGGGTTGAAGGCGCGGTCGGCCTTGAAGGCGAAGGACTTGACGTCGTCATCGTGCGCATGGTGGTGTGGGTGGTCGCAGTGCTCGCCATGCTCGTGATCATGATCGTGGTCGTGGTCATGATCGTGACCATGGTGGTCGTGGCCGTGACCGTCCTCGCTCAGGAACTCCGGATCGATCTCGAGCTTGGCATTGAGGTTGAAGCCACGCAGGTCGAACACCTGCGACAGGGGCACCTCGCCAAAATGCACCCGCTGCTGCGGCGCGCGCGGGTTCATGTGCTTGATGCGATGCGCCAGCGCGTCGACCGAGCCGCCGTCGACCAGATCGGTCTTGCTGATGAAGATCTGGTCGGCAAAGCCGATCTGGCGGCGCGCTTCCTGCCGCGTATCGAGCTGCTGGTCGGCATGCTTGGCATCCACCAGCGTCAGCACCGAATCGAGCAGGTAGCTCTCGGCGATTTCATCATCCATGAAGAAGGTCTGTGCCACCGGGCCGGGGTCGGCCAGGCCGGTGGTCTCGATCACCACGCGGTCGAAGTCGAGTTCGCCCTTGCGGCGCTTCTCGGCCAGGTCGGCCAGCGTCGAGCGCAGGTCCTCGCGGATCGTGCAGCAGACGCAGCCGTTGCTCATCTGGATGATTTGCTCGTTGGTGTCGGCCACCAGGATGTCGTTGTCGATGTTCTCCTCGCCGAATTCGTTCTCGATCACGGCGATCTTCTGGCCGTGTGCCTCGGTCAGCACGCGCTTGAGCAGCGTGGTCTTGCCTGAGCCGAGAAAGCCGGTGAGGATGGTGGCGGGAATGAGGCCGTTGGACATGGGAGGCTCCGCTGGGCGATGAATCGGGGACGAGCAAGCTCGGTGAAGGGGCGGGAGGATAGACCAGCCGGCAAAGCACCTGCGCGGCGCAAGGCTGCTGCGCGGGGCCGTCGATTGTCAGCCGGCCTACGTGGGGGCGGCCCGCCGATGATCAAGCTTCGGGTATTCTCGGCCCTCTTCCACTGCCGACACCCATCGTGTCCGAACCGCCCCCCAGTCGGCCGCGCCATGCGGGCGCCGCACGCGCGCCCGGCGACAAGCGAAGCTTCTTCGAGCGGCTGATCGAATTCATCTCGCCCGGTCCCGATTCGAAGGACGAGCTGATCGAAACCCTGGCCAATGCCGAGCACCGCGAGCTGATCGCGCCCGAATCACGCATCATGCTCGAGGGCGTGATCCGAATGGCCGACCTGACCGCCGGCGACGTGATGGTGGCTGCGCCGCGGATGGACTTCCTCGACATCGATGCGCCCTACGATGAACTGCTCAACGCGGTGATCGAGACCAGCCATTCGCGCTTCCCGGTCTATGCCGGCCAGCGCGACAACGTCATCGGTATCCTGATGGCGAAGGATCTGCTGAAGCTGCAGCGCGCGCCCGAGCTGAACTTGCGCACCTTGCTGCGGCCGGCGGTGTTCGTGCCCGAGTCGAAGAACCTGAACGAGTTGCTGCGCGACTTCCGCTCGAACCGCAATCACCTGGCGATCGTTGTCGACGAGTTCGGCAACATCGCCGGACTGATCACGATCGAGGACGTGCTGGAAGAAATCGTCGGCGAGATCGAGGACGAGTTCGACGACGACGACGCGGAAAGCGGCATCTACACGCTGGCCGACGGCACGCACCGGGTGGCCGGCGACACCCTGATCACCGCGGTGAACCAGGCCTTCGCGGTGACGCTGCCGGACGACGAGTTCGACACCATCGGCGGCCTGGTCGCGCACGAGCTGGGCCGGGTGCCACGGCGCGGCGAGGCGGTGCCGCTGGACGAACTCCAGTTCCAGGTGATGCTGACGCGCGGCGGCGCGGTGCGCTGGTTCAAGGTGACGCGCATCGTGCCCGACGCGGCCGCGGCGGCTTGAGCACCGGGTTCGATCCGCCCGCGCCCGCCGCCGGCAGGCTGCCAGCGTGGCTGGACCGCAGGGCCTGGGCCGATGCGCTGCTCGCGGCCGCACTCGGTGCGCTGCAGACGGTGAGCTTTGTGGTCACCGCTGCCTGGGTGCTGCAGCTGCTGTGCGTGGCCGCGCTGGCCTGGCGCGTGCAGACGGTGGCGCCCCGGCGCGCCGCGCTGCTGGGTGCGGCGTTCGGCACCAGCTGGGTGGCCAGCGGCGTCTGGTGGCTGTTCATCAGCATGTACCGCTACGGCGGCCTGCCGGCGCCCCTGGCAGCCGGTGCGGTGCTGCTGCTGGCGCTGACGCTGTCCGCCTACCTGGCGCTGGCCTTGGCCGCCGCGTCGCGCGCGCGGCGCGGGCGCTGGCTTGCCGACGGGGTCTTGTTCGCGCTGGCCTGGCTTGCCGCCGAGCTCGCGCGGGGCGTGCTGTTCACCGGCTTCCCCTGGGTGGCCAGCGGCTATGCCCAGATCGACGGGCCGCTGGCCGGCTGGGCGCCCTGGCTGGGCGTCTACGGCATCGGCGCATTGGGTGCGGGCTGGGCTGCGCTGCTCGGTTCGGCCTTCGCGCTGCCGGCACCGCAGGGGCGGCTCAAGGCCGGCGGGCTGCTTGCCGGGGCGCTGCTGCTGGCGTTGCCCGGGCTGGTCGGCCCGGGCGCCTTCACGCAGCCCGGCGGCCGCTTGAAGGTCACGCTGCTGCAGCCCAACGTCGCGCAGGACGAGAAGTTCATCGTCGAGCGCCTGCCCGACACCCTGGGCTGGGTGTCCGAAGCCCTGCGCGCGGCCGGCGGCGACCTGGTGATCGCGCCCGAGACCGCGGTGCCGCTGCTGCCCGAGCAGTTGGCGCAGTTCGACCCCGGCTACTGGCCGCAGCTGCAGCAGCATTTCGCGGCCGCCGGCGCGCCCGCCGCGCTGCTGGGCGTGCCGCTGGGCAGCTTCGAGGCCGGCTACACCAACTCGGTGGTCGCGCTCGACGCCAGCGGTCGCCCGGGCTACCGCTACGACAAGGTGCACCTGGTGCCTTTCGGCGAGTTCATCCCGACCGGCTTCCGCTGGTTCACCGAGATGATGAACATCCCGCTCGGCGACTTCGCCCGCGGGCCGCTGAACGCGCCGTCGTACCCGCTGCGCGGCGAGCGCATCGCGCCGAACATCTGCTACGAGGACCTGTTCGGCGAGGAGCTGGCGTTGCGCTTCGCCGATGCCGCCACTGCGCCGACCCTGCTGGCCAATGTCAGCAACATCGGCTGGTTCGGCGACACGATTGCAGTCGACCAGCACCTGCAGATCTCGCGCATGCGCACGCTGGAGCTGCAACGGCCGATGCTGCGCGCCACCAACACCGGCGCCACCGTGGTGATCGACCACCGGGCCCATGTGCTGGCGCGCCTGGCGCCGTTCCAGCGCGGCGTGCTGGTCGCCGAGGTCCAGGGCCGAAGCGGCCGCACGCCGTATGCGGCCTGGGTCGGCACGATCGGCCTGTGGCCATTGCTGCTGCTGTGCTGGGCAGCGCTCGGCGGCCTGGCGTGGCGCGCCACGAGGCCGCAGCGCTGAAGCCCGGCCGGGCCGCCCGGTAAACTTGCAGGTTTACCTTTTGACGCGATCCCGGCGCCGATGCTCACCTTCCAGCAACTCATTCTCCGCCTGCAGTCGTACTGGGCCGAGCAGGGCTGTGCCCTGCTGCAGCCCTATGACATGGAGGTGGGCGCCGGCACCAGCCACACCGCGACCTTCCTGCGCGCGCTCGGCCCCGAGCCCTGGAAGGCGGCCTACGTGCAGCCCAGCCGCCGCCCGAAGGACGGCCGCTACGGCGACAACCCCAATCGCCTGCAGCACTACTACCAGTACCAGGTGGTGCTCAAGCCCGCGCCGGCCAACATCCTCGAGCTGTACCTCGGCTCGCTCGAAGCCGTGGGCTTCGACCTGAAGAAGAACGACATCCGCTTCGTCGAGGACGATTGGGAGAACCCCACGCTCGGCTGCTGGGGCCTGGGCTGGGAGGTCTGGCTCAACGGCATGGAGGTGACCCAGTTCACCTACTTCCAGCAGGTCGGCGGCATCGACTGCAAGCCGATCACCGGCGAGATCACCTACGGCCTCGAGCGGCTGGCGATGTACCTGCAGGGCGTCGAAAGCGTCTATCAGCTGAAGTGGACGGAAGACCTGAGCTACGGCGACGTCTACCACCAGAACGAGGTCGAGCAGAGCGCCTACAACTTCGAACACAGCGATGTCGACTTCCTGCTGCAGGCCTTCGGCGCGCACGAGAAGCAGAGCCAGCACCTGATGGCGCAGCAGCTCGCGCTGCCGGCCTACGAGCAGCTGCTGAAAGCCGGCCACACCTTCAACCTGCTCGACGCACGCGGTGCGATCAGCGTCACCGAGCGCGCGGCCTACATCGGCCGCATCCGCAACCTGGCGCGGGCGGTGGCCCAGAGCTATGTCGACAGCCGCGCGCGGCTGGGCTTCCCGATGGCACCGAAGGCCTGGTCGGCCGAGGTGCTGGCCGACCTGGCCGAGAAGAACAGCAAGAAGGCGGCCTGATCATGAGCACGGACAAGAACAACCTGCTGGTCGAGCTTTTCGTCGAGGAGCTCCCGCCGAAGGCCCTGAAGAAGATCGGCGACGCGTTCGCCAACACGCTCGCTGCGTCGCTGAAGGCGCAGGGCCTGGCCGGCGAGGACAGCCGCGCCACCGGCTATGCCTCGCCGCGCCGGCTGGCGCTGCACCTGACGGCCGTGGCCGCGAAGGCGGCCGACAAGGCCGTGCAGCAGAAGCTGATGCCGGTGGCGGTGGCGCTGGATGCGGCCGGCGCGCCGACGCCCGCGCTGCTGAAGAAGCTGGCCGCGCTGGGTGCCGATGCATCCGTCGTGCCGCAGCTCAAGCGCGCGCCCGACGGCAAGGCCGAGGCGCTGTTCCTCGACAGCACCGTGCCCGGCGCGACTTTGGCCGAGGGCCTGAAGAAGGCGCTCGACGAGACCCTGGCCAAGCTGCCGATCCCGAAGGTGATGAGCTACCAACTGGCCGATGGCTGGACCAGCGTGAACTTCGTGCGCCCGGCACACGGCCTGGTGGCGCTGCATGGCGACGCGATCGTGCCGGTGTCGGTGCTCGGCCTCGAATCCGGCCGCACGACGCAGGGTCATCGCTTCGAGGCCAGCGTCACGCCGGTGAGCCTGCGCAATGCCGACAGCTATGCCGAGCAGTTGACGAGTGAAGGCGCGGTGATCCCGGCCTTCGACGCGCGCCGGGCCGAGATCGTGCGCCAGCTGCAGGCGGTGGCCGCGCAGGCCGGCGCCGGCTTGAAGCCGATTGAAGACGAGGCCCTGCTCGACGAGGTCACTGCGCTGGTCGAGCGCCCCAACGTGCTGCTGTGCCGCTTCGAGCCCGAGTTCCTGGCCGTGCCGCAGGAGTGCCTGATCCTGACGATGAAGGCCAACCAGAAGTACTTCCCGCTGCTCGATGCCGCAGGCCGGCTGACGAACCAGTTCCTCGTCGTCAGCAACATCCGCCCGGCCGATGCGTCGGCGGTGACCGGCGGCAACGAGCGCGTGGTGCGCCCGCGCCTGGCCGATGCGAAGTTCTTCTTCGACCAGGACCGCAAGAAGACGCTCGAGGCCCGCGTGGCCGGCCTCGACAAGGTGGTCTATCACAACAAGCTCGGCACCCAGGGCGAGCGCATGGCCCGGGTACGCG
>CAZXLI010000277.1:0-9111 GCA_964641795.1 uncultured Bordetella sp. | reverse complement strand
GGTCAACCTGAACTGCGGCTGCCCGAGCGAGCGCGTGCAGCGCGGCGCCTTCGGCGCCTGCCTGATGCGCGAGGCCACGCTGGTGCGCGACAGCGTGGCCGCCATGCGCGCGGCCACCGACCTGCCGGTGACGGTGAAGCACCGCATCGGCGTCGACAAGACCGCAAGCTACGAGTTCGTGCGCGACTTCATCGGCACGGTGGCCGAAGGCGGCTGCACGGTGTTCGTCGTGCATGCACGCAATGCCTGGCTGCAGGGCCTGAGCCCGAAGGAGAACCGCGAGATCCCGCCGCTGCGCTACGAGATCGTGCACCGCCTGAAGCGCGAGTTCGCGCAGTTCACGATCGTCATCAACGGTGGCATTGCCGACAACGCCGAGGTGGCGAAGCAGCTGGCCCATGTCGACGGCGTGATGGTCGGGCGCGAGGCCTATCACCGCCCGAGCCTGATGGCCGCCTGGGACCGGTGCTTCCTGCAGCCGGACGTGGGCGATGCGGGAGCCGCCGGCGACGACCCTGGCGACGACTGGCGCGAAGCGGTCGAGGCCCGCATGCTCGACTACATGGCGCAGCAGCGGGCCCGGCACGACGTGCCCTGGGCCCATGTCGCGCGCCACATGCTGGGCCTCTGGCACGGCCGGCCCGGTGCGCGACGCTGGCGCCAGGTGTGGAGCGACCATCGCCTGAAAGGACACGATGCGCGCGACGTGGCCCGCCTGGCCACGCAGGCACGGCGCGGCAGCGGCGCCCACGAACTCGTGACGGAGCTCAGCGCATGATCGGCATCATCGGCGGCTCGGGCCTCTACGACCTGCCGGGCCTGGCGGACACGCGCTGGGTCGCGGTCCAGACGCCCTGGGGAACCCCATCGGACGAGATCCTGCTGGGCCGGTTGCGCACGGCCCACGGCGAGGCCGAGCTGGCCTTCCTGCCGCGCCATGGACGCGGCCATCGGCTTTCGCCGAGCGAGGTCAACTACCGCGCGAACATCGCGGCGCTCAAGCACCTCGGCGTGACCGACGTGCTCTCGCTCAGCGCGGTCGGCGGGCTGCGGGCCGATCTGCCGCCGGGCCACTTCGTCGTCGTCGACCAGTTCATCGACCGCACGTTCATGCGCGAGAAGTCGTTCTTCGGCCAGGGCCTGGTGGCGCATGTGTCGATGGCGCATCCGGTGTGCGCGCGGCTGGGCGGGCACCTGCACCAGGCGCTGCTGGCACAGGGCGTGCCGGCGACGCGCGGGGGCACCTACCTGGTGATGGAAGGGCCGCAGTTCTCGACGCTGGCCGAAAGCCGGCTGTACCGCTCGTGGAACTGCGACGTCATCGGCATGACCAACATGCCCGAGGCCAAGCTCGCGCGCGAGGCTGAGCTCTGCTACGCCTCGGTGGCCATGGTCACCGACTTCGACTGCTGGCATCCGCAGCACGAGCACGTGACGGTCGACGCCGTGCTGCGCGTGCTGCTGTCGAACGCCGATCAGGCGCGGGCGCTGGTGGCGGGCAGTGTCGGGGCGATCGGGGCCGATGCGCAGGCCGCGACCTGCAGCTGCCGCCGCGCGCTGGACCATGCGCTCATCACCGCGCCGGCGGCGCGCGATCCTCAGGCCGTCGAGCGACTGAAGTTCATCGCGTCTCGCGTGCTGGCCTGACCGCAGGCGTGCCAGGCCAGGCGGCCAGCAGCAGGCCGGCCAGCGCCAGGGCGAGGGCGATCAAGTGGCCTGCGCCGAACGGTTCGCCGAGGAACAGCACGCCCACCGTCGCCGCGCTCACCGGCAGCATCACCGAGAACACACCCGCGCGCTGGGCCGGCACGCTGGCCAGCCCCTTCATCCACAGCCACACCGTGACCACGCTGGCCGCGAGTGCGTAGAACACCAGCAGGCCCCACAGCCGCAGCGGCACGGCACCGAAGTCGAACGACAGCGCCTGCCACAGGCCTAGCGGGGTCACCAGCAACAGCCCCCACAGGTTGATCAGCGCACTGATGCGCTGCGGCGAGACGCTGCCGGTCAGCCGCTTGCCGATCACGACGTAGCTGGCCTCGCAAAGCACGGCACCGACCAGCAGCAACGGACCCAGCCAGGCCGGCAGCGCAGGGCCCGTGGTTGCCGCCGCAGCGCCATGACCTGCGCCGGGCCGCAGCAGCGCCAGCAGCGCGATGCCCGCCACGGCGCACGCGATGCCGGCGCCCACGCGCCGTGTCAGCCGTTCACCGAGGAACAGCCAGGACATCAGTGCCACGGTGGCCGGTATCGCTGCCATCACGACGCCGGCCGATACCGCCGAGGTCAGCAGCACGCCGAACAGCATGCAGATCGAGAACAGGAAGTTGCCGAGGAAGCTTTCCCAGAACAGCAGCCAGCGATCGTGCCGCGACAGCGGCGACTCGCCCGGCGCCCGGCGCACCCAGTGCAGCATGGCCAGTGCGGCGATGCCGAAGCGCAGCCAGGCGAGCAGGAACACCGGCAAGCTGGCCACCAGCAGGCGCGACAGGCCGACATAGCTGCCCACCAGCGCCATGCTGGCGGCCAGGCAGGCGTAGGCCAGCAGCGGAGGAGGGTGGTTGCGCGGTCTCAGGGCTCAGAACGCCGTGGCATAGCGCTGCAGCTCCCAATGGCTGACATGGCGCTGGTACTCGGACCACTCGCGACGCTTGAGCAACTGGAACTGCTCGCTCAGGTGCGGACCCAGGGCGTCGACCATCACCGCATCGGCGGCCAAGGCGTCCAGCGCTTCGCTCAGGTCCTGCGGCAGGGGCTGGAGGCCGCGTTCGCGCACTTCCGCCGGCGTCAGCGCGAGCAGGTCGTCGTCGGTGCCAGCGGGCAACGGCAGCCGGCGGTCGATGCCGTCCAGCCCGGCGGCGATCAGCCCGGCGATCACCAGGTAGGGGTTGCAGGACGCATCCGCCAGCCGGCATTCGAAGCTGGCGCCGAAAGTGCGCAGCATCGCGCTGCGGTTGTCGGCTCCGTGCGCCACATAGGCCGGCGCCGCGCCCTCGGACGGGCTGCTGCCGCCGGCATGCAGGCGCTTGTAGCTGTTGACCGTGGGCGCGGCCAGCGCGCACAGCGCCGGCGCATGCGCCAGCAAGCCCGCGGCGAACTGCTGCCCCAGCGGCGAGAGGCCGCTGTGCAGCGCGCTGCCGTCGGGCGCGTGGGGCACGAACAGGCGCGTGGCGTTGTCGCCCTGGCCTTTCCACAGCGACAGCTGCATCGGCATGCCGCTGCCAGGCTGATCGGCGAAGGGCTTGGGCATCATCGAGAAGACCATGCCGCGCGCTTCGGCCAGTGCCTGGGCGGCCAGCTTGAACAGCATCAGGTGGTCGGCCGCGGCCAGGGCTTCATCGGCGCCGATGTCCAGCTGGTACTGGCTGTGCCCGTGCTGGTGGTCCAGTTGCAGCACATCGAGTCGGCATTGCTCCAAGGCCTGCTGCAAGGCCTGCAGGAAGTCGGCCTGGCGGGGCAGCGACTTCAGGTCGTAGCTGGGCTGTGGCAGGCGGTCGCCATCGTCAGCCGGCCGCCAGCGATCACCCTCGCGCCTGAGCAGGAAAAACTCCGGGCTGATCGCCAGGCGCAGCTGCCAGCCGCGTTCTGCCAGGCGCGCGGTGGCACGGCGCAGCACCTGCCGCGGGCAGGCTTCGAAGGGCGCGTCGCTCACCCAGCCGTCGCACACGATGCGGGCATGGCCCGGCAGCCACGGCAGTGGCGTGGCCGTGCTGGCATAGCCGCGGGCCCAGTATTCGGCCCGTGGCCCGGTGCGCGGCAGGCCGGTGCCGGCGATCGAGGCACCGTTGAAGGCGGCGCCATCGGTGAGCAGCGCATCCAGGTGCGTCATCGGCACGAACTTGCCCCTGGCCACGCCGTGCAGGTCGGTGAACTGGGCCAGCAGCGTGTGCACATTGGCTGCGGACAGTCGATCGCGCAGGTCCTTCATCGCGTGCTCCTGGTTCGTGCCGCGATGGTGGGCATCCTCAGCGCGGCATGGCGCGGGTCAGGCGCTCGGTGGCGGGAACCGGGTTGTCGCCGTCGAGTTCCATGGCCACCTGCGTGCACACGGCCCGGCACAGGGTGGCCACGCGCTCGCTCTGCAGCCGGTAGTAGATCTGCGTGCCCTCGCGGCGCCGGCCCAGAACGCCCGCGCGGTAGAGCGTGGCCAGGTGCTGGGACATGTTGGGTTGCGTGGTGTCGATCTGTTCGAGCAGCTCCGACACGTTGCGCTCGCCCTGGCAGACGGCGCTGATGATCTTCAAGCGCACCGGCGTGGCCAGCAGGCCGAACAGTTCGGCCGCCGATTCGAAGACCAGATCTTCTTCACCCTTGGTGGCCACTTCTTGCTTTCTTCATCACGATGCCGATCGATCGACATCACTGTAGCAGCAGGCGCTGGCACGGCGAAGCCTGCCACCCGAGGATCAGCGCCCCTGCTGCTCCATCAGCAGGTAGGTGTTGTAGGCGTTGATGCGATTGGCCGCGCGGAACAGCGGCAGGTGCTCGAAGGCCGACCAGTCGGTGCGTGCATAGGCTTCGTCGAACGGCTCCATCTCGGCCGCGGCACGGCCCATGCGCTCGCGCAGGTACTGCAGGTAGTCGCGCGTGAGGCGCAGGTCGGCCAGCGGTTCGTCGGACAGCGGGCCGTGGCCGGGCAGCAGGCGCCGCGGTCGCAGCGCGATCAACTGGTCGAGCGCGGTGATCCAGGCGCGGCTGTCCGCCTGGCCGACATAGGGGATGCGGCCGCGGAACACCAGGTCGCCGGCCAACAGCACGCCGGCCCGCTCGGCAAACACCACCAGGTCCTCGGCCGTGTGCGCAGGGCCGACGTGGCGGACCTGCAGCGTCTCGTCGCCCATCGGCAACGTGATGTCTTCGGTCAGCCAGCGGTCGGCCGGCACCAGGCGGGTCTGCTCGTCGATCCACGGCGCCACGGCCTCGCGGCTGGCGATCAGGCGTTGCCGCGCGGCTTCGCTGTTCAGGTATTCGCGCCCCTCGGCGCGCGCCAGGATCGTGGCACCTGCTTCCTTCAGCACCTGCAGACCGTAGATGTGATCGGCATGGTAGTGGGTGACGACCACATAACGGATCGGCCGGTCGGTGTGCTGCCGGATCGTGGCCAGCAGCGCCCGGGCGAGCGCCGGCGAACCGAGCCCGTCGATCACCACCACGCCCTGCGCGGTGACGATGAACGCTGCATTGGAGATGAAGTTGCGGTTGGCCGGCGAGCCGAGTGCGGCCTCGCCCTGCACGAACCAGATCTGCTCGGCCACCTGCTGGGTGGGCAGCGCTTGCAGCGCCGGCTGGGCCTGGATTGCGCCGGCCAGCCCCACCGCCAGTGCGGCCAGCACCGCGGCGCGGCGCGTCGGCCCGCCGGGCGAATACCATCGCGTTCGCGCCGGCGTGGCGGCACGGGGATGCGTTTGAATCAGCTTGTGCATGGTGGGGTGTTCGTGGCCGGCGTGCTGGCCGGCTGCATGGTTGCGGCGCTGCCGGTGCGGGCGCAGGACGCGCTGCTGGCGCGCAGTCTCGCGGCCACCTGCGCCAACTGCCACGGCACGGATGGCCGCGCGCGCGGCGAGATGAAAGTGCTGGCCGGTATGCCGGCGGAGAAGCTCGTCGCAAGCCTGACGGATTTCCGCAGCGGTGCCATGCCTTCGACCATCATGCAGCAGATTGCCAAGGGCTATACCGAACAGCAGATCCGTCTGATGGCCGCTTACTTCGAGCGCCAGGACCCGCGGCGTTGAAGGACATCGCATGGCCCGCAGCGAACACCCATTGAACCGGACGCGACGCCGCTGGCTGGCGGCCGGCGCCGGCCTTGCCGGTCTCGGATTGGCGGCCTGCGCCGGCCCAGCCCCCGGCCCGGTGGGCGGCCGCGTGGTGGTGGTCGGCGGCGGCTTCGGCGGCAGCACCGCGGCGCGCTACCTGCGGCTGTGGGCGCCGCAGATCGAGGTGACGATGGTCGAGCGGCAGGCGCGCTTCGTGTCCTGTCCGATGTCCAACCTGGTCCTGGGCGGCCAGCGGGCGATGGCCGACATTTCGCACGACTACGACGCGCTGCAGCGCCTGGGCGTCCGCCGGGTGCAGGGCGAGGCCGTGGCCATCGACCCCACCGCGCGCAGCGTCCGGCTGGCCGACGGCCGCACGCTGGGCTACGACCGCCTGATCCTGGCGCCCGGCATCGACTTCATGCCCGACGAGATCGGTGGCCTGGCCACGGCGCTGGACCAGGGCCAGGTGCTGCACGCCTGGAAGGCCGGCCCGCAGACCCTGGCGCTGCGCCAGCGCATCGAGGCCATGCCCGATGGCGGTGTGTTCGTGCTCAGCATCCCGAAGGTGCCGTACCGCTGCCCGCCGGGCCCCTACGAACGGGCCTGCCTGGTGGCCAGCTACCTGAAGTCGGCCAAGCCGCGCAGCAAGCTGCTGGTGATGGATGCGAACCCCGAGATCCAGTCGAAGCGCGCCTTGTTCGAGCGGGCCTTTGCGCAGCACTACGCGGGGCTGATCGAGTACCGGCCCAACGCCGAGCTGAAGGAGGTGGCCGGTCGCGTGGCGAAGTTCGAGTTCGAGGACGTCGAGGCCGACGTGCTGAACGTGGTGCCGCCGCAGCGTGCGGCCGATCTGGCTCGGCAGGCCGGGCTGCTGAGTGTGAATGGCCGCTGGATCGGCGTGAACTGGCTGACGATGGAATGCAGCACCGCACCGGGCATCCATGCGCTGGGCGATGCGGTCTTTCCCGCGCCGCAGATGCCCAAGTCCGGCCACATGGCCAACCAGCAGGGCAAGCTGGTGGCCGCAGCGGTGATCCAGCTGCTGAAGGGCGAGCCGGTGAACACCGCGCCGGTGCTGATGAGCACCTGCTACAGCTTCGTCACGCCCGAGGAGGCCGTGCACGTGGCCTCGGTGCACCAGTACGACCCAAGCCACCAGACCTTCAACCCGGTGCCCGGCGCGGGGGGCCTGTCGGCGGCAGCCAGTGCGGTGGAGGCGCGTCATGCGCGGTCCTGGGCCGACAACATCTGGCACGACACGCTGGGCTGAGCGGCGTCGGGCCGGTCCATCAGCCGGTCGGTGAGGGCGGCGGCCGCCCACATGGCACTGAGGCTGACCCAGGCCGTGGCGGTGAAGACGGCGGCGCCAGACAGCCCCGCGCCCACCGCGCAGCCACCGGCCAGCATGCCGCCGAAGCCCATGCACACCGCGCCGATCAGGTAGCGCCGCATGCTGGCGCCGCCTTCAAAGCCTTCCAGCTTGCGTTCACCGAACAGGCTGGCCGCGATGAACGAGCCGGCGAACACGCCGGGCACCAGCCCGGCATCGAAACTGAGCGGCTGGCCGTTGGCAAACAGCACGCGATTGAGCACCTCGGCCGACGGGCCGGTGAAGCTGAGCGCCTGCACCGGGTGCGGATCGAAGCCCAGCCGCGCGACCGCAAAGGTGAACCACCAGGCCGCCGCCACGCACAGCCCGACGCCGATGGCACCGCCCCAGCCCCAGGGCGCCACACGCTGGCGCCGCGCCCAGGTCAGCGCGGCGAGCAGCCACACCAGCGCGAAGACCAGCGCGCCGCCATGGCCGATGCCGCTGCGGGCGATCAGGTCGCGCGGGGCACCGCCCTCGATGGTCCACCAGCCCGAGATGGCCTCGCGCAGCGGTGCCAGTGCGCCGGTCCAGGAGGCCTGGGCGGCCACGGCGAACACCAGCCCGGACAGCAGCGAGCGCAGGTTGCCCTGCGCCGCCAGCACCAGCAGCCGGCTGGCGCAGCCGCGCGCCAGGATCATGCCGATGCCGAACAGCGCACCGCCGACCGCTGCACCCGAGAGGCTGCCGCGCGCGCTGATCTGGCGCGCGCCGCTGGCATCGAACAGCCCGGCCCAGGCCAGGCACTGGGTGGCGCCCACCGCAGTGGCGAATGCGAACAGCCAGACGGTGAGCTTGCCGCCGCCCTGGCGCCGGGCGAACTCGATCACCGCCGAGCGCAGGCAGAAGCGCGAGCGTTGCGCGCAGAAGCCGAAGGCCATGCCGATCAACAGGCCGCCGGCCGCCAGCGTGGCACTCTCGCCGAGCCGGTCGAAGCATGCCTCCAGCCACATGGCCTGCCCGATGGCTGCGTTCTTTGCGCGCTAGGGTTTGATGTAGGCGTAGCCCTGGCCCTGCAGCTTGGCGATGCGCACCACGCCGGAGGGCGTGAAGTCGGCCTCCTGGATGAACTGGTCCTTCTTCAGGTTGCGATTCTTCAGCGTGATCTCGCAGACCTCGAAGCCGACACCGCGCGACTTCAGCGCCGACACCAGCGGCGCGTACTCGGTGCCGTTGGCCGCCTTGGCGCCTTCCATCAGCATGTCCACGCCCTCGGCGTGGGTCACGACGATGATCTTCGCGGTGGGGTCGGTGTCCAGATGGTTGCGCACGTTGCGCAGGCCCTTCAGGCCTTGCGCGACCGTGTTGTCGAAGTGGTAGACGACCTTGTCCTGCGCCGTGGCAGCGCCGGCCAGCAGCAGCATCAGGGCAAGGGCGAACAGGCGGTGCAGGCGCAGCATGACGAGCTCCTTGGGGGTGATCTCAGGCGATGCCGGGATTGCCGTCCACCGCCACCAGCCGCGGCGTGTAGACGCGGCGCGGCTTGACGCGCCCGCCCTGGGCCCGCAGCCACGCCTCGACAGGCTCCCACACCGGCTTGGCGCCTGCCTGCTGGCGGGCCTCTTCGGCGACCGGTGCCCAGCCGGCCACCTTGTAGCGCTTGTCGGCTTCGATCGGGCGCCCGGCCAGGCGCAGGTCGTCGATGCGTTGGCCCATCGGCTGCGCCGGCCGCATCGTGTAGGTCAGGCCGCCGACGCGCACCATGTCGCCACCCTGCTGGTAGTAGGGGTCGGGGTTGAACAGGTTGTCGGCCACGTCTTCGAGGATGGTCTTGATGGTCTCGCCGCTCATCTCGGTCAGCGTGGCGTAGGGGTAGGTGATGGCCAGCTGGTCCATCATCAGCTCGCGTGTGATGGTGTCGCCCGGCAGCAGCGTGGTGCCCCAGCGGAAGCCCGGCGAGAAGGCAATCTCGGCGCCTTGCACGTCCATCAGCGCATCGCAGATCAGCTGATCCCAGCTGCCGTTGAAGTTGCCGCGGCGGTA
>CAZXLI010000276.1:0-9196 GCA_964641795.1 uncultured Bordetella sp. | reverse complement strand
CAACGTCCTTCTGGCCGGGCAGCAGTGGCGCGCCGACGCTGTGCACGCAAGGCACGAAGTGACCGTCTTCACCGAGCAGGTCGAACACCGCGCGGCCCATGCGGGTCATGATGCGCATGTTCACCGCCACGTAGGGGCTGTCGCTCAGCTCGACGCCCAGGTGCGAGATGTGCGAGCCCAGCGGGCCCATCGAGAACGGCACCACGTACATCGTGCGGCCCCGCATGCAGCCGCGGAACAGGGCCTTCTCGCCGGTCTGCAGCAGCGCACGCATCTCGGCGGGCGCCATCCAGTTGTTGGTCGGGCCGGCGTCCTCGCGCTTGTCGCTGCAGATGAAGGTGCGGTCTTCGACGCGGGCAACGTCGCTCGGGTCGCTGAGTGCCAGATAGCTGTTGGGCCGCAGCGCGGGATTCAGCTTCTTCATCGAGCCGGCATCCACCAGGCGCTGGCACAGCCGGTCGTACTCGGCTTCGGTGCCATCACACCAGTAGATGTCACTGGCCTCGGTCAGCGCGGCCATTTCGGCCACCCAGGCCACCAGGCGGGCGTGTTTCACATAGGCCGGCACATTCAAGCGCAGGCCTTCCATCACGGGCTGGTTCATCGCAACTCCAATCATCAACGGATGCCAAGAAACGGGATTGGTTCAGCCTCGCGGTTCGCGCGTGATGCGGCGGCGCAAGAGGAGGGGCTGGACCAATACCGCCACGTGGATGTATCGGACAGGCGTGAACGAGGGGGTGGGCCGGGGTGCGGCGCGAGCCGGAACAACCGTCGTGCGGTTTCGGCGGGTTACGGCGCAGCCGGTGGGCGGGGTCTCCTTGCCAGCGGGTAGCGCATTGTCGATTCAGTGTAATGGGGTCGTAACCACCGGGGGACGGGGGGTCATGCGCATTTCGCATGACTTGATGCACACATTCGGCGGTCGATGCCCTCGCTTAGCATCGAGGCCTGTTTCACCGCAGGGCCGGAGCGCCCGTCCCACCATGAGTGCCGTGCTGCGTGTCGTCAGCGTCAACGTTGCGTTGGCCACGCCGATGTTGATCGATGGTCAATCGGTGTTGACCGGCATCCGCAAACAGGCGTTGGCTGCGCCGGTGGCGGTCCGCCCGTTGGGGCTGGAAGGGGACGAGCAGGCCGATCTCAGCGTGCATGGCGGCCTGAGCAAGGCGGTCTACGCCTACCCGCAGGAGCACTACCCGTTCTGGCAGACGGTCCGCGCCCAGGCCCGTGCGGCGGCTCCGGGCGCGGCGCTGGCGCCGGGGGCGCTGGGCGAAAACCTGACCATCAGCGGCCTGCTGGAAGACCAGCTGTGGATCGGCGACCGCTTGCGCCTGCCGGGTTGCGAACTGGCAGTGAGCGAGCCGCGCTATCCCTGCTTCAAGTTCAATGCCGTCATGGGTTTCAACCAGGCGGCCAAGCTGATGACCCAGTCGGGCTACTGCGGCAGCTACCTGGCCGTGATCCAGCCGGGCCAGGTGCAGGCCGGCGACGCGTTCGAGCTCATCCCCGGCCCGCGCGAGGTCAACATCCGCGAGTTGTTCCGCGCCCGCATGGGCCGCAAGACTTCGGCCTGAAGGGCGCTTCCGATCAAGCCGCGACCAGCGCCGGGTAGTCCGTGTAGCCTTCGGCGCCGCCGCCGTAGAGCTTGCCGGAGTCCAGCGGGTTCAGCGGCGCATCGTCGCGCAGCCGGCGCGCCAGGTCCGGGTTGCTGATGAAGGCCTTCCCGAAAGCCACCAGGTCGGCCGCGCCCGACGCCACCGCCTCCAGCGCCATCGTCCGGCTGTAGCCGTTGTTGACCATCCAGGCGCCGCTGAACTCGCGCCGCAACGCGGCATAGTCGAACGGCGGCACGCCTTGCTCGCGCAGATCGCGCAAGCCGCCGGTCTGGCCCTCGATCACGTGCAGGTAGGCCAGCTTCAGCGGCGCCAGCGAGGCCACTGCGTGCTCGTACAAGGCCTGCGCATGGCTGTCCTGGCCCGCATCGTTGACTGGCGTGATCGGGCTCAGGCGCAGCCCGGTGCGGCCGCCGCCGATCTCGCCGGTCACCGCCTGCGCCACTTCGCGCAGCAGGCGGCTGCGGTTCTCGATCGAGCCGCCGTACGCGTCATCGCGGTCGTTGATGCTGTCGCGCAGGAATTGCTCGATCAGGTAGCCGTTCGCGCCATGCAACTCGACACCGTCGAAGCCGGCGGCGATGGCGTTGCGGGCACCCAGGCGATAGGCCTCGATCACGCCAGGGATCTCGTCGGTGCGCAGCGCACGCGGTGCAGACGTCGGCACGAAACCGTCAAGCGTGAAGGTCTTGGACTTTGCTGCGCGCGACGTCGACGACACCGGCGCGGCGCCGCCGGGCTGCAGGCTGACGTGCGAGATGCGGCCCACATGCCACAACTGGATCACGATGCGGCCGCCGGCTTCATGCACAGCATCGGTCACGCGTCGCCAGGCGGCGACCTGCTCGGGCGAGTGGATGCCGGGCGTGTCCAGGTACCCCTGACCTTCAGGGCTGACCTGGCTGGCCTCGGTGATGATCAGGCCCGCCGTGGCGCGCTGGCGGTAGTACTCGGCCATCAGCGTGTTGGGCAACTGGCCTGGCGCACGGTTGCGGGTCAACGGCGCCATCACGATGCGGTTGGCCACCGGAATATCGCCGACGAGGAGAGGATCGAAGAGAGTGCTCATGGCGCGAAGCGTAAGCCGGGTCGCCGATGGCCCGACTTGCCGTGGCGCAACTTGATCTGTGTTAGCCGGCGGCAGCGCTAAAGTGCCGCCGCATGAGTGATGCGAAACCCGCGGCGGGCCCGCTGGCCGGCCTGAAAGTGATTGAACTTGGCCAGCTCATCGCCGGCCCGTTTGCCGGCAAGACGCTGGCCGATTTTGGTGCCGACGTGATCAAGATCGAGCCGCCGGGCGATGGCGATCCGCTGCGCAAGTGGCGCATGCTGCATCAGGGCACCAGCGTGTGGTGGCAGGTGCAGAGCCGCAACAAGCGCAGCGTGGTGCTGGACTTGCGCACCGACGAAGGCCGGGCCGACGTGCGCCGCCTGGCCGCCGAGGCCGACGTGCTGATCGAGAACTTCAAGCCCGGCACGCTGGAGAAATGGGGCCTGGGCTACGACGTGCTGGCGGCCGACAACCCGGGGCTGATCATGCTGCGCATCAGCGGTTATGGCCAGAGCGGCCCTTACCGCGACCTGCCCGGCTTCGCGGTGGTGGCTGAGGCGATGGGCGGCCTGCGCCACCTGATGGGCGAGCCCGGCCGGCCGCCGGTGCGCGCGGGCGTCAGCCTGGGCGACACGCTGGCGGCGCTGCATGGCGTGATCGGCGTGCTGCTGGCGCTGCAGGCGCGGCAGCAAAGCATCTCGTCCCTGGCGCCGAAAGGACGCGGCCAGGTGATTGATGTCGCGCTGTACGAAGCGGTGTTCAACTGCATGGAAAGCCTGCTGCCCGAATACAGCGCGTTCGGCGCGGTGCGCCAGCCGGCGGGCTCGGCGCTGCCGGGCATCGCGCCGAGCAATGCCTACCGCTGCGCCGACGGCCAGGTGGTGATCGGCGGCAACGGCGACTCGATCTTCAAGCGCCTGATGCAGGCCATCGGCCGCGACGACCTGGCCCTGGACCCGGGCCTGGCCGACAACAGCCAGCGCGCGGCGCGGGCCGACGAGCTCGATGCCGCGATCACCGCATGGACCGTGCAGCGGTCGGCCGACGAGGTGGTGGCCACGCTGCAGGCCGTCAGCGTGCCGGCCGGCCGCATCTACACGGTGGCCGACATCGCCGCCGATCCCCACTACCGTGCGCGCCGGATGATCGAACGCATCACCACTGCCGAGGGGCTTGCCCTCGAGGTGCCGGGCATCTGCCCGAAGTTGTCGGCGACGCCCGGCGCGATCCGCACGCTGGCGCCCGCGCTCGGCGAGCACACGGCCGAGGTGCTGGGGCGCCAGCCGCCAACGGCCTGACGCACGCGCCGCTCAGCGCCCGCCGGCGCGGCTGGCGATCGAAGGCACCGGCGAATCCGGATCGCGCTTGAGCGCGCGGAACGCGCCGAACAGCCACGAGCGCATGCCGATGATCAGTGTGTACTGCCGTTTCTGCTCCGGCGGCAGCTTCTGGTCGGCCAGGTGCTGCTGCGCAAAGTCAGCGGCCACGCGCTGCAGCCGTTCGTTGAACAGGTTGGCCAGGCTGCGGCCGATCTGGCCGTGCACCAGCATCAGCATCTCGCCTTCGCCGTCGAAGCCGCCGCTGAAGTAGTCTCCCACCACCTTGCCGCGGAAATACTGCATCACCGGACCATCCGGGTGCCAGCGGAAAGTCTTGGCCAGGCGCAGCCGGTAGCGGTTCATCGGCCGCAGCTCCAGGATGCCCAGCCGGTCGAGCTGCACGAAGCGCGCGATGCACTCGGGCTCGCTGATCGTGTAGGTGGCGATGATCTGGTCGAAGGTCCACTGGCTCATCGCGCAGATCGCGCACAGCAGCAGCTTGGGATCGCTGACGACCGCAGCCTCCTGCTCCAGCGTCAGCTCGCGGCGCAGCGCCTGCGTGTCGGCCACCTGGCGCGAGAGCTCGGCGAAATCGGTCTTCAGCACGCGGCAGATCTCGTCGATGCGCGACAGCGGCATCTCGCCTTTCGCGAACATGCGCTTGACGCTCGATTCGGCCAGGTTCAACTCGCGCGCCAGTGTCGCGTAGGTCAGGCCGGCCGCCTTGAGTTCGGCCTTCAGGATCGTGATCAGCGATTGCGTGGTGGACATCGGTTGGGCTCCCGCCGCGAGTGTGGCACCGCGCCGGCGCGCCTTTGGTATCGGCGGGCGCACCCGTTGGTTGCATTGGTTGCGCCCATCGCAAGCCGCCCTGGCCTTCGATGGCGGCTCGCCGCAGCATGGCGCTCCTTCCAGTCCCACCGCGAGCCCCGATGACCCACGACCATCGATCCCTGCCGCGCCGCCGCATGGTGGCCCTGTGCTGTGCCGCGGCGCTGGGCGGCTGGCTGGCCGGGCAGGCCGAAGAAGCCGCCGCCGGCGAGCCCGCCGCTGGGCCGCCTGCCGCGCTGCCCGCAGAAGCCACCGATCTGCTCGAAGCCACCTGGCAGGGCCTGGACCCGCGCGCGCTGTGGGACGCCCATGCCCACCTGCTCGGCACGGGTGACGCCGGCAGCGGCTGCCGCATCCACCCGCACCTTCAGCAGTGGTGGCACCCGGTGGAGTCGCTGCGCCGGCGCGTGATCATGAGCGCCGCCGGCGTGCCGGCCGATGCCGCCTCGGTCGACCGCAGCTACGTGGCCCGGCTGCAGGCGCTGGCGCTCGACTACCCGGCCGGTGCACGCTGGCTGCTGTACGCGTTCGACGATGCCCACGACGACAGCGGCCGCGCCCGGCCGGACTGGAGCACCTTCCATGTGTCTAACGACTACGCAGCGCGTGTGGCGGCTGCCGACCCGCAGCGATTCGCGTGGGTGGCCTCGGTGCACCCGTACCGGGAGGACGCGCTGGCGCAGCTCGATCGGGCGATCGCCGAGGGCGCGCTGGCGATCAAGTGGTTGCCCAGCGCGATGAACATCGACCTGCGGGCCGTGCGTGTGCGGCCGTTCTACGACCGGCTCGCGGCCACCGGCCTGCCGCTGATCGTGCACGGCGGCGAGGAGAAGGCGGTGCCCGGCGCCGAGCGCGACGCCTTTGGCAACCCGCTGCTGGTGCGCGCCGCACTCGAGTGCGGGGTGCGGGTGATCGTCGCCCACTGCGCGTCGCTGGGCGAGGCGGCCGACCTGGACACGCCCTCGCAGTCGCCGCGCCCCGCCTTCGATCTTCTCGCGCGGCTGATGGACGAACCCGCCTGGCGGGGGCGGCTGCTCGGTGATGTGTCGGCGCTGTTCCAGGCCAATCGCCGCGTTGCCGTGTGGCGCCGCGTGCTCGCCCGCGACGACTGGCACCCGCGGCTGCTGCATGGCTCCGACTACCCGCTGCCGGGGGTCGGCCCCTTGTACCAGCTGGGCAAGCTCGTGCGCGCCGGCTTGCTGGCCGAGGCCGATGTGCCCGCGCTCGAAGCCCTGCGCGCGCGCAACCCGCTGCTGTTCGACCTGGCACTGAAGCGCCGCGTGCGGGCCGACGGTGCCGGGCTGGGCGCGGTCGTGTTCGACACGCGCGCCCACCTGGCGCGTCCCACTGCCGTATCAACGGTATCGCCCAGCGCTACTGTTTGATTCATTGGCTGCAACCGCGGCGCTTTCGATTGCACGCGCCTCCCGCTGCCGACACCATGCGCGCCATGTTCAACCAACGGACCGTCCGCTTGAGGAGATCCGGCTTCGCCGGGCTACTCAACCCCCTCGGGGGGCTTGGGGGCCATGTCTACCGAAAAGCGGCCACCCGACCATGATCCCGTCAAACATGCCCATCATCCGTCGCGACACCTCGGCCTGGCGCCTGCAGGTGTGGATCTCCTTCGTCGTCGCCCTCTCGCTGTGCGGCATCGGCCTGGCCTACCTGCCCGGCGAGGACATCCACCGCGCATTCATGGTGATGGGCTACGTGTTCTGCCTCTCGACCGCCTTCGCCCTGGCCAAGTTCGTGCGCGACAACGAACAGCGCACGATCGACACGCCGATGTGGAAGCTGGTGGTCTGGGGCGGCTTCTTCACCGCGATGGCGCTCACCGGCTGGGGCCTGTGGGAGCTGGGCGTGCAGCCGGTGTGGAAGTCCTACCTGCTGGTGAGCTGGCTGTTCCTTATCTCGAGCGTCTTCACGCTGGCCAAGACGCTGCGCGATGCGCACGAGGCCGACCTGCTCGAAGCCCGCCTGAACGGCCGCCGCGAACGCGCTGACGCCACGGCCGAATGAATCCGCTGTCATCCGAAGGAGCGAAAACCATGAACCGCAACCTCCCATCGACCCTGCGCACGGCCTGTGGCGCGCTGGCCGCCGCCCTCGTGCTCGTCGCGGCGCCGCTGCCCGCGGCCGCCCACCGCGATGCCGCGTCCGAACTCAGCGCGATGTCGATGCTGCCGGTGGCCTCGCTGGTGGCCGCGCCGGTGATGATCCTCTCCGGCGGCGCCGCGCTCACCGTGGTGGCCGTCGAGGCCTCGGCCGAAGGCACGGTGTGGGTGCTCGAACGCGCGTCCGACGGCGCCCGCGCCTCGCTGCGCCTGGCCGGCAACGCCGCGCTGTCCATCGGCACCGGCGTCGTCGTCACCTCGATGGCCGCCGGCTGGGTGCTGTCGGCCGCGGGCCAGGCGATCGCCTTCATCCCGAACGAGATCGGCGCCTCGCTGCTGTACAACGAGCGGGTGACGCGATGAAGCCGCTGCCGCGCTGGCTGGCCGCCGCTGCACTGGCCGTGCTGGCCGCGACGGCCCAAGCGGGCAGGTCGTGCGAGGAAAAGCCGGCCGAGGCCGGCGCCGTCGAGCAGGGGATGAACCTCGCGGTGAGCACCGTGAAGCAGCTCGATGCCAGCGGCGCGCAGGTGGTGGTGCTGGCGCGCGCCGGCCAGGACCTCGGCAAGTACGGGCTGCGCTACTCGCACCTCGGCTTCGTCTACCGCGACATCGGGCCGAACGGCAAGCCGGTCTGGCGCGTGATGCACAAGCTCAACCATTGCGGCACCGCCGAATCCGCGCTGTACCGCCAGGGCGTCGGCGAGTTCTTCCTCGACCGGCCCTACCGCTACGAGGCCGCGTTCGTGGTGCTCGACCCAGCGCTGCAGGCCAAGCTGCTGCCCATCCTGCGCGACAACCAGCGTGTCGCGCGCATGAACGAGCGCCACTACAGCATGGTGGCCTACCCGTGGTCGACGACCTACCAGCAAAGCAACCAGTGGGCGCTGGAAACGCTGGCGATGGCCGCCGGCGATGCGCAGGATAGGCGCCAGGCGCAGGCCTGGCTGCAGCGCCAGGGCTATGTGCCGACGACGCTGAAGCTCGGCGCCTTCACCCGCCTGGGCGCGCGCGTCACCGCGGCGAACGTGGCCTTCGACGACCACCCGAACGAGAAGCGCTTCTCCGACCGCATCGAGACCGCGACGGTCGATTCGATCTTCGAGTGGCTGCCGCGGGCCGGCCTGGGGGCAACACCGGTCACGGTGCGCTGAACTTTCGTCGCGGCGGCGACGAAATCTGTCGCTACAGTCGGGCCCGGGCTGACCGGGTCGTTCCCGGAGGGAGTCGTTCTTGAGTGCCAACCACGAGCATCCGAACCAGTTCGCGCTGCTGAGCCAGCGCCGTTTCGCGCCCTTCTTCTGGACCCAGTTCCTCGGCGCCGGCAACGACAACCTGTTCAAGTTCGCCTTCACCGTGATGGTGACCTTCCAGCTCAGCGTCGACTGGCTGCCGCCCGCGAAGGCCGGTCTGGTGATCGGCGCGGTGTTCATCCTGCCGTTCCTGCTGTTCTCGGCCACCAGCGGCCAGCTGACCGACAAGCACGACAAGACGGCGGTGATCCGCTTCGTTAAGAACCTCGAGATCGGCATCATGCTGCTCGCGGCGCTCGGCTTCATAACGCACAATGTGGGCGTGCTGCTGGCCTGCGTGTTCCTGATGGGCCTGCACTCCACGCTGTTCGGCCCGGTGAAGTTCGCGTACCTGCCGCAGCACCTGAACGAGCGCGAGCTCACCGGCGGCAACGGCATGGTCGAGATGGGCACGTTCGTCGCCATCCTGCTCGGCAACGTGGCGGGCGGCCTGCTGATCGCGCTGCCCGAGGTTGGCGCCCGTTTCGTGGCCATCGGCTGCGTCGGCGCGGCGATCCTGGGTCGCGTCAGCGCGCAGCTGATCCCGGCCACGCCGGCCACCGACCCGAACCTGAAGATCAACTGGAACCCGGTCAGCGAGACCTGGCGCAACCTGAAGCTCGCGCACGGCAACATCGTCGTGTTCCGCTCGCTGCTGGGCATCAGCTGGATGTGGTTCTTCGGCGCGGTGTTCCTCAGCAACTTCCCGGTGTTCGCGAAGGAAGTGCTGCACGGCGACGAACATGTCGCCTCGCTGCTGCTGGTGGTGTTCTCGGTGGGCATCGGCATCGGCTCGCTGTTGTGCGAGGTGCTGTCCAAGCGCCACGTCGAGATCGGCCTGGTGCCCGCCGGCGCCATCGGCATGAGCATCTTCGCGATCGACCTGTACTTCGCCTCGCGTTCGCTGCCGCCGGTGGCCGCGCAGACGGTGAGCCAGTTCATGGGCGTGGCCGCGCACTGGCGCGTGATGGCC
>CAZXLI010000275.1:0-9278 GCA_964641795.1 uncultured Bordetella sp. | reverse complement strand
CCGCGTCGACACTTTCAAGGCGGCGGACGGCCAGGAGGACCGCCGCGCCACGCCGACTGCAGCGGCAGCTCGAGGGCGTCCGCCTTCTCCTCGGTCAACGTGAGGCAGATGAGCCCGCGCCCCCACTTGGCCATGAAGTTGATGGCCTCGGGCGTCACATGGTCGGCGGCCAGCACGAGGTCGCCTTCGTTTTCGCGGTCCTCTTCGTCGACGAGGATGACCATGCGGCCGGCGGCCAGCTCGGCCACCAGCTCGGGTACGGGGGAAATGGACATCCCGGGATTGTACGGACGCCGCTATTTCACCCACTGCGGGAACAGACCGAGCCGGTCCTGGACGCCGCCATCGTGGGCCGGCACCACCACCAGGGCCGGGTCGCGGGCCATCACAGCGCGGATCCTGTCGATGGCGGCCTGCGTCATCGCCGCATCGTGGTCCACCAGCCAGCGTCCGGCCCAGAACTTCGGCCGCCCTTCGGCCAGCGCACCGGCATGCCAGACCACGTCGCCGACGAAGAAGAAGCGCCGCCCGGAGCTCACGCGCAGGAACAGCCCCACCGAGCCCGGCGTGTGGCCGAACATCGGCACCAGCACGGCGCTGCCGTCGCGGTAGAGGTCGAGGCTGCGCTCGAAGCCTTCGAAGGGCACCGGCTCGAAGGCGATCGGCTGCCAGCGCAGCGGCTTGCCGACGACCTGCGACGGCCAGGCGCTGCCGACCTTCGGAGCCGGGTGCTGCACGAAGTCCAGCTCCTCGCCGGCCAGCCAGACCTCGGCGCCGGGAAAGTCCTCCAGGCCGCTGGCATGGTCCCAGTGGCCATGGCTCAGCACGATGCGCCGGATCGGGCCGATGCCGGCGGCCTGCAACTGCTCGGCCGCCGGGTGCACCGGGTCTTCGTAGCGGAAGAAGGGCCGGTTCCAGCGCGGCATGTCCTGCGCGTACTGCTGCGCGACGTGGCGGCCCAGGCCGGCATCGAACAGGAAGCGATCCTCGCCGTGCTCGACCAGGAAGGCCGAGAAGTGCGAGCCGACCTCTTCCGAGAAGCTGCCGCCCGAGAACACCAGGCCCTGCTTGACGCGCAACGAGGCGGTCTTGACGATCGCGAAGCGCAGCTCGGCCTGTGCGGCGGCGGCCAGCGGCAGCAGCGCGCAGAAGAAGGCGATGATCCAGCGGCGCATGCGGCGCTCCCTCGGTCAGTGGTGAAGGCGCGCAGTCTGAAGCCTTGAGTAGACTCCAAGGTCAAGCAGTTTCCTTGCAGGCGCGATGAACATCGGCTCCCTGGCCAGGCTCACCGGAACGACCCCCGACACGCTGCGCTACTACGAGCGCGAAGGCCTGCTCGAGCCGCCGGCGCGCGGCGCCAACGGCTACCGCCGCTACGGCGACACGCATGCCGCGCGCGTGCGCTTCGTGCGCAGCGCGCAGGCGCTGGGCTTCTCGCTGGCCGAGATCCGCTGGATCCTGCCGCGGCTCGATGCCGGGCAGGTGGATCGGCGCGAGATCGAGCAGCACCTGCAGGCCAAGATCGCCGAGATCGATGCCCACATGCGCCAGTTGCGGGCGCTCAAGCGCGAGCTGCTGGCGACCTTCGCGTCCCTGCGGTGCGCGCCGGCGGTGGCAGTGCCGATCGAGAACGCGACGGCGAAGCCGTCACCCGGAGCCCGCGCCACCGCGGCAGCCCGCCGCGGCGGGTTCGTCAGCCCGGCTTCCGCGCCGGCGGCGCCACGCGCTGCTCGTCCGAAGGCGACACCTCGCCGGCCCACTGCCAGCGCCCGTCGATGAGCAGCTGGTGCGGCCGGAAGTCGGCCTTGTAGTCCATCTTGTCGCTCTCGCCGATCCAGTAGCCGAGGTAGACGTGCGGCAGCTTCAGCTGCTTGGTCTGCTCGATCTGCCACAGGATGCTGTAGGTGCCGAGGCTGCCCTTGTAGTCGGGGTCGTAGAAGGTGTAGACGGCCGAGATGCCGTCGTTGAGCACGTCGACGATCGCCACCATGCGCAGCGGCCCCGCCCCTTCCGCGCCCTCGGCCGGTTCGCGGAATTCGACCAGGCGCGAATTGACCCGGCTCTGCAGCAGGAACTGGGTGTACTGGTCGACGCTGTCGTGGTCCATGCCGCCGCCCGAATGGCGGCCCGACTGGTAGCGCAGGTACAGCTGGTAGTGCTCGGGCACGAAGCACAGGCGCAGCACGCGGGCCTTCAGGTGGGCATGGCGCTTCCAGGCGCGGCGCTGGCTGCGCGTGGCTTCGAAGCTGGCCACCGGCAGCCGCAGCGGCACGCAGGCGCGGCAGTTGTCGCAGAAGGGCCGGTAGGTGAACATGCCGCTGCGCCGGAAGCCGTTGGCCACCAGGCCGGAATAGGCGTCGGCATGGATCAGGTGGCTGGGCGTGGCGACCTGCGAGCGTGCCAGCCGGTCCGGCAGGTAGCTGCAGGGGTAGGGCGCCGTTGCATAGAACTGCAACGACGACAGCGGTAGCTCCTTCGGATGTGTCACGCCAACACAGAGGTCCCGGAAAGTGAAGGCGGCCAGGCTGATCAGGCCCTAGGCCACGGCTGCAGGGTCGGGCTCGATGCCGAGCTGACCCCACAGCCCGCGATGATAGGTCCAAGCCGCCGGCGCTGCAGCGGGCAGCACCCGGCTCAGGTGGGCTTCGAACTCGCGGCGTGAAATCTCCCGCGCGCCGAAGGAGGCGAGATGGCGCGTGTGCTGCTGGCAGTCGATCAGGCCGATGCCATGGGCCCGGCAGAACGCCACCAGCGCGGCCAGCGCGATCTTCGAGGCGTCGGTGCGCCGGGTGAACATCGATTCGCCGTAGAACATGCGGCCGATGCCCACGCCGTAGAGCCCGCCGGCCAGTTCGCCGTCGATCCAGGTCTCGAAGCTGTGGGCGCGGCCGGCGCGGTGCCAGGCACAGTAGGCGTCGACCAGCTCAGGCACGATCCAGGTGCCCTGCTGGCCCTCCCGCGGCGTGCTGGCGCAGGCTTCCATCACGCGGCGGAAGGCGCTGTCGATGCGGATCTCGCAGCCGGGCGTGCGCAGGAAGCGGCGGATCGTCTTGCGCAGCGAAGGCGCGAGCTTGAACTCGGCCACCGGCAGCACCATGCGCGGATCGGGGCTCCACCACAGCGTGGGCTGGCCCGGGCTGTACCACGGGAACACGCCGGCGTGGTAGGCCTCTTCCAGCCGTCGCGGCGTCACGCTGCCGCCGGCCGCCAGCAGGCCCGGCGCGTCGCTGCCCGGCCCCAGCGCGCGGTGCGTGGGCGGCAGTGGCGTGGCGTCGTCGATCCACAGCAGGGTCTGGCTGGACATGGGGCCATTGTGGAACGGCACGCCGGGTCAAGGCGGTGACAGCCGCCGCGCCGTTGCCGCGGTATAAGCGACGCTTTGTCACATGGACCGGAGCGAGCACGAGATGAGTCTGCAATTCACCGATCGGGTGGCCATCGTCACCGGCGCCGGCAACGGACTGGGCCGCTGCCATGCGCTGGCGCTGGCCGCGCGCGGCGCCAAGGTGCTGGTCAACGACCTGGGCGGCGCCCGCGATGGCACCGGCGGCTCGATCAGCGCCGCGCAGGCAGTGGTCGACGAGATCAGGGCGGCCGGTGGCCAGGCCATCGCCAACAGCGCCTCGGTGACCGATTTCGACGCCGTGCAGGCCATGGTGCAGCAGGCGATGGACACCTGGGGCCGTGTCGACATCCTGGTCAACAACGCCGGCATCCTGCGCGACAAGAGTTTCGCGAAGATGGCACTGGAAGACTTCCGCCTGGTGATGGAGGTGCACGTGATGGGCGCGGTGCATTGCACCAAGGCAGTCTGGCCGATCATGACCGAGCGCAAGTACGGCCGCATCGTCATGACGACCTCCAGCTCCGGCCTGTACGGCAACTTCGGCCAGTCGAACTACGGCGCCGCGAAGATGGCGCTGGTGGGCCTGATGCAGACGCTGGCGATCGAAGGCGCCAAGCACGACATCCGCGTCAACTGCCTGGCGCCGACGGCGGCCACGCGCATGACCGAGGACCTGATGCCACCCGCGGTGCTGGCCGCGCTGAAGCCCGAGGCCGTGGTGCCGGCGATGCTGCTGCTGGCCAGCGAAGGCGCACCCACGCGCGCGATCGCCTGCGCCGGCGCCGGCACCTACGAGGCCGCGCACATCACGCTGACGCAGGGCCTGCACCTGGGCCTGACCGAGGACACGCCCGAGCGGCTGGCCGCGGCCTGGGGCCAGGTGAGCGACCGCGCGGGCGAGACCGTGCCGGCCAGCGGCTCGGCGCAGGGCACGAACGAAGTCGGCCAGGCGATGGCCGCGGCCGGTCGCGGCTGACGCGCGGGTTGCCGACCATGGCCCACGCGCGCGACGAAGAACCGCAGGACGACGAAGGCGACCGCAGCGACGAGCCCGAGCGTCCCGAGCCGCCGCCGCTGGCCCACCTGTACGGCGAGCCGCCACCGGCGCCGGCCTGGTTCGAGGCCGCGCTGGCCGATGCCCCCGAGCGCCGGCGCATCGAGGTGCAGGGCGCCGGCATCGAACTGCTCACCTGGGGCCGGCCCGGCGACCCGGGCCTGATGCTGCTGCATGGCAATGCCGCGCATGCCGACTGGTACGGCTTCATCGCGCCGCTGGTGGCCCGCGCGGGCTACCGCGTGGCGGCGATGTCGCTGTCCGGCATGGGCGGCTCCGACTGGCGCGAGCGCTACGGCATTCCGCAGTGGTCCGAGGAAGTCGAAGCCGCGGCCGAGGCCGCCGGGCTGTTCGAAGGCCCGGTCGCGCCGTGGCTGGCCGCGCATTCCTTTGGCGGCTTCGTCGCGATGACGGCCGCGGCGCATTGGGGATCGCGCCTGCGCGGCGCGATGGTCATCGACGCGCCGATGCGCACGCCGGCCCAGCAGGCCGAGCGGCACCGCCAGCGGCGCCGGCCGCAGCCTTCGCGTGTGTACCTGTCGCCCGAGGAAGCGCTCATGCGCTTTCGATTCATGCCGCCGCAGCGCTGCGAGCACCTGTTCGTGGTCGATCACATTGCGCGTCATTCACTGAAGCAAGTGGACGGCGGCTGGACCTGGCGCTTCGATCCCTTCCTGTTCCGGGACTTCAGCTTCGGCACGCCGCAGCGCGACCTCGGCCAGGCGCAATGCCCGATCGTTCTGGTGCGCGGTGGCCGCTCGCGCCTGGTGACGCCGGCGATGATGGACTACGCGCTGAGCCAGGCGCCGGCCGGCACCACCACCGCCGAGGTGCCGGACGCCGACCACCACGTGATGGTCGACCAGCCGCAGGCGTTTGCGGAGCTGCTGCTGCAGGTGCTGGCGGGCTGAGCCCGCCTACGCGGCGCCGGCCAGCGCAAAGGCCAGCCCCTCGGTGAAGGCCTGCGGCACGATGCCGTTGTGCGTCCCGCTGTAGACCTGCTGCTTGAACGCCAGCCGGGCGTAGTGCCGTTGATCGAGCACCTGGCCGAACGCGACATTGGCCGGCGCGTTGCCGGACGAGGCCGAGCTCAGGTGCAGGCGCACCGGCAGCTCGGCATGGGCCGCGGCATAGGCCTGCTCCCAGCCGAACACCGTGTCGCTCATGCAGCCGATGGACGCGTCAACGGAGAGATAGGCCCTGAACGCATGCGTGCCTGGCGCCTGCGCGAACAGCGCGTACAGCACGAAGCTGCCGCCGTGCGAATGGCCGAACAGCAGGCGCTGCCGCGGGTCGCCGCCGAAGGTGGTTTCGATGAGCGGCACCAGTTCGCCGCGGACGACGTCCAGGAAGGCTGCCTGGCCGCCGCCGCCGGCGGTGCAGCTGTTGGCCGGCACGAAGTCGCGGCCGCGCATGCCGCCCGAGTTGATCGCGACGATGATCACGCGAATGGCCTGGGCCTCGACGACGGACACCATGGTCTCGTACCAGCTCTCGCCGTCCAGCACGTACAGCACCGGCAGCGCCGCCCGCGGTCCGGCACTGGCCGGCGGCAGGTAGACGTTGAAGCCGTAGGTGGTGCTGTTGGCCCGCGCGGCCAGCGAGCCGGAATCGCGCGTGCCGCTGTCGGAGGCCGGCCCGGCACCGCCGGACGACGAACCGCCGCCACAGCCGGCCAGCAGTCCGAGCAGGGCCAGCCCGGCCTGACGGCGCGTGGTGGTGTCGTGCGAGGTCATGCGAGGGCTGCGCTGGCGCACGGCGTGCGGGCGCCGCATCAGTACGTCGCCCGCCCGCCCGAGATGTCGAACACCGCGCCGGTGGAGAACGAGCAGTCCTCGCTGGCCAGCCAGCCGACCATCGCGGCGATCTCGTCGACCTCGACGAAGCGGCCCATCGGGATCTTGCCGAGCATGTAGTCGATGTGCGCCTGCGTCATCGACGCGAATATCGGCGTGCGCGCGGCCGCCGGCGTCACCGCGTTGACCAGCACGCCTTTCTGCGCCAGCTCCTTGCCGAGCGACTTGGTCAGCGCGATCAGCCCGGCCTTCGACGCGCTGTAGTGCGAGGCGTTCGGATTGCCTTCCTTGCCGGCCACCGAGGCGATGTTGACGATGCGGCCGTAGCCCTGCGTCAGCATCGGCGGCACCACCGCGCGGCAGGTGAGGTAGGGCGCCACCAGGTTCACCTCCAGCACCTGGCGCCAGACCTCGGGCGCGAGTTCCCAGGTGCTGCCATTGCCGCCGGTGATGCCGGCGTTGTTGACGAGGATGTCGATGCGCCCCGCCGCCGCCAGCGTCTGCTGCGTGGCGGCGTTGACGCCGGCTTCGTCGGTCAGTTGCACCGTCACCGCGTCCACGGGGCCGAGTGCGCTCAGGCTGACGCGCGCCTCGCTCAGCGCGGCGGCGTTCTGGTCCCACAGCGCCACGCGCGCGCCCGAGCGCAGCAGGCGCTGCGAGATCGCGTAGCCGATGCCTTGCGCGCCGCCGGTGACAACGGCGACGCGGCCCTGCAGGTCGAGCTGGTTCATGAGGCGTTCAGTCCTTTCAGGGCCGTCGGGTGCGTCGCGTTGTCGGCAATGTAGGCGCGGATGATGTCTTCGAAGCTCGCTTCCGGCAGCAGCCCGAGCCGCGCCGCGCGCTCGGCGCTGGCGCCGGCCGCCCAGCCGCCGACGATGCGCTGGATGGTGGCATCGGGCTGCTCGCGCACGCGGGCGCGCACGGCCGGGCCGGCCACCTTCTCCAGTGCCGCCAGCATCTCGTGGACGCGTACATTGAGCGCTGGCAGGTTCAGCGCCATGCGCCCGCCCAGCTGCTCGCGGCTGGCTTCATAGACCGCGATCAACCCGTCCACCGTGCGCTGCGGCGAGGACACCGGGTGCGAGACCTCGGGCGAGACCGGCAGGATGGCCTCCTCGCCCGCCAGCGGCTCGCGGATGATGCCGCTGAAGAAGGACGAGGCCGCGCCGTTCGGCCGTCCGGGGCGCACCGTGACCGTCATCAGCCGCGCGGCACGGCCGTCGATGTAGCCCTTGCGGGTGTAGTCGGCGATCAGGTACTCGCACACCAGCTTGTGCGTGCCGTAGGAGGTCTGCGGCGTGGGCAGCGTGTCGTCGGCCACGAGGGGCGGCAGCGGCCGGGACGGATCGGGGCCGAACACCGCCACCGAGCTGGAAAACACCAGCCGCGGCGCATTGCCCGCCATGCGCAGGCCGTCGAGCAGCGCGCGCGTGCTGTCGAGGTTGCTGCGCAGGCCGAGATCGAAATCGGCCTCGCACTCGCCGGAAACCGCCGAGGCGAGATGGAACACGCCATCAAAAGCCTCGTCGCGCAGCGCGGCGCATTGCGCGAGCAGGGGTCCGACGCGGGCCTCGACGCCGGCCTGCGCGGCCAGGTCGGGTTGCGGCGCGAACTGGTCGGCCAGCACCAGCCGGTGGATGGACCGGCCGTTCAGGTGGCCGCGCGCCAGCAGCGCACGTGCCAGGCGGGTGCCGACGAAACCGGCGCCGCCGGTGATCAGGATCTTCATGTGCGTGGGGTCTTGGTGGAAGGGGAAGAAGGGGTCGCGGCGCGACGCAGCACGCCGCCTTGCTCCAGCCGCTGCTGGCCCTGCGTCAGGTGGCGCAGCGCGGCACGCCGTGCGGCCCGGGGATCGCGCGCGGCGATGGCGTCGAGGATGGCCCGGTGCTCCTTGCGCACCGCTTCCATGAAGTCGGCACGCCGCGCCTCGTTGCCGCGGGTGATGCGCATGCCTTCGCGCAGGTACTGCTCGAAGAAGCCGAGCACGCTGCGGAACTGCGTGTTGCCGGTGGCTTCGCCGATCGCGCGGTGGAAGGCCAGGTCTTCGGCCACGCCGTCGCGGCCCGCCGCCACCGCGGCGTCGATCGCGTCGAGCGCGCGCTTGAGCCGCGCCAGCTGCGGCTTGCTGACCCGTTCGGCGGCCAGCGCGGCGATCTCGCCCTCGAGCACGCGCCGCACTTCCACCACCTGCACCACCGCGTCGACCGATTCGAGCACGCTGGGGTCGAACTCCAGCCCGCGATGGGTCGCGGGCGGGCTGACGAACACGCCCGAGCCCTGGCGCGACACCAGCAGCCCGCGCGACTTGAGGCGGTGCACCGCCTCGCGCACCACGCTGCGCGAGACGCCGTGCGCGGCGCACAGCTGCGCCTCGGTGGGCAGCCGATCGCCGGGCGCGAGCGTGCCGCGCTCGATCTGCGCGGCCAGCCGATCGGCCAGCCGGTCGGCCAGGGTTTCGCGGCCCAAGGCCCCGACGGGCGTTGCACCGGCCTGGGCGAGGCTGCTGGTGCGCGCGGTCTTGGCCATGATGGTCATCAGGTTATCAGACAACTTTGCTTGCGGACAACGGGTAAGTCCGATGGCGGCGGGCCGCGGGGCGCCCTTATCGTCGCTGCCGGTCCTTGGGGTTGATCGCGACTTGGGTGGGTGTGACGCATGGCCAGTGTGACCATCGCAGCGGTGAAGAAGCGCTTCGGCAGCGTCGAGGTGCTGCATGGCGTGGACATCGAGATCGCGGACGGCTCGTTCACGGTGCTGGTCGGCCCGTCGGGCTGCGGCAAGAGCACGCTGCTGCGCATGGTGGCCGGGCTGGAGGAGATCAGCGACGGCGAGGTCCGCATCGGCGAGCGCCGCGTCAACGAGCTGCCGCCCAAGCAGCGCGACATCGCGATGGTGTTCCAGAACTACGCGCTCTACCCGCACATGACGGTGCGCGACAACTTGGCCTTCGCGCTGATGCTGGCCAAGGCCGATGCCGCGACGGTGGAGGCCAAGGTCGCGCGCGCGGCCGGCATCCTGGGGCTGACCGAGCTGCTGCAGCGCTTCCCGCGCCAGCTTTCCGGCGGCCAGCGCCAGCGCGTGG
>CAZXLI010000274.1:0-9313 GCA_964641795.1 uncultured Bordetella sp. | reverse complement strand
TCGAACCCCGGACCTGCGGATTATGATTCCGTCGCTCTAACCGACTGAGCTAAAGCGCCTTGAGCCCGCGAGTATAGCGGGTTGTTTCGCGGCTTCCGGAATCGGCGGCCGTCACCCAGTTCACACCATGTTCAGCTTCTTCAAGAAAAAGGCGCCTCCACCCGAACCGGTCTACACCATGCCGCCGGCAGCGCCGGTGGCGGAGGCGCCTGCACCCGCGCCGGTGCCGGTGCCGGTGCCGGTGCCGGTGCCGTTGGCCGAGACCGAGCCCATCGCACCGCCAGTCGTCCAGCAACCAGCGACCGCGACAGTGCAGGCGCCCGCGGCGCCACCACCGCCAGCCGTGCAGCCCCGCCAGCGCTGGCTCGACAGGCTGCGCAGCGGGCTGCGCAAGACCGGTGCCAGCATCACCCAGGTCTTCACCGGCACGCGCATCGACGACGCCCTGTACGAGGAACTCGAGGCCGCGCTGTTGATGGCGGACACGGGTGTCAGGGCCACCGAGTTCCTGCTGCAGGACCTCAAGCGCCGCGTGAAGGAACACAAGGCCACCGATCCGCAGCAGGTGAAGACCCTGCTCGCCGATGCCCTGACCGAACTGCTGAAGCCGTTGGAGAAGCCGCTGGTCGTTGGCGAACACCAGCCGACGGTGATGATGGTCGTGGGAGTGAATGGCGCCGGCAAGACCACCAGCATCGGCAAGCTGACGCGGCATCTGGCCGATGCCGACCAGAGCGTGCTGCTCGCCGCGGCCGATACTTTCCGCGCTGCAGCGCGCGAGCAGCTCGGCGTGTGGGCGGATCGCAACCGCGTCGAGATCATCAGCCAGGAAGGGGCCGATCCTGCTGCGGTCAGCTTCGACGCGGTCAGTGCCGGCAAGGCGCGTGGCCGCGACGTGGTGATCGCGGACACGGCAGGCCGGCTGCCGACGCAGATCCATTTGATGGAAGAGCTGAAGAAGATCCGGCGCGTGATCACCAAGGCCGATGCCAGCGCGCCGCACGAGGTGCTGCTGGTGGTGGACGGCAACACCGGCCAGAACGCGCTGATGCAGGTACGCGCCTTCGACGACGCATTGCAGCTCACCGGCCTGATCGTCACCAAGCTCGACGGCACGGCCAAGGGCGGGGTGCTCGCGGCGATCGCGCGCGAGCGGCCAGTGCCGGTCTATTTCATCGGCGTGGGCGAGAAGCTGGAAGACCTGGAGACCTTCAAGGCGCGCGAATTCGCCCAGGCGTTGCTGGCCTGACAGGCGGGCTCGCCCACAGGCTCAGCGCGCAATCACCGGCACCGGCTCGAAGTCGTCGAACAGCGCCGAGGGCACCGGTTCCATCGCCGCATCTTCGTGCTCGGCGTCGCCCACGGCCAGGATCTCGGCCACCGGGATCAGCGGCATCGGACGCGACGGCGATGCCTCGGTCTGGCGCGCGGCGGCCGGGCCGGCAGCGGCCGTCAGGATCGGCAGCAGCTGGTTGCGCACCATGGCCAGGTCGGGCATGGCTTCTTCCTGCCATGAGAGCACCTTGACACCTGCCTTGCGCAGCAGCGAGGTCATGCGTTCATGGCGGCGGCGGCTGTTGTCGCTCAATCGCATCGGACGGACGTCGATGACGGCCAGGACGCGCGAGCCGCTGTCGCACAGCAGCAGGTCGGCCGACAGGCCGCTGACACGCTGCAGCCAGTCGGATTGGCGCGTCGGCACGCTGAGAAACCGGCTCAAAGGCACCTGGGCCAGCACCAGGTAGCCCGGCATGGCCTGACGCAACAGGGTGTGGGCCTGGCGCTCGGCCACCGTCAGCACGCGCACCGGTGTGGGCGCCAGCGCCTGGGTCGTGTCCGGACTGTCGCGGCGTTGCGCGCGTGCTGGCGGCGCGCGGCGCCGGCGCGCAGCGAACAAGGAGAGAACCAGCACCAGCGCGGTGGCCAGTGCCAGGGCGGCGGAAGCATCGACGGGCATCATGGCTCGATGATCGGCCGCCACGGCCGGCAACTGAAGGGCGGCTTGCCGTCAGCCTGGTGAGGTGGCTGCGACAAATGTGTCGAATTGCGTTGCCGGCGTGGTGCCGGCCGGGCTTCAGCGCATCAGGCCCTTCATGCCGCCCATGCGCTTCATCATCTTCATCAGGCCGCCGCCCTTCATCTTCTTCATCATCCCCTGCATCTGCTCGAACTGGTTCAGCAGGCGGTTGACTTCCTGCACCTGCACGCCCGCCCCGGCGGCAATGCGGCGCTTGCGGCTCGCCTTCAGCAGTTCGGGCTTGCGGCGCTCCAGCGGCGTCATCGAGTGGATGATGCCCTCCATCCGCCGCACGTCGCGCTCGGCGCGGTCCATGTCGACGTTGCCGGCCTTGGCGGTGAGCGCGCTGGGCAGCTTGTCCATCAGCCCCGACAGGCCGCCCATCTTCTTCATCTGCGAGATCTGCATCAGGAAGTCGTTGAGGTCGAAGCCATCACCCGACTTGACCTTGTCGGCCAGCTTCTGTGCGGCGTCGAAGTCGACGTTCTTCTGCACCTCCTCGACCAGCGCGACGATGTCGCCCATGCCGAGCACGCGGCCGGCATGGCGCTCGGCGTCGAACACTTCGAGGCCATCGATCTTTTCGGACACGCCGGCGAACTTGATCGGCGCGCCGGTGATCTGCCGCACCGACAGCGCTGCGCCGCCGCGCGAATCGCCGTCGAGCTTGGTCAGCACGATGCCGGTGAGCGGCAGGGCTTCCTTGAAGGCCTTTGCGGTGTTCACCGCGTCCTGGCCCTGCATCGCGTCGACGACGAACAGCGTCTCCACCGGCTTGAGCGTGGCATGCAGGTCACGGATCTCGGCCATCAGCGCTTCATCGATCGCCAGGCGCCCGGCCGTGTCCACCAGCAGCACATCGAAGTAGTGGCGCTTGGCGTGGTCCAGCGCGGCCAGCGCGATGTCGTGCGGCTTCTGCTCGCCCGTGGACGGAAACCACTCGGCGCCGGCCTGCCGGGTGACCGTCTTCAACTGCTCGATCGCCGCCGGGCGATAGACGTCCGCAGAGACCGTCAGCACCTTCTTCTTCCGGCGCTCGATGAGATGCTTGGCCAGCTTGGCGGTGGTGGTGGTCTTGCCGGCGCCTTGCAAGCCAGCCATCAGGATGATGGCCGGCGGCTGGGTTGCGAGGTTCAGGTCGGCGACGCCTTCGCCCATCGTCGCGGCGAGTTCCCGGTGGACGATACCGACCAGCGCCTGGCCGGGGTTCAGCGAGCCGACGACTTCCTGGCCGAGCGATTTCTCCTTGACGCGTGCGATGAAGTCACGCACCACCGGCAGCGCGACATCCGCCTCCAGCAGGGCCATGCGCACCTCGCGCAGCATGTCCTGCACATTGGATTCGGTGATGCGGGCCTGGCCGCGCATCGTCTTGACGAGGCGCGACAGGCGATCGGAAAGCGTGGAGGCCATCGGCAAGGCGGCGGGTGCGGAGCTGCCATCAACCCCGAAGGCCGCGAAAGTACACTGTCCTGATGATTCTATCGTCGGGGTCCGCCAGCACCTTGGGCACCGCGCCGCTGGTGCTGGCGCTGGTGGCCGCACTGGCCTATGCGTTGGCCGCCAGCGCGACCGATGCCCGCGCGCGGTGGGCGACGCCGGCCTTGCTGCTCGGTGGCCTGCTGCATGCGGTACTGCTGGCGCTGGACATCGGTGGCTCCGGCCGCGTGGAGCCCGGTGCCAGGCTGGGATTCGGGCCCGTGCTGTCGCTGGCCGTGTGGCTGATGATCGCGGTGCACGCGATCGAGAGCCGCTTCGTGCCGCTGCCGGCCGTGCGGCGCGTCCTCGCGGTCGCTGGCGCGGCCGTGGTGCTTCTGGCCTGGGCCTTTCCGGGCGAAGTGCGGCCGCTCGAATCGCCGTGGGCGCCCCTGCACTGGATGCTCGGCGTGGCCTCCTATGGCCTCTTCGGCGCGGCGGTGCTGCATGCGGCGATGCTCGATGCCGCCGAGCGCCAGATGCGGCTGCGTGCGGTGCCAGCGCCCGCGCCGCTGGGCATGCCGCTGCTGCGGCTGGAGCGGCTGACGTTTCGCTTTGTCGAGGCCGGGTTCGTGGTCCTCACGATGGCGCTCGTGCTGGGCTTCATCACAACCACGCGTTGGCGCTGGGACCACAAGACGGTGTTCTCGCTGCTGGGCTGGGCGGTGTTTGCGGCGTTGCTGATGGGTCGCCTGCTGCGGGGTTGGCGCGGCAGGCGAGCCACGCGCTGGCTCTACGCCGGCACCGTGCTGCTGCTGCTGGGATACGCGGGCTCCCGCTTCGTCTTCGAAGTGGTGCTGGGTCGCAGCGCCGGATGAACGGAACCGAAGGACGACACGCGCAATGAAATACCTGCTGGTGCTGCTGGTGGTCGGGATCGCGGTGTGGACGCTGCTCAAGCGCGTACGCGGCGCGCTGCCCCGGCCGCCATCGCCGCCGCGCGCGTCACCGCCGCAGGCGATGGTCGAGTGTGCCCACTGCGGCCTTCACCTGCCGTCCACCGATGCCGTGCTCGAGGGACGGCACGTCTACTGCAGCGACGCGCATCGATTGCTTGGCCCGCGAGCATGAGCGCGGGCCCGCCGCTGGAACGGCGCCAGGCCGATCGCCGACGCGGTGACCGGCGTGTCTCCGACCGACGGCGAGCGCGGCGCGAGCCGGCCGAGGATTCGTGGTTCGGTGCGCTCGCCGACGGCGGCCAGACCACGCTGATGCCCGATCGCTTCGGCGACGGCGAAGCCGATGCCGAGAGCGGTTCGGAAAGCCGCTTCCTCGCGCGCGAGGCGCGGCGCATTGTTTCCGGCGAAGGCACCGCGCTGCAGCGGGTGTTCCGGGCCTATGTGCTGGCGCGGGCAGTGCTCGGTGCGGCGTTGGTCCTCACGCCCTGGGTGATGCGCCTGATGGGCGCGCCGTTGTCGGTGGTGGTGCTGCTGGCCTGCCTGGCCTATGCCAGCCAGGCCATTTCGCTGTGGCTGCTGGCCGAGCGCGAGGGCGCGCCCAGCGCGCCGAATCGGCGGCTGGTCCGGCGGCAATGGGTGATGACGATCGGCGTCGACCTGCTGGTGTTCTCGCTGCTGCACCTGGCCGACCCACGTGCACAACTGAACTATGCCGCGCTGCTGGCCTTGCCGGTGCTGATGGCCGGCGTGATGACCAAACGCCTGGCCGCGCTGGCCACGGCGGCCTTCGTCGCGCTGGTGCTGCTGGCTGGCGTGTGGCGTTCCGCGCAGGCAGACAGTTTCACGGTGGCCTTGCTGTCGCAAGCCGGGCTTGCGGGCATCGGCGCCTTCGTGATCACGCTGCTCTCGGGCGAACTGGCGCAACGCCTCGCGCGCGAAGAACGTGCCGCTCGCGGCAGCCTCGAACTGGCGCGGCAGCAGGCCCGGCTCAACCGCCTGGTGCTCGACGAGATGGCCGACGGCGTGCTGGTGGTCGATCGCCGGTGCCGCGTGCGCGCCGCCAACCCGTCGGCTCGACAGATGCTCGGCCGGGCCAACGACGATGGGCCGGCGTCGTTCGACCTGCGCGACGAGCCGGCGTGGGAGAACCTGCTGGCTGCCGTCGAGCAGGCCTATGGCCTTGGCCATTGGCCCGAGGGTCAGCGCGAACTCAAGCTGCCGCAGCCCATCGGTGCCGCTCGGACCGTGCAGGTACGCGCGCGCTTCACGCGCCGTGGCGGCATCGATGACGACAGCACCCCGCCGGAAGAGATCTGCGTGCTGTTTCTCGAAGACGTTCGCAGCGTGCAGGCGCGCGTGCGGCAGGAGAAGCTGGCCGCGATGGGGCGCGTGTCGGCGGGCATTGCGCACGAGATCCGCAATCCGCTGGCGGCCATCGCGCAAGCCAATGCCTTGCTGCTCGAGGATCAGCTGCCGGCCACCCAGCTGAAGCTCGCGCGCATCGTCGAGGACAACGTCGAACGGCTCAAGCGCATCGTCGACGACGTGATGGCCGTCGCGCCCGGGGGGGCGTTGCAGCAGCAGGTGATCGATGCCAATGCCGAGGTGGCGCGCATCTGTGCCGATTGGCTGGCCACTTCCGGTCTGACGGGCGACGTGGCGGCCCAGCGGCTGGACCTGCAACGGTCCGATGCGGCGATGCCGGTGTTGTTCGATACGGAACACCTGCGCCGGGTGCTGGTGAACCTGCTGGACAACGCGCGCCGTCATGGCAGCGAAAGCCCCGGCGCGGTGCAGGTGCGCGTGACACCAGCACACCCAGGCAGCGGCGTGGTGCTGACGGTTGCCAGCGATGGCGAGGCCATTGCGCCGGAGGTCGAACGACATCTGTTCGAGCCCTTCTTCTCCACGCGCAGTCGCGGCACCGGCCTGGGCCTGTACATTTGCCGCGAGCTGTGCGAGCGGCATCGCGCCAGCATCGAGTACCGTCCCGGTGCGCCCGGCGAGCGGCATCGCAATGTGTTTCGGGTGATGATGCGCGGTGCGCCGGCCGCGGCTTGACATGCCAGGTGCGAAACGACCATGAGCCAGACCGCTTCCGCCAGCCTGCTGGTCGTTGACGACGAACCGGACCTGCGCACGCTGTACGAGTTGACCTTGCTGCGCGAGGGCTACGACGTCGAGACCGCCGGCTCCGTCGAAGAGGCCTGGCAGCGTCTGGGTGAGCGCAGCTACAGCGCGGTGATCAGCGACATGCGCCTGCCCGACGGCAGCGGCCTCGACCTGCTGCGGCGCATCGAGGCTGCGGGACGCAACGAGAAGACGATCGTGATCACCGCCTATGGCTCGGCCGAGAACGCGGTCGAGGCCTTGAAGGCCGGTGCCTTCGATTACCTCACCAAGCCGGTGGACCTGCGGCAGTTTCGGGGAGTCGTGGCTTCGGCGCTCGGCCGCGCGCCCGGCGCACCGACAGTGCGTCCGGCGAACCTGCCATCGGGCGCAGCCGCTCCTTCGGCGCCGGTTGCCGCGCCGGCGGCCGCGCCGCCAGCGGCCCCACGAGGACCGGCCCCCGCTGCAGAGACAACGCGCCTCGTCGACCAGCACCCTGCACTGCAACGACTGGCGGGCCATTCGACGGCAATGCAGCAGGTGCGCGCGATGATCGAGCGTGTCGCGCGCGGCATGGCGCCGGTCATGGTGCAGGGTGAATCCGGCACCGGCAAGGAACTGGTGGCGCGCGCCATCCACGGTGTCAGTGGACGGTCGGCGCAATCGTTCATCGCAGTGAACTGCGGTGCGATTCCGGAGCAGTTGCTGGAGGCCGAATTCTTCGGTTATCGCAAGGGCGCCTTCACCGGCGCGAACGAAGACCGCGAGGGCTTCTTCCAGGCCGCCAATGGCGGCACCTTGTTCCTTGACGAGATCGGCGACCTGCCGCTGACGATGCAGAGCAAGCTGCTGCGCGCGATACAGGAGCGCTCGGTGCGGCCGATCGGCGCGGTCAGCGAGATGCCGGTCAACGTGCGCATCGTCAGCGCCACGCACAAGGACCTGGCCACCGAGGTGCACGAGGGGCGCTTCCGGCAGGACCTGTACTACCGGCTCAACGTGATCCAGCTGCGCATGCCGCCGTTGCGCGAGCGCCTCGATGACCTCGACGCGATCTGCGGCGCCGTGCTCGAGCGCATCGCGCGCGATGCGGGTGTCGGCACACCGCCCAGGCTGTCGGCGGAGGCGTCGAAGCGGCTCGCGGCCTATGCGTTTCCGGGCAACGTGCGCGAACTGGAAAACGTGCTGCACCGCGCCGTGACGATGGCCAGCGGCGACGTCATCGAGGCCGAAGACCTGGGCCTGCCTGATGAAACCGGTGCGGACGGGGAATGGGCTGCCGTGGACAACGCGGGCCCGGCAGTGCCGGAACCCCTGGCCACTGCGAGCCCGAGCACCGCGCCGTTGCCGACCGACCTGGTGGCCTACCTGGACCAGGTCGAGCGCGACATCCTCATGCGTGTGCTCGAGCGCCATCGCTTCAATCGCACGGCCGCCGGTGCGAGCCTGGGGCTCTCGCTGCGGCAGATGCGTTACCGGATGGCGCGGCTGGGCATCAACGGCCCCGAGCATGGCGTCGATTGACCCGGACTGGCGCGAGGGCTGGTGGTCGGTGGCACGGCGCTGCGAATCGCCGAACCACGGGCCGCGGCCCGATGGTGTGGTGGTCGACCTGATCGTGCTGCATTCCATCAGCCTGCCGCCCGGTGAGTACGGCGGCCCGGCGATCGAGCAGCTGTTCACCAACCGTCTCGATCCGCTGGCCCATCCGTACTTCGCCGGCCTGCGCGGGCTGCAGGTCTCGGCGCATTTCGTGATCCGGCGCGACGGCGAGCTCGTGCAGTACGTCAGCGTCGAACGGCGGGCCTGGCATGCCGGGGCCTCGCAGTGGCAGGGGCGCGACAACTGCAACGACTTCTCGGTCGGCATCGAGCTCGAGGGACTCGAGGGCGAGTGGTTCGAGGTCGTGCAATACGAAGCGCTGGCGCGGCTGATGCGTGCGTTGAAGCGGCGTTATCCGATCACGCAGGTGGCCGGTCACGAGCACGTGGCGCCGGGGCGCAAGCGCGATCCCGGAGCGGGCTTCGACTGGGCGTCGCTGCGGCGCCGGCTGCGCTGGCCGCGCGCGATGTTCGCGGCCTAGCCGGGCGTATTTCCACCCCCGGTCGGCGCCTGCCGTCAAGTGGGGGTAAGCACGCTACGGATAGTGCTTGAAGGTGCGCCGGCCACTATCTATAGTGCCCTCCGTGCTATGCTGCACGCCCGGACAAGACACCCATGAGCCTGCTGCGCCGCTTCCATCCGGTGGTCACTGCCGCTTGCCGCGGGCAGTCGTGGCGCCAGGATCACCCGCATCTCTCGGGCATGGTTCTTCGGTCGGTCCGCTGCTGCTTTTCGCAGCGTCAACACAACCCATATCACGCCCTGCGGGGCTGACATCGTCGTCGGCGTCGCCTGCCAACGGGCGCCCGTGCCATCCATAGAAGAGGGGAATTCATGCACGCATCTACCACCAGCACCAGTGCCTCGGTTGCACCGCCGCCGTTTGCCGCCAGCCCCAGCGTGGCCGGTGCGCCGGCCACGGCCTATGCGGGCTATCAGATCATTCGGCGCAACGGCTCGGTGGTGGCGTTCGAACCGAACAAGATCGCCGTCGCCTTGATGAAGGCGTTTCTCGCGGTGCACGGAACGCAGGGCGCAGCCTCGGCCAGCGTGCGCGAGACCGTCGACGCACTGACCGAATCCGTCGTGCGGGCCCTGCTGCGTTCGCGGCCGGGGGGTGGCACCTTCCACATCGAGGACGTGCAGGACCAGGTCGAGTTGGGCCTGATGCGTGGCAGCCATCATGAAGTGGCCCGCGCCTACGTGCTGT
>CAZXLI010000273.1:0-9314 GCA_964641795.1 uncultured Bordetella sp. | reverse complement strand
GAGCGGTACGGACGGGCCCATGGCCCAGAGCGGCAAGAGGCCGCTCTGGGCCGACTGCGCTCGAAGTGGCCAGTTCAGCCTTTGGCGACTCCCACTGGAGCATTGGTGACATGACGACCCTGCGCACACCCGATGAGCGGTTCCACAACCTGCCGGGGTACGCGTTCGCGCCGCACTACCTCGACAACCTGCCCAGCGCGCAGGGCCTGCGGCTGCATTACCTGGACGAGGGCCCGGCCGATGCGGCGGTGACGGCGCTGTGCCTGCACGGCAACCCGAGCTGGAGCTACCTGTACCGGCACATGATCCCGGTCTTCACCGCCGCCGGCCTGCGCGTCGTGGCGCCGGACCTGATCGGCTTCGGCCGCTCGGACAAGCCGGCCGAGGAAGGCTGGCACCAGTTCGATCGCCATCGACAGGTGCTGCTGGAGTTCGTCGACCAGCTCGACCTGCACAACGTGATGCTGGTGTGCCAGGACTGGGGCGGCCTGCTCGGGCTGACCCTGCCGCCGGCCATGCCGATGCGCTTCACCCGCCTGCTGGTGATGAACACGGTGCTGGCCACCGGCGAGCTGACCGAGGGCTTCCGCCAGTGGCGCACCTACTCGAACAGCCAGCCCGACATGGCGGTGGGCAAGCTGCTGGCGCGCGGCAAGCCGGACATGACTGCGGCCGAAGCGGCCGCGTACGATGCGCCTTATCCCGACGCCAGCTTCAAGGCCGCGCTGCGACGGTTCCCGAACATGGTGCCTGATGGCGCCCACGCGCAGGGTGCGGCCATCAGCCGCGAAGCCGCCGCGTTCTGGCAGCAGCAATGGCAGGGCGAGAGCTTCATGGCCGTCGGCATGAAGGACCCGGTGCTGGGTCCGGCGGCCATGGCCGTGCTGCGCGCCACGATCCGCGGCTGCCCGCCGCCGATGGAAGTCGCCGAGGGCGGCCATTTCGTGCAGGAGTGGGGCGCGCCGATCGCGCGCGCCGCACTGGAGCACTTCAAGCTGGGGTGACCACCATGACGCCCGAAGAACTCGAACGCTTCCTCGAACTCGGCCGCGACGTGCTGGCCAAGCAGCCCTTCTCGGTGCTGATCGGCGCGCAGCTGCTGCAGCTGAAGCCTGGCTTCTGCGAGCTGATGGTGCCGATGAGCGAGGAGATCCAGCAGCAGCACGGCTTCGTGCACGGCGGGGTCATCAGCTACATGGCCGACAACGCGCTGACCTATGCCGGCGGCACCGCGATGCGCGTGCCGGTGGTCACCGCCGAGTTCAAGATCAACTACCTGCGCCCGGCCATCGGCGAGCGCTTCATCGCCCGCGCCGCGGCGGCCTATGTGGCGCGCAGCCAGTCGGTCTGCCGCTGCGAGGTGTTCGCGGTGAAGGACGGCCAGGAGAAGCTCTGCGCCATCGCGCAGGGCACCGTCGCCAAGCTGGGCGAGGCGCCGCCCGCGAGCAGCGGCACCCAGTAGCCTGTTCCCATGTCAGACAGTTTCACGCTCGATCGCTGCCAGGCGATGTTCCGCGCCGCGCCCTTCGTCGCCGATGTCGGCATCGAGGCCACGGCCCTGTCGCCCGGCGAATGCCACAGCGCACTGCAGCTGCAGCCGCGCCACCTGCAGCACACCGGTGTCGTGCATGCCGGGGTGCTCACCACGATGGCCGACCACACCGCCGGCGCGGCCGCGCAAAGCAGCGTGCCGGCCGGTGGCGGCGTGATCCTCACCGCCGAGCTCAAGCTCAGCCTGTTGCGCGCGGCGCGCGGGCAGCGCCTGCGCTGCGTCGCCAAGGTGCTCAAGCCGGGGCGGCAGGTGGTGTTCGCCGAATCCGAGGTCTACGCGATCGACGGCGACAAGGAGCAGCTGGTGGCCAAGCTCAGCGCGACGATGGCGGTGGTGGCCGCTGCCTTACCGGTTTAGAACTTCCGACGAATTGCCCCCGATGCGACAGACCCTGGACTTCCTGCTCAACGACTGGCTGCGCGTGGCCGCGCTGACCGAGCGCCCGCGCTTTGCCGACCATTCGCGCGAGACCTTCGGCCAGGTGCTCGACACCTGCGAGCGGATCGCACGCGACAAGTTCGCGCCGTTCAACCGCCTGGTCGACACCGAGGAGCCGCGCTTCGACGGCGAGAAGGTGATCCTGCCGGCGGCCACCCAGGCGGCCTGGGACGCGTATGCCGAGTCGGGCATGCTCAGCGCCGCGCAGGACTACGAGATCGGCGGCATGCAGCTGCCGTACACCGTGGAAGCGGCGGCCAACGCGTTCTTCGCGAAGGCCTCGGTCAGCATCAACAGCGGCCTGCTCACGGTGGGCAACGCGAACCTGCTGATGGCGCATGGCACCGAGGCGCAGAAGCGCGTGTTCGCATTGGCCGAGTTCGCCGGCCGCTGGTCCGGCACGATGTGCCTGTCCGAGCCGCAGGCCGGATCCAGCCTGTCGGACGTGGCCACGCGCGCCACGCCCGATGGCGACGACTTCGAAGCCGACCCGCTGGGCCCGCGCTTCCGCCTGCGCGGCAACAAGATGTGGATCTCGTCGGGCGAGCACGAGCTCACCGAGAACATCATCCACCTGGTGCTGGCCAAGATCCCCGGCCCCGATGGCAAGCCGGTGCCGGGCACCAAAGGCATTTCGCTGTTCATCGTGCCGAAGAAGCTGGTGGACGCCGAGGGGCAACTGACCGGCGAGCGCAACGACGTGGCGCTGGCCGGCCTGAACCACAAGTGCGGCTGGCGCGGCACCACCAACACGCTACTGAACTTCGGCGAGGGCCGCTTCAAGCCCGGCGGCCAGGCCGGGGCGGTGGGCTACCTGGTGGGCCGGCCCGGCGAAGGCCTGCGCTGCATGTTCCACATGATGAACGAGGCGCGCATCGGCGTCGGCATGGCGGCCACGATGCTGGGCATGGCGGGCTACGAGGCCTCGCTGGCCTATGCGCGGCAGCGGCCGCAGGGTCGCCCGATGGGAACCGGTGGCAAGGACGCGGCGCAGCCGCAGGTGCCGATCATCGAGCACGCCGACGTCAAGCGCATGCTGCTGGCGCAGAAGGCCTATGCCGAGGGTGCGCTGGCGCTCGAGCTGTACTGCGCACGGCTGGTCGACGAGCAGCACAGCGGCACGCCCGAAACCGCGCGTGAGGCGGCCTTGCTGCTGGAGGTGCTGACGCCCATCGCCAAGAGCTGGCCCAGCGAGTGGTGCCTGGAAGCCAACAGCCTGGCGATCCAGGTGCACGGCGGCTACGGCTACACGCGCGACTTCCCGGTCGAGCAGTACTGGCGCGACAACCGGCTGAACATGATCCACGAGGGCACGCACGGCATCCAGGGCCTGGACCTGCTGGGCCGCAAGGTGGTGATGGACGGCGGCGCAGGCTTGAAGCTGCTGGCGTCCAAAGTGAGCGACACCCTCCAGCGCGCGGGCCAGGTCGAGGGCCTGGCCGAGCAGGGCCACGCGCTGGCCGGTGCGCTGCAGCGTTTGGGCGCGGCCACCAAGTCCGCCTGGTCCACCGGCGTGCCGGAAGAAGCGCTGGCCAATGCCACCGCCTACCTGCAGGCCTTCGGCCATGTGGTGCTGGCGTGGGTGTGGCTGGACGTGGCCTTGGCCTCGCAGGCGCGCCTGGCCGAGGCGCCGGATTTCCACCAGGGCAAGCTGCAGGCCTGCCGCTACTTCTTCCGCTACGAACTGCCCAAGGTCGACGGCTGGCTGGGCGTGGTGGCCAGCCGCGACCCCACCTGCCGCGAGATGCAGGACGCGTGGTTCTGAAGGCTGTTCATCGAACCCGCGTATCGTCGCCATCATGAACGCTTCGAAACTCGAAACCTGGGTCTGGGTGCTGATCTACGGCGGCCTGCTCGTCGTGGTGCTGGGTCTGGCTGTTGAAGGCAGCGACTTTCCGCTCGGCTGGTCGATGGTGATCACTGGCGGCATCGCGGCCGCGGCCGGCGTGGTGCTGATCTTCGTGCGCTCCCGGCTCAAACCCTGAACTCCTTTGAATCCACCATGAGCACTCCGGTACTGCAACTGTTCGATCTGCGCGGCCAGGTCGCGCTGGTCACCGGCGGATCGCGCGGCCTGGGGCTGCAGATCGCCGAGGCGCTGGGCGAGGCCGGCGCGAAGATCATGCTCAGCTCGCGCAAGGCGGCCGACCTCGAAGAGGCCGCGGCGCACTTGAGCGAGCGCGGCATCGACGCGCGCTGGATCGCCGCCGATGCCGCCAACCCCGACGATGCCCGCCGCGTGTGCGCCGAGACGCTCGAGCGGCTGGGCCCGGTCGACATCCTGGTCAACAACGCCGGCGCGGCCTGGGGTGCACCGGCCGAGGACCATTCGCTCGAGGCCTGGGACAAGGTGATGAACCTGAACATCCGCAGCCTTTTCGTCTTCAGCCAGGCCATCGCCAAGCACAGCATGATCCCGCGCCGCCGCGGTCGCATCCTGAACATCGCGTCGATCGCCGGGCTGGGCGGCAGCCCGCCGGGCATGGAGACCATTGCCTACAACACCAGCAAGGGCGCGGTGGTGAACTTCACCCGCGCGCTGGCCTGCGAATGGGGCGAGCACGGCATCACCGTCAATGCGCTGGCGCCCGGCTTCTTCCCGAGCAAGATGACCCGTGGCACGCTGGAGAAGTTCGGCGAAGACGCGATGGCCGCGCACGCCCCGCTGCGCCGCCTGGGCGACGACGACGACCTGAAGGGCGCCGCCCTGCTGCTGTGCTCGGCCGCCGGCAAGCACATCACCGGGCAGATCCTGGCGGTGGATGGCGGCGTGTCGGTCGTCACCGGTGGTTGATTTCATAACCTGCAAAGAACACGTCATAACATGAGCGCCATCGTCAACCACCAGATCCTGCTCGCCTCGCGCCCCGAAGGCGAAGCCAGCGCCTCGAACTTCCAGCTCACCAAGGCGCCGCTGCCCGCGCTGGCCGACGGCCAGGTGCTGGTGCGCCACCACTACCTGAGCCTGGACCCCTACATGCGCGGCCGCATGAACGACAGCAAGAGCTACGCGGTGCCGCAGCCGCTGGGGCAGGTGATGGGCGGCGGCACGGTCGGCGAGATCGTCGAGTCGCGCCACCCGCAGTTCAAGCCCGGCGACCTCGTCGTCGGCATGGGCGGCTGGCCGGAATACAGCGTGGTCGATGCCACCCAGCGCGGCGTGCTGCGCAAGGTGGACACCACGCACATCCCGCTGCCGGCCTACCTGGGCGCGGTGGGCATGCCGGGCGTCACCGCCTGGTATGGCCTCGTGAAGATCATCGCGCCCAAGGCCGGCGAGACGGTGGTGGTCAGCGCGGCCAGCGGCGCGGTGGGCGGCGCGGTCGGCCAGCTGGCCAAGGTGCGCGGCTGCCGCGCGGTGGGCATTGCCGGCGGTACGGACAAGTGCCGCTTCGTCACCGAAGAACTCGGCTTCGACGCCTGCATCGACTACAAGCAGTTCGCCGATGCCAAGGCGCTGGGCAAGGCATTGAAGGCCGCGTGTCCTGACGGCATCGACGGCATCTTCGAGAACGTGGGCGGCACCGTGCTCGACGCGGCGATGCTCAACGCCAACGCGTTCTCGCGCATCGCGCTGTGCGGCATGATCAGCGGCTACGACGGCGCCCCGATCCCGATGGCCGCGCCGCAGCTGCTGCTGACGAACCGCATGAAGCTCGAAGGCTTCATCGTCAGCGAGCACATGGAAGTGTGGCCCGAGGCGCTGAACGAGTTGGGCACGCTGGTGGCCAAGCGCCAGCTGAAGTACCGCGAGACCATCGCGCAAGGCCTTGCGAGTGCCCCCGAGGCCTTCCTGGGCCTGTTGAAGGGCCGCAACTTCGGCAAGCAGCTGGTCAAGCTGATCTGACCGTGACGACCTTGACGTGGACCTGGCAGCGCTTCGCCGAGCTCGGCGTCGACGGCGTGTACGACATGCTGGCGCTGCGCTGCCGCATCTTCATCCTGGAGCAGGGCCCGTACCTCGACCCCGATGGCGTCGATCGCGACAGCTGGCATCTGCTGGGGCGCGATGCGAAGGGGGAACTGCGCGCCTACCTGCGCGTGGTCGATCCGGGCCTGAAGTACGACGAACCTTCGATCGGCCGCGTGGTGCTGGACAAGGCGCTGCGCGGCAGCGGTGCCGGCGATGCGCTGGTGGCCGAGGGCGTGCGGCGCTGCGTTGAGGCCTGGCCGGGCCGCGGCATCCGCATCAGCGCGCAGGCGCACCTGCAGCGCTTCTACGGCCGGCAGGGCTTCGTCACCGTTGGCGAGGAATACCTGGAAGACAACATTCCCCACGTCGAGATGTGGAGGCAGCCATGACACATCAGAGCGGGCCGAGCGCCGGGCCGCCCCAAGCCGGCCCGCATCCCCATGGGGGATCGACCGCTGTACTCAGCGGGCGAGGGGCTCTCATCACCCATGAGGTGCTGAACCAGAGCACGCCGCTGGTCGGCGCGAACCTGTTCAGCGGCAACCGGGCCTTGCAGGACGCGCTGCGCTTCAACGCGCCGGCGCTCGACACCGCGCGGCTCGCGGCCGTCGGCGCGGAGATGGGCTCGGCCGAGATGCAGCAGCATGCGCGCCTGGCCAACCTGCACCCGCCAACGCTGCGCACGCACGACCGCTTCGGCCGCCGCGCCGACGAGGTGGAGTTCCACCCCAGCTACCACGCGCTGATCGGCAGCGCGATGCGCCATGGCCTGCATGGCACGCCCTGGGCGCAAGGCGCCGATGCCCACATCGAGCGTGCGGCCGCCTTCATGCTGTTCACCGAGGCCGAGCCTTCGGTGCTGTGCCCGATCTCGATGAGCTATGCGGTGACGCCGGCGCTGCGCGCCAATGCCGCGCTGTATGCCGACTGGGCGCCGGGCCTCACCAGCACGAGCTACGACGGCCGCTTCCTGCCCTTCGAGCAGAAGACCGGCCTGACCATGGGCATGGGCACGACCGAGAAGCAGGGCGGATCGGACGTGCGCGCCAACACCACGCAGGCCGAACCCGCGGGCGAGGACCGCTGGGGCCAGCGCTACCGCATCACCGGCCACAAGTGGTTCTTCTCGGCGCCGATGTGCGACGCCTTCCTGGTGCTGGCGCAGACGCCCGCCGGGCTGAGCTGCTTCTTCCTGCCGCGTTGGCTGCCGCAATGGTGCGACGGCGGCGGCCTGAACGCGCTGCGCATCCAGCGCCTGAAGGACAAGCTCGGCAATCACGCGAATGCCAGCTCCGAGGTCGAGTTCCACGGCGCCACCGCCTGGCGGGTCGGCGACGAAGGCCGCGGCATCCCGCAGATCCTGGCGATGGGCGCGCTGACGCGGCTCGACTGCGCGCTCGGCACCGCGGCGCTGATGCGCCAGGCGCTGTCGATCGCGCTGCACCACTGCGCCGAACGGCAGGCCTTCGGCAAGCGCCTGATCGAGCAGCCGATGATGCGCAACGTGCTGGCCGACCTGGCGCTGGAAAGCGAGGCGGCCACCGCGCTGGCGCTGCGCCTGGCACGGTCCATTGATCGCACCGAGAACGGCCGCGACGAGCACGAGGCCCTGATGCGCCGCGTGCTGACGCCGATCTCGAAGTTCTGGATCTGCAAGCGCGGCAGCGCCTTCGCGCAGGAAGCGATGGAATGCCTGGGCGGCAACGGCTATGTCGAGGAGAACGGCGAAGGCGTGATGGCCCGCATCTACCGCGAGATGCCGCTCAATTCGATCTGGGAAGGCGCCGGCAACATCATGGCGCTGGACCTGATGCGCTCGCTGCGCGGCGGCCCGGTGGCCGAGGCGCTGGCGCACGAGGTGGCCCCGGCCAAGGGCGCGCACCCGGCCTTCGACGCGATGCGTGAACGCGTGCTGCACGGGCTGGACGGCGCGACCGACGAGGCCCAGGCCCGCCGGCTGGCGCGCGACACCGCCCTGCTGGTGCAGGCCGCGCTGCTGCGCCAGCATGCGACCGACACCGTGTTCGCCGCCTTCTGTGCCGGGCGCCTGGGCGAGGGCAGCGATGTCTTCGGCGCGTTGCCCGCTGGTCATGACCTGGCCGCGATCGTTGCGCGCGCCGAACTTCACTAACGTCCTACATGAGCGACCTCATCCTTCACCACTACCCCAGCTCGCCGTTCTCTGAAAAGGTGCGGCTGATCTTCGGCTACAAGGGCCTGGCCTGGCGCTCGGTGCACATCCCGCCGATCATGCCCAAGCCCGATGTCGTGGCCCTCACCGGCGGCTACCGCAAGACGCCGTTCATGCAGATCGGCGCCGACATCTACTGCGATTCGGCGCTGATCGCCCGCGTGCTCGAAGCGCGCCAACCCACGCCGACGCTGTACCCCGCGAGCGCGCCGCTGGCGGTGCCGCTGGCGCAGTGGGCCGATGCCACGCTGTTCTGGGCCGCGGTCACCTGGACCATGCAGCCGGCCGGCGTGCCGCACCTGTTCAACAACCCGGCGCCCGAGGTGATGAAGGCCTTCGGCGCCGACCGCGCGGCCTTCACCGGCCCGATGCGCCGGCTGACGCTGGCCGATGCCACGGTGCAGCTGGGCAGCTACCTCGCATCGCTGGCCGCGCAGTTGCAGCAGCAGGGCGGGCCGTACCTGTTCGGCGCGGCGCCGACGATCGCCGACTTCTCGGTGGCCCACGCGCTGTGGTTCATCCGCCGTGGCGGGCCGGTGGCTGAGATCATCGCGCGCCACCCGGGCCTGAACGAGTGGCTCGACCGCGTGCTGGCCATCGGCCACGGCCGCAGCGAGCCGATGAGCAGCGCCGACGCGGTGTCGCTCGCCGCTGCAGCCGATGGCCACGCCTTTTGCGAAGTAGGCGCGGGCCTCGGCTTCGAGCCCGGCCAGGCGGTGACGGTGGCCGCCACCGACTACGGCACCGATCCCGTGGCCGGCACGCTGGTGGGCCTGAGCGCCGACGAGGTGGTGGTTCGCCGCACCGATGACCGCGCCGGCACCGTGCACGTGCACTTCCCGCGCATCGGCTTCCAGATCAAGAAGGAGCAAGCAGCATGATCGACTTCAAGGGCCGCACCGCGGTCATCACCGGCGCGGCCTCGGGCTTCGGCCTGGAGACATCGCGCCAGTGCGCGCAGCTGGGCATGAACATCGTGATGGCCGACGTGCAGGCTGACGCGCTGGAGCTGGCCGCACGCGAGGTCACCGCCCTGGGGGCGCAGGTGCTGCCGTACCGGCTGGATGTGTCGAAGGCCGAGCAGGTGGAGGCGATGGGCGCGGCGACGCAGGCCCGCTTCGGCGCACCGAGCTTCGTGTTCAACAACGCCGGCGTCGGCTCGGGCGGCCTGGTGTGGGAGAACAGCGTCAAGGACTGGGAGTGGGTGCTCGGCGTCAACC
>CAZXLI010000272.1:0-9320 GCA_964641795.1 uncultured Bordetella sp. | reverse complement strand
TCTGTCAACCATGCGCCCAGAGAAATCTGTCAACCATGCGCCCGGGTCGTACCGCGTTGAGGTCCATCTCGCTGGCCATCATCGCCAGCGACACCGCGGTGGCGCTGCCGTTGTTGATCAGGCTGACCAGCCCGTCGACCTCGGCCGTACTGGGCGCGTGGCCCACCACGTTGGCGTAGACAAGGCGAACGAAATCGGCGTTGCTGGAGCCGCCAGCCAGCTGCTGGAAGGCCGAGGTGGACAACGCGAGCTGCACCACGTCGGCGTAGCTCATGCCGCTGTCCACCAGGTGCAGGCCGATGCCGACGAAATCCTTGTTCTGCACGTACTGCGGACCGAACAGCGCGCCGATGACCTTCACGACGGTGCCGGCATGGCCGTCGAGGTCCAGCGCCAGCGAGGTGTTGCCGAAGCTCAGGCGCTCGACGCCCGTCAGCGTGTCGGTGCCATCGGTGCCGACCGTGTCGGTCACGGTCCACCCGGTGCCGCCGGTCGCGGCGCGCGTGACGACATAGCCCGCACGCGGCCCGCGGTACTGCGCGGTGTCGATGCCACTGCCGCCGTCGATCACATCGGCGCCGCCGCCGCCGCTGATGCGGTCGTTGCCGGCCCCCGCGGAGAGGTAGCTGGACGTGGCATTGGCGACGATGTTGTCGTCGCCGGACATGTACTGGCTGACGAAGCTGGCATCCGCTGTCTCGCCGATCATCATCTTGCGGATGGCCGCCGCGACGGTGTTGCCAATCGAATAGGCGGCGGCCTCGGTGGCGGCGGAGATGCCCGTCTCGCTGAACGTGAAGTACGGCAGGCTGGCATTGGCGCTGGTGACCAGCGCCATGGACATGCTGTTCAGGCTGATGCTGGTGCTGCCGGGCGTGAACTGCACCGTGGTGTCGATCGCCTTGTAGCCGGCCAGGCCCAGCAGCGGTATGCGCACCGTGACCGCGGTGCTGGTTTCGGACAGCGTCTGCGCGCTGCCCAGCTGCGCGCCGGCCAGCTGGGTGATTTGTTGCGGCGTGATGCTGCCGAGCTCGATTTTCATGCTGCGTTCCTCCTGCCCGGGGTTATAGCAACAGGCAAGGTCCCGGCAGCCCTTCAGACAAGGGATAACACGTTACATCGATGGCCGTCGGGCGGACCCGCCCGAACGTCAATCCGCGACTTCGATGCGGTTGCGACCCGCGTCCTTTGCGCGATAGAGTGCCGCGTCCGCGCGCGCCACCACGCTTTCGGCGCTGTCGTCCACCGAATGGGCGATCGCGATGCCGACGCTGATCGTGGTGCCCAGCGATTCGGCCCGCACCAGCACGCGCAGGCGCTCGGCCAGGGCGATCGCGTTCGCCGGCTGGGTGTCGGGCAGCACCAGCAGGAATTCCTCGCCGCCGACACGGCCGACCACGTCCTCGCCGCGCACATGGTTCTGCAGCAGGGTGGACAGGTGGATCAGCACGCTGTCGCCGGCGGCGTGGCCCAGCGTGTCGTTGATGCGCTTGAAGTGGTCGATGTCGATCACCAGCACCGCCAGCGGCGACTGCGTGCGGCGATGCCGCAGCCACTGGCGCTCCAGCGCCTCGGCCATCGCGCGGCGGTTCAGCAGGCCGGTCAAGGGGTCGCGCACCGCGGCCTCGCGCAGGCTGGCCAGCAGGCGCTGCGTCACCATCACGATGAACAGGAAGGTGAACAGCGCCGCGCCGGCCAGGTAGACGTACATCAGGCCCTGGTTGGTGCCGGTGTCGTGCTGCATCTCGGCGGGCACCTTCCAGGTCGCCGCCTGGTGCAGCGCCAGGCCCACCTGGATCAGGCCGATCACGATCCCCGGGCCGCACACCGACCACATCGCCGCGCGGCCGAACTCGGTCTTCAGCGCCGGGCCGATCACCGCCATCAGCCGCAGCACGGTGAAGGCCTGCACCCCGTACGACAGCACGATGCGCAGCGGCGCCCACTGCTCGCTCGGCCCGGCCAGGCCGATGGCCACCAGCATCGGCAGCAGCACGCCGAGCTGCTCGCGGTCGTGCGACTCCACCCGCATGAACAGCTCGGTGCCGCGGCGCATCAGCGCAAAGGCGAGCACGGTCGTCAGGTTGGCGCCATTGAAGAACAGCCACTCGCGCGGCTCGCCTCGCGCGCCGGCCAGAGCCAGGCCCAGGCCGAGCAGCAGCATGAATGCGGCCCAGTGCAGCACCGCCGCACTCGCCTCGCGCAACAGCAGGCTGCAAGCCCCCCACAGCAGCGCGTGCAGGCCCATCTGGTAGGCCACGAGCCACAGGAGCGGGGGAAGGTGAAGTTCGGTCATCGAGGCATCGCCGGCTGCCGGCACCGGGCACGGGCAGTCGCGGTCGGGAATGTAGCGCCGGACGAGCCCCCGGCGACAGCCATCCCATGCCCGATTGTCGTGCCACAGCCAACACCAGGCCGGTGCGCGGCGTTACCAATGGACACGCCGCGGCCACGCCGCTAGCGTTTGCCCATGCGCACCCCGATCGATTTCTACTTCGACTTCTCGTCGCCTTATTCCTACATTGCCAACGAGTGGATCGACGCGCTGGCCGCCCGCCATGGCCGCATGGTGCGGCGCCACGCCATCCTGCTGGGCGTGACCTTCCAGGCGGCCGAGCTGAAAAGCCCCGTCGCCTACCCGATCAAGCGCGAATACAGCCTGCGCGATTTCGCCCGCTCGGCGCGCCACGAGGGCCTGCCCTTCACGATGCCCGATCCGTTCCCGATCCCGACGCAGAACGCCGCCCGGGTGTTCTGGTGGCTGCACGAGCGGCATGGGCCCGACGCGGCGGCGCAGTGGACCCGCAGCGCCTTCCGCGCCTACTTCGTGCGCGGCGTGCCGCTGAACGATCCGGCCGCGCTGAAGGCCCTGGCCGCCGAGTCGGGCCTCGATGGCGACGCTGCCGAGCGCGCCTGGAGCGATCCGGTGTGGAAAGACCGGCTGCGCACCGCCAACGAACAGGCGATTGCCGCCGGCGTCTTCGGCGCCCCCTTCTTCATCGTCGACGGCGAGCCGTTCTGGGGCAACGACCGCAAGCCGCAGATCGAGCGCGTGCTGACCAGCGGGCCGTTCTGAGCGGACGCGGCACCGACAATGCCGTGATGGTCAGCCCCCTCCTCACTTCGTTCGCTCCCCCCGCGGGGGGCTCAGTGCCCTACGGACGGCCGGGCGGGCACGGATGAGCGCCCATCCGCCCCCACCCGCCCACGTCCACTGGACCGACGACGACGGCCAGCCGCAGCAGGCGCGCTGGCGTTCGCTGGCCGGCCATCCACCCCCGGCCCGCCTGCAGCTGGTGGGCGACGAGCTCGATGCCGACACCGCCTACCGCCTGGCCAGCGAAGGCACCGGCCTGCTGTGGCTGGGCGATTACCACCTGGCGCGCCAGCTGCTGCAGGCGATGGCGCGCCGCTTCGATGCCCGTGCGCAGCGCGCCGCCGCGAAGCGCGGCCCCGCATCGGCGGCTGCGGCGGCGCCCGACGCGCTGTTCCACCGCCACCGCCAGACCCAGGCCCAGCGCGCGCGGGTGCTGGGCCTGCTGCTGCTGCCCTTCGACGCCGACCATGGCGTGCCGCTGCGCCGCGCGCCCGACGTGCGCCAGGCCGGGCTCGACGCGCATGGCCCGGCCACCGAGCACTACGTGGCCTCGCTGCGCGAGCTGCAGGGCCTGGTGGGGGCGTTCGAATGGCGCAAGAAGGGCGTCGAGATCCCGGCGCTCAAGGGTCGCATCCACCCGCACCACGGCGTCTTCTCGCCGGTGCGCGGCGAGTACGTGGACCTGGTCGCGCAGGCGCCGCTGCCGGCCGCAGCGCGTCAGGCCGGCGCGTTCGACATCGGCACCGGCACCGGCGTGCTGGCCGCGTTGCTGGCCCGCCGCGGCGTCAAGCCGGTGACGGCCACCGACCTCGACCCGCGTGCGCTGGTCTGCGCGCGCGACAACCTGGCGCGGCTGGGCCTGGCCAAGGCGGTCAAGCTGCTGCAGGCCGACCTGTTTCCGCCGGGGCAGGCGGGCCTGATCGTCTGCAACCCGCCCTGGGTGCCGGCGCGGCCGAGCTCGCCGCTGGAAGCCGCCGTCTACGACCCCGACAGCCGCATGCTGCGCGGCTGGCTGGCCGGGCTGGCCGCGCACCTGGCGCCCGGCGGCGAGGGCTGGCTGATCCTGTCCGACCTGGCCGAGCACCTGGGCCTGCGCACGCGCGAGGAGCTGCTGGGCTGGATCGGCGCGGCCGGGCTGAAGGTGCTGGGCCGGCTGGACACGCGCCCGGCACACCGCAAGGCCGCCGATGCCGGCGACCCGCTGCATGCCGCGCGGGCGGCCGAGCTCACCTCGCTGTGGCGCCTGGGGGCTGCACCGGCGGGCTGATCGCGCGCCCGCGCCGCCCGCGGGCGGCCGGGCTTTCGCCGGTGATGCGCTTGAACACCTTCGCAAAGGCCGCGCGGTCTTCATAGCCCACCGCCCAGGCCACCGCCTCCACCGTCTGCTGCCCGCCGGCCAGCTGCCCTTCGGCGACGCCGACGCGCACGCGCTGCAGGTAGGCCATCGGCGTCATGCCGGTGGCCTGGCGGAAGCGGCGCAGCAGGCTGCGCGGCGAGCAGTGCACCTGCTCGGCCATCGCGGCCAGCGTCAGCGGCTCGGCATGGCGGGCCTCGATCCAGCGCTGCAGCCGGCCGATCGCGCCGTCGTCATGGTCAGGCGCCGGCAGCCGCGGCGCATGGCGGCTCTGCAGGCCGCGCGCCTCGTCGAACACCAGCTGGTTGGCCACCTGCCGCGCCAGCGCATCGCCGCCGGCCAGCCGCACCAGGTGCAGGCACAGGTCGACACCGGCATAGGCACCGCCCGAGCAGGCCACCTCGCCGTCGTGCGTGAGCATCTGGTCGATCATCAGCCGCGCCTGCGGGTAGCGCTGCCGGAAGGCCTGCGCCAGCGACCAGTGGGTGGTGGCGCGCCGCCCGTCGAGCAGCCCCGCCTCGCCCAACACGAAGGCCGCGCTGCAGATGCTGGCAAAGCGCGGCAGCACCGTGGGGCCGCGACGCGCGCGGCGGCTGCGCAGGAAGGCGATCCACGGCGCCAGCGACTGCAGCACCGCCGGCTCGGGCCGGCCGATGGCCGGCAGCAGCAGCAGGTCGGCGCGTTCGGCCGCTTCGATCGCGCCGTCGACCGCCAGCTGGCCCAGCGGCGATGCGATGCCGCGGCCATCGCTGCTCAGCCGCAGCACGCGGCACAGCGGGCGCGGCGCGGCGGCGTTGGCGGCGCGCAGCACGTCCAGCGCCATCGCCAGACTGGAGGGCACGGTGCTGGGACCCAGCAGCAGGGCGATCGTGAGCATCGGCGGCAGGCAGTTCGAGGTTGGCGCTATTGGACACGAAGTTGTCGATTTGGCCAACGCCAGCCGGTGCCGGGAAGCCCACAATGGCGCCTCTGCCGAGGAGACCCCGCAATGCACCCGAATGCCGAGCTGCTGACCCGCTTCTACAGCGCCTTCCAGCGCCGCGACGCCGAGGCCATGGCCGCCTGCTACCACCCCGAGGTGCATTTTTCCGATCCGGTGTTCCCGGACCTCAGGGGCCGCGAGGCCGGCGACATGTGGCGCATGCTCACCGGCCGCGCCAAGGACTTCTCGCTGGTCTTCGACGGCATCGAGGCCGACGCCACGCAGGGCCGCGCGCACTGGGTGGCCACCTACATCTTCACCGGCACCGGCCGCCAGGTGGTCAACGACATCCAGGCGCGCTTCAAGTTCCGCGACGGCCTGATCGCCGAGCACCGCGACAGCTTCGACCTCTACCGCTGGTCGCGCCAGGCGCTGGGCCTGAAAGGCCTGCTGCTGGGCTGGACCCCGCTGGTGCACAACGCGGTGCGCCAGCAGGCTGCCAAGGGACTCGCCGCGTTCCGCCAGGGCGGGCGCTGAACGCACCGGCCACCCCGGTCGCGGCGCACACCCGCTGCGCTAGAGTCGCCGGATGCTGCGAATCCTGAAAGGGGCCGGCGCGCTGCTGCTGGCCCTTCTGATCCTGGCCGCTGCGCTGCTGGCCCACACCTGGTACTTCAAGCCGCTGCGGCTGGACTGGTTCTACACCCGGCTGTTCGCGTCCTTCGCTCTGGACAAGCCCGAACTGCTGTCGAGCCTGCGCATCCTGCCGGACTGGCTGGACTTCTACAGCAGCGACCTCGACGATGCGTCGCCCGCCGGCGAGGAACGCGCCTGGCAGCTGGTGCGCCGCGGCTACGAGACGCTGCAGCGCTACGACCGCAACGCGCTCGACCGTGAAGGCCAGCTGTCGTACGACACGCTGAGCTGGTTCCTGCGCATCCAGGTCGAGGGCGAACCCTGGCGGCTGCACGACTTCCCGGTCAACCAGCAGTTCGGCGCGCAGGCCGACCTGCCGAACTTCATGCTCCAGGTGCACCAGGTCGATAACGCGCAAGAGGCGCGTGCCTACATCGCCCGCCTGCGCAAGTTCGACACCAAGTTCACGCAGCTGATCGACAGCCTCAAGCTGCGCGAAAGCCGCCAGATCATCCCGCCGCGCTTCACGGTGGACCAGGTGCTGGCGCAGATGCAAGGGCTGGTCACGCCGCCGACAAAGCAGCACCCGCTGTACACGAACCTGGCCGACAAGCTGAAGGCCCTGCCGGCCGGCAGCCTGAGCGATGCCGAGCGCGAGCGCCTGCTGGCCGACGCCGCCGCGGCCATCGAGCAGCAGGTGGTGCCGGCCTACCGGCGCCTGATCGCCTACATGACCGCGCTGCGCCCGAAGGCCGACGGCAACTACGGCGCCTGGCACCTGCCCGATGGCGAGCGCTACTACGCCTGGTGCATCCGCCAGCACACCACCACCGAGATGACGCCGCAGCAGGCGCACGAACTCGGCCTGGCCGAGGTGGCGCGCATCAGCGCCGAGATGGAGGCCATCCTGCGCGCCCGCGGGCTCACCGAAGGCACCGTCGGCGCGCGGGTGCTGAAGCTCTCCACCGAGCCCGAGCAGCAGTTCCCGAACACGCCCGAGGGCCGGCGCGCGATGCTGGCGCGCTACCAGGCCATCATCGACGAAGCCAATGGCAAGCTGGGCACGGCCTTCGACGTGCGGCCCAAGCAGGCGATGGAGGTGAAGGCCGTGCCCGAGTTCGCGCAGGCCACGGCGCCGGCCGCGTACTACCAGAGCGGCGCCTTCGACGGCACCCGCCCCGGCGTGTTCTACGCCAACATGCGCGACACCACCGAGACGCCGAAGTTCGGCATGCGCACGCTGGCCTACCACGAGGGCATCCCGGGCCACCACTTCCAGATCGCCATCGCGCAGGAACTGCAGGACGTGCCCTTCTTCCGCCGCGTGCTGCCCTTCACCGCCTTCGCCGAAGGCTGGGCGCTGTACGCCGAACGCCTGGCCTGGGAGATGGGCTTCGAGGCCGACCCGCTGGACAACCTGGGCCGGCTGCGCGACGAGATGCTGCGCGCGGTGCGCCTGGTGGTGGACACCGGCATCCATGCGCAGCGCTGGACGCGCGAGCAGGCCATCCGCTACATGATGGACAACACCGGCATGGCCGAGGCCGATGTCACCACCGAGGTCGAGCGCTACTTCGTCAACCCCGGCCAAGCCCTTGCCTACAAGGCCGGCATGCTGAAGATCCTGGCGCTGCGCGAGAAGGCGAAGCAGGCGCTGGGCGACAGGTTCGACCTCAAGCAGTTCCACAACGAGGTGCTGACCCACGGCGCACTGCCGCTGGTGGTGCTGGAACGCGTGGTGGACGACTGGATCGCGCGGCGCAAGGCCGGTTGAACCCGGCGAAAGCCTTCACGGAGCAAGCCCATGAGCAGCGATCTGCTGAACTACCTGCGCATCCAGGTCCATGCCAACCGCCTGGCGAACCACCGGCTGCATGCCGCGATGGCGCCGCTGACGCGCGAGGCGCTGCACGCGCCGCGCGTGAGCTTCTTCCCGAGCCTGATGGCCACGCTGCAGCACATCCTGGCGGTGGACGTGTACTACATCGCCGCGCTGTACGGCGAAGCCGACATGGTGGCGCAGTACGACGCGCTGCCGCAGCATGCCGACCTGTCGACACTGGCGCCGGCGCAGGCCGCCACCGATGCGCGGCTGATCGACTTCTGCGAGGCGCTGGTGCCGGCCGGCCTGCAGGGCGAGGTGCGCATGCAGCGCCGCGACCATGTGCAGGTCGACCGCGTGCAGCATGTGCTGGCGCATCTGCTGAACCACCAGGTGCACCACCGCGGCCAGGTGCATGCGATGCTGGCCGGCAGCGGCGCGGCGCCGCCGCAGCTGGACGAGTTCATGATGCCCAGCGAAGCCCACCTGCGCTGTGCCGACATGGCTGCGCTGGGCTGGGACGAGGCCTTCGTCTACCGGCGCGGCACGTCGCCGGTGTGACTGTCGCGGCGCGGCCTGCGCGCCTAGCATCGGCCCCTTGGCATTCGCAGCCCCAGGAGACACCGATGACCACCGCCACGCTCGCCTCGCTCGTCAACCACCAGGTGCGCCTGGCCGCCCGGCCGGTCGGGCTGCCGACCGCGCAGAACTGGCAGTTCACCGAGGAAGCCGTGGCCGAGCCGGCCGAGGGCGAGGTGGTGGTGCAGGTGCTGGCGCTGTCACTCGACCCGGCGATGCGCGGCTGGATGAACGAGGGCAAGAGCTACATCCCGCCGGTGGGCCTTGGCGAGGTGATGCGCGCCGGCGGCATCGGCCGTGTGATCGCTTCGCGCAACCCGGCCTTCGCGGTGGGCGACGTGGTCAGCGGCACGCCCGGCGTGCAGGAATACTGGCGCGTCAGCGCCGAGGGCGCCCAGCGCGGCGGGCTGACCAAGACCGACCTGCGCCTGGGCACCATCACCCAATGGCTCAACGTGCTCGGCATGCCCGGCATGACCGGCTACTTCGGGTTGATGGATGTCGGCCAGCCCAAGCCCGGCGAGACGGTGCTGGTGTCCGGCGCCGCCGGCGCGGTGGGCCAGACGGTGGGGCAGCTGGCCAAGGTCAAGGGCTGCCGCGTCGTCGGCATCGCCGGCGGCCAGGCCAAGTGCGACTGGGTCGTGAAGGAGCTCGGCTTCGACGCCTGCATCGACTACAAGGCCCGCGCGCCCGAAGGCGTGCAGCGCTGGGACGCGGTGCGCGAAGGCCTGAAGCAGCACTGCCCGGGCGGCGTGGACATCTACTTCGACAACGTCGGCGGCGAGATCCTCGACGCCGCGCTGGCGCGCATCAACCGCAAGGCGCGCATCGTGATCTGCGGCGCCATCAGCCAGTACAACAACACCGGCGGCATGGTGGGCCCGAAGAACTACATGTCGCTGCTGGTCAA
>CAZXLI010000271.1:0-9415 GCA_964641795.1 uncultured Bordetella sp. | reverse complement strand
TATCCGCCCTACGGCAACGTCGTGCAGCGGCTGGTGATGAAGCTCTGGCTGGGCCGGGGCGACGAGTCGCTGCGCAGCGGCAGCGCCCCGGGCGCTTCGCCCTTGCGGCCGAGCAGAAGCCACTGATCCTCTGGCCCGCCGAGCGGCCGGTTCGGTCGGGCGCGCGAGACGCAAGACCCGCCCGACGAGACGGCCGCGCGCGCAGTGAGCCCGACAATTCGACCCACGCCCCACCCAACGATACCCGAGAGAGCGAGACCGCCCCTGTGAAACCGTTCCACGAGGCCCTTGTAGGCGCATGCCGGTCGCGCTGGCTGCTGCGCATGCGGGGCATGCTGTACCAGTTGTCCGAGCAGGTATCGGCGGGTTTCCGCTGTGAAGGGGCCGCCTTCGGTGGAGGTCCATGACGAGCACAGCGCGATCTACGAGGCCGCACTGGCACGCAACGCCGACATGACCGGCGCGTTGCTCACGGCGCACATCCACCGCGCGTTGAAAGTCATCAGCAAGGAAGGCCTCCTTCGCTGAGGCCACGGCCGGTCGCCGGCCAGGGGCCATCAGCGCTGAGCCCGCATTGAACCAACTCGAGAGAAGCACACATCGCAGCCGGTGCGGCCATCGGACCGGTCCTGGTCCTCGGCGGCGGGCTCGCCGCCGTCTGGTTCGTCTGTGGCCTGCGCGCCGGCGGGTTCGGCTTCGGCATCTGCGTCGTCGAAGCCGAGAGCGAAGCGCTGTACGACCGGCCGCCGCTGTCCAAGGAGTTCCAGCGTCACGGCGACGCAGAGAAGATTCGCCTCGACCTGAGCCATGCACCTGACGTCGACTGGGTGCGCGGCGCACGGTGCGGCCGCGCTGGATACCGTGCAGCGCAAGTCATCAACCGGTGCTGCCCGACGACGCTGGCCGACGTCGTCGCCCGAACGCACCTCTCCAACGGCGTGGATCTGCGCTTGAACACGCAGGTGAGCGGCTTCATCGGCACCCGTGCAAGCCTGAGCGACGGTACGACCTTCGCCGCCGACCTGGTGGTCGTGGGTATCGGCGTGGTGCCCAACGACGAGCTGGCACGCGAGGCCGGCATCGCCTGCGACGACGGCGTCTTCGTCGACGGCCATGGGCGCACGACCTGCGCCGGCGTACGCGCGATCGGCGACGTGACGCGCCAGCGCAATCCGGTCAGCGGCCGCTTCGAGCGCATCGAGACGTGGTCAAACGCCCAGAACCAGGGCGCCGCCCTCGCCCGGACGCTGCTCGTCCCGAGCGCCGCGCCCTATGCCGATGTGCCGTGGTACTGGAGCGATCAGTTCGACCTCCGCCTCTAGGTCGCCGGCCTGTCGGTCGGCGACGAGGAGATCGCGCGCGGCGAGGTCGGTCCAGGTAGAAAGTTCTCCCTGATCCAGCTCCGCCAGGGGCGCGCGGTCGGAGTGGCTTGCGTCAGCAACCCGCGCGACTTCTCCGCCCTGCGGCGGCTCCTGTCAAGCGCCAGCCTGCCCGATCGGGCCGCGCTGTCCGATCCGTCCGCCGACCTGCGCAAGTTCATCCCGCAGACCGCGTGAAGACCCGCGGCCCGGCATTGGGCTGGCGCGGCGGCTCTCGTTTCAGGCGTTGGCAAAAGGGGCGGCTAAACCCCATTGACGGGACGCCGTCGACCTTGCTAGTCTTATCCGACATCAGAACATGTGTTCCGATATCGGAACAATACGGAGACAAGCCCTTGCACCTGGCGCAGGCCATTGCCGACGACTCGGCGCACCGACGCAGCGATGCCGCACCGATGGCGCTGGCGCGCGTATTGCGCGTGCTGCGGCTGCTCGCCGAGGCGCCCGACGGCATGACGCTGGCACAGCTCCAGGGCCAGCTCGGAGTTCCCAAGACCAGCCTGCATGCGCTGCTGCGCGGCCTGGTTGCCGACGCCTACCTGCAGCGCAGCGACGCCACCTACAGGCTCGGCACGGAGGCGTTCGCACTCGGCGCGGCGCTGGTCACCGCTCGCTCGCTCGCCATCGTGGCGACGCCTTTCCTGCACGATGCGCGCGCGAGGTCCGGCGAGACGGTGCTCATCGCGACCATCGACCGCACGGCGGCGCGCTTGACGTACACGCAGATCGTCGAGAGCCACAAGCCCGTTCGCTACACCGTCCCGGCAGGCACCACGCGGCCGTTGTTCGCCACCTCGGCGGGGCGTGTGCTGCTGGCCCATCAAGCGGACAGCTGGACGCGCGACTACCTGCGCACCGCCGAGCTGCGCGCGCTGACGGAGTCCACGGTCACCGACCGACGCCAGCTCGCGCGGATACTCGACCGCATCCGCGCCGATGGCCATGCCACCACGATCGGCGAAGTCACACCCGACGTCGCCGGCTTCGCGGCGCCCATCTTCGAAGCCGATGGCTGCGTCAACGCGGCCTTGATCATCGCGGCCCCCATCGAGCGCGGGCGCGCCGCCGCCGAGCGACTCACGGCCGTCGCCGTTGAGACCGCGCAGGAGCTTTCGCTCGCGCTCGGCCACCGGCCCTCCGGCGCAGGCACTTCCCCTCAACACACGAACTGAAACCATGAGCGACGAACTGCTGTACGAGGTCAGCGACGGGGTGGCCGTCATCACGATCAATCGCCCCGAGCGCAAGAACGCCCTGAACCGGGCGGTACGGCAGGCGATGTTCGAGGTCTGGCCACGCTTCGAGGCGGACGAGTCCGCGCAGGTGGCGATCCTCACCGGCAAGGGCGACACGTTTTGCGCCGGCATGGACCTGGTGGAAGCCGCGGACACCGTGCTGCGCATCCCGCCGAAAAACTTCATGCCCGTGCTCGGCGACAACGTCGAGGTCACCAAGCCAGTGATCGCGGCCGTGCAGGGCTACGCCTACGCGGGCGGCTGGCTGCTCGCACAGATGTGCGACCTGTGCGTGGCCGACGAGACGGCCAAGTTCGCCATCACCGAAGGCCGCGTCGGCCGCGGCATGCCGTGGGCTTCGCCGGTGATCCACATGTTGCCGCAGCGCATCCTCATGGAAGTGGCGATGACCTGCGATCCACTGTCGGCGCAACGCGCTTACGAGCTCGGCTACGTGAACCGTGTCATGCCCGCGGGCCAGGCCCTGCAGGGCGCCAGGGAGCTGGCGGCGCGCATCACCGTGAACGCCCCGCTCACCGTGCGCGGGGCCAAGGAGATGGTGCGCATGGCCACCGAGATGGGGCGCACGGCCGCGCTGCGTGCATCGCACCGCGCGTTCGACGCCGTCTACCTGAGCGAGGACGCGCTCGAAGGACCGCGCTCTTTCCGCGAGAAGCGCAAACCGCAATGGAAGGGTCGATGAGATGAACGTTCGGATCGCCACCGCAGCGCCGCGCAAGGCTGCGCCGCAAACCCTGAACCTGACCGGCGCGCTGGCCGAGCGCAATGTCGCGTGGCACTTCCTGGCGCTGCCCGGCGACGCCCGCGAGCTCGTGCGCCAATGCCTGCTCGACTGGATCGCGGTCGCGCTGGCCGGTGCGCACGAGCCGCTCGCCTGCATGCTTGCCGAAGAGGCGCGCGAGCAAGGCGGCCACCCGCAGTCCACCGTCGTCGGGCAGGGCTTCGCCACCAGCTGCCGCCAGGCCGCGCTGGTCAACGGCGCCGCGTCGCACGCGCTCGACTACGACGACGTCAACATGAGCTTCACGGGGCACCCGAGCGTGGTGCTCGTGCCGCCGCTGCTCGCGCTCGCCGAGGCGCGCGGCGAAAGCGGCGCGGCCTTCATGACCGCGTTTGTCGCCGGCTACGAGACCCTTTGCCGCATCGGCGCGGCCGTGTCGCCCGGGCACTACGTGTCCGGCTTCCACGCCACCGGGACGATCGGCACCTTCGGCGCGGCAGCCGCCTGTGCGCGCCTGCTGCGGCTCGACCCGGATGACACCGCGGTGGCGCTGGGCATCGCGGCGACCGAGGCCGCAGGTCTGAAGTCGATGTTCGGCACGATGTGCAAGCCGCTGCATGCCGGACGTGCCGGCGCCGACGGCATGATGGCCGCCCAGCTCGCGGCACGCGGATTCACCAGCCGCAGCGACGCGATCGAGGCCGCGCAGGGCTTCGCCGCTACGCACGGGCCCGACTTCGACCCCGCCGCCGCGCTGCGCGAGCCGGTGCACGGCCTGCACCTGCGCGACAACCTGTTCAAGTACCACGCCGCCTGCTACGGCACCCATGCCGCTATCGAGGCGGCCCGACACCTGCGCGACGAGCACGGCCTGCGGGTGCACGACCTGCGGCGGGTGGTGGTGCACGTCGCTGCTGCCAGCGACGGCGTGTGCAATGTGCAGGAACCGCGCAGCGGCCTGGAGGCCAAGTTCAGCCTGCGCCACGCCGTCGCGATGGCGCTGGCCGGCACCGACACCGGCGCGATGTCGAGCTTCACCGATGCCGCCGCGGCCAACGCATCGTTGCGCAGCGTCCGCGACCGCGTGCAGGTCGAACTGCACCGGGAGTGCGCGTCGTTGACGCAGGCCGAGGTGGTGGTCGAGACCACCGACGGCACGCTGCTGCGCCGCCGGCATGACAGCGGCGTGCCTGCGGGCGACCTCTCTGCCCAGCGCCGACGGCTCGAGCAGAAGTTCCGCTCGATCGCCGGGCCGCGCATCGGCTCCGAAGCTTGCGACGAACTGCTCAGCCTGGTCAGCCGCCTCGAGGAGTTGCCCGACCTCTCGCCGCTGGCCGGACTGCTCGCGGGACGCCCGCTCCACTGAACCGCAACCACGGTCGCCCAACGATGAATTTTCTCGACGCAGAGCGCCAGGCATGGAAGGAGTCGGTTCGCCGCTGGCTCGACCGCGAGGTCGGCCGCGACTATGTGCGCAAGTGCGACATGGACCGCGCCTTTCCGTACGAAGCCTACGAGAAAGCCGCCAAGCTCGGCTTTCACCGGCTGCTGGTGCCGGAGGCCGATGGGGGCGACGGCGGCGACGTCTTCTCCTATGCACTGATGTGCGAATCGCTGTCGGCCTACGGCGTCGACTTCTCGGTGGCCATCGCCGGCGGCATCTTCACCGCCATGAACTTCTCCCTGCACGGCACGCCGGACCAGAAGCAGCGCTTCCTGCAGCCCTTCATGCGCGGCGAGCTCCGCTTCCCGATTTCCATGTCGGAGCCGGGCGCAGGCTCCGACGTGGCCAACGTGCAGACACGAGCCGAGCGTGACGGCGACCACTACGTGCTCAACGGCCAGAAGCTGTGGTGCAGTGGCGCCGCCAATCGCGGCGCCGTGATTCTGATGCTGGTGCGCACCGCCCAGACGCCCGACAAGCGCGCCGGCCTGAGCGTGCTGATCGTGCCCAACGATCTGCCCGGCCTCACGATCCGCCCGCTGCAGACGCTGGCGCGGCGCTCGGTGGTGACGACCGAGATCTTCCTCGACAACGTGCGCGTTCCCGCGGCCAACCTGCTGGGCGCCGAAGGCGAGGGTTTCCACATCATCGCCGGTGAGCATCTGGCGCTTGAACGCGTCGCCGTGGCGGCCAGCTACGTCGGCAATGCGCAGGGCGCGGTGGACGACGCACTCGCCTACGCCAAACAGCGCGTGCAGTTCGGCAAACCGATCTTCGAGTTCCAGGTCATCCGCCACATGCTGGCCGACATGCAGACGCAGACCGACGCGGCGCGCCTGCTGACCTACCGTGCGGCCGATCTGGCCGCGCAAGGGCTGCCCTGCCGCAAGGAGGTGGCCATGGCCAAGTTGTTCGCCTCCGAAACGCTGCAAACCGTCAGCCGCCAGGCCGTGCAGATCTTCGGCGGCCTGGGCACCACGCCGGAGGCCGATGTCGAACGCTACTTCCGCGAGGGCATGCAGGCCACCATCGGCGGCGGCACCTCGCAGATCCAGCGCACGATCATCGCGCAGGAAATGCGCATCTGAGGCGCAGACACCCATGGCCGACCTGTTGGCGACGGCAAGTGCTCAGGCCGTGGCGGCAGCCACGCTGGTGCTGGTGCGCGACGGCCCCGATGGCCTCGAGACCCTGATGGTCGTGCGTCATCATGAGATCGACTTCGCGCGGGGCGCCGCGGTGTTCCCGGGCGGCAAGCTGGCCGCGGCCGACCGCGACGCGGTGCTGCGGCAGCACGCACCGGCCGGCGCGGTGTTCAGCGATGACGACCTCGCCCTCCGCATTGCTGCCGTGCGCGAAGCCTTCGAAGAGAGCGGGCTGCTGCTGGCCCGCCGAGATGGCCGCCTGCTGGGCGCCGAAGGCTTGACCGAACTGTGGCGCCGCTGGCACGACCGCACGGCGGCGGCGGCCGAAGCCTTCGTCGAGATGGTGCGTGAAGAGGGCCTCGAACTGGCGCTGGACCTGCTGTACCCCTTCGCGCACTGGGTGACACCGGAGGTCTCGCCCAAGCGCTTCGACACGCACTTCTACATCGCCACCGCGCCGGCGGGGCAAGTGGCCGTGCACGATGGCCGCGAGGCGGTCGACTCGTTCTGGGTGAACCCCCGCGATGCCCTGCGCGAATGCGAGGAAGGGCGGCGCACCATCATCTTCCCCACGCTGTGCAACCTGGCCCTGCTGGGCGCCAGCGGCGACGCCGCCACTGCCGTTGCCGCCGCGCGCGCGCGCACCGTGCGGCGCATCCAGCCCACGCTGGGCCAGCATGGCGACGGGCGTCGCATTCCGCTTCTGCCCGCAGACAGCGGCTATCCGCCCCTTTCGGCGGCATTGATGAATCTGGTCGCACGCTGAACAAGCGGACGGCGAAAGGAAAACACCTTTGGAAACGCTGGGCATCGGACTGCACTTCGAGGACCTGCCGCTCGGGCGGCAGTTCCGCACCGTCGGCCGCACCGTCACCGAGGCGGACATCGTCAACTTCTGCTCTTGCACGGGCATGACCGAGGTGCTGTTCACCGACCTCGAGTTCCTGCGGACCGAGTCGGACATCAAGGGCCGGGTGGCCCCCGGGGCGCTGGCCTACACCTTCGCCGAAGGGCTGCTGGTGCACGCCACGATGCAGCACACCGGCTTCGCCTTTCTCGAGATGGAGTTCAAGGTCCACAACCCGGTCTTCGCCGGCGACACGCTGCACGTGGAGTGCGAGGTGATCGAGGCACGGCGCAGCAAGAGCCGCCCCGGCCGCGGCCTGGTGCGCACGCGCAACCGCATCGTCAAGCAGGACGGCACGTTGGCCATCACCTACACGCCGCTGCGCATGATCAAGTGCCGCAGCGAAGCTGCAGCGTGATGCCCGCGCAGACCGCCAACACGCCCGGCACGCCGGCCTTCGCCCTGGGCGAGGAGCAGCGCCAGATCCAGCAGATGGTGCGCCGGCTGGCCCGCGAGCGCGTCGCTGCGCGCGCCGACGCCATCGACCGCACGGCCGAGTACCCGCAGGACATGTTCGAGCTGCTGCGCGATGCCGGCCTGTTCGCGATTCCGTTCCCGCCGGAGTACGGCGGCACCGGCAGCATGCTGTCGGCCGCCGTCGCCATCGAGGAACTGGGGCGCGTCTGCTACAACACGGCGTACCTGCTCGTGGTGCAGTGGGTGCCCTTCGGCGCGATCCTCGCCGCGGGCACCGACGAGCAGAAGCGCCGGCTGTTGGGGCCGCTGGCGGCCGGCCAGTTGCGCGGCGCATTCTCGACCACCGAGCCGCAGAGCGGCTCCGACGTGGCCGGCATCCGCACGCGCGCGCGCCGCTGCGAAGGCGGCTACCGCATCAGCGGCTCGAAGATCTGGTGCACCAACTCGCCGGTGGCCGATTTTGTGCTCGTTGCGGCCAAGACCGGCGAGGCCGAGACGGCCGGCGCAATCAACCTGTTCATCGTCGAGCGCGGCAGCAAGGGCTTCACCATCGGGCGCAAGGAAGACAAGATGGGTGCGCGCGGCGTGCCCTCCTGCCCGCTCTTTCTCGACGAGGTGTTCGTGCCCGAGGCCAACCGCATCGGCGAGGACGGGCACGGCTTCAAGGCGGTGATGGAGGCGTTCAACAAGAGCCGGCCGCTGATCGGCGCGCGCGGCGTGGGCCTGGCGCAGGGGGCCATCGATCTGTCCATCGAGTTCGTGAAGAACCGCGTCACCTGGGGCCGGGCCGTCAGCGAATACCAGGGCATCCGCTGGATGCTGGCCGACATGGCCACGCAGACCGAGGCGGCCCGCCAGCTGGTCTACAGCGCCGCCGCGGCGGTGGACGCGGGCCTGGCTGGCACTGCGCTGGCCCCAGTGGCGGCTATGGCGAAGTGCTTCGCCACCGACACCGCAATGCGCGTGGCCACCGACGCGGTGCAACTGTTCGGCGCCGCGGGCATCTCGGCCGACGTGCCGATCAACCGCTACTTCCGCGACGCGAAGGTGCTGCAGATCATCGAAGGCACCAACCAGATCCAGCGCAACATCATCGGCGACGGCCTGCTGGGCAAGGCGCGGCGCTGACGGGCGCCGGCACCGGGCTCATTCCGGTGTGATCGACACCACCACCGCATTGCGCTCAACCGTCTGACCGGGCCTGCAGTTCACCGCCGCCACGGTGCCGGTGCAATCGGCTGTGATGCGCATCTCCATCTTCATGGACTCGAGGATCGCCACCACCGCGCCCTTCTCGACGCGGTCGCCCGGCGCGACGCCCACCTTCAGGATCAGCCCCATCATCGGTGCCTTCACATCACCGCTGGCTTGCGCCGACGCACTGATGTAGGACAGGTAGGGCACTGCCCTGAGCGCGTGCGTGCCGCGGCCGTCCTGCACGTACAGCATGTCGCCGTCGCCGTGCACGCCCACCGTCTCGCGCCGCCCGTCGACGATGGCGAGGAAGTGGCCGTCGTTGCCCGCAGGCGCCAATCGCAGGTGCAGACGCGCGTCGTTCACGCCGACCAGCAGGCTGCCGTCCGGGGCCAGGGGGCCGAAGCGGATCTCGGCACTCACGCCGTCGGACGCCTCGACATGCAGGCTCGGGATCGGCGCCAGCCCGTCGTCGCCGGCGCCAAGCTGCCAGCCGCTGCCGGCCCAGCCCGACCATGGGCTGCGCGCGTCGGCGGTGCGCTGGCTGCGCAGCCAGTGCAGCGCGGCGATGGCCAGGGTGCGCTCGTCGTGCTGCGCCTTGCCGAGCGCCCAGCTTTCGATGTGCTCGTCAATCAGGCGGGTGTGAAAGCTCGCCGCGCGTGTCTCTGGCAGATCGATCAGCCGCTGCAGGAAGCCGATGTTGCTGGTGACGCCGAACACCGCCGTGTCGTCGAGTGCGCGCTCGAGCCGGTCGAGCGCCTCGTCGCGCGTCGGCGCGTGGGTGATCAGCTTGGCGAGCATCGAGTCGTAGTACGGCGTGACTTCGCTGCCCGACTCCACGCCGGTCTCCACGCGCACGCCGACGCGCGGGAAGCGCACCTGCGAGAGCCGGCCGGTCGAGGGCAGGAAGTTCGCCGCCGGGTCCTCGGCGCAGATGCGCGCCTCGACCGCA
>CAZXLI010000270.1:0-9444 GCA_964641795.1 uncultured Bordetella sp. | reverse complement strand
TGTCGGCGCCGGCAAGACGGTGGTCGCCGCACTCGCCGCGGCGGTGGCCATCGATGCCGGCTGGCAATGCGCGCTGATGGCGCCCACCGAGATCCTGGCCGAGCAGCATTTCGCCAAGCTGGTGCAGTGGCTGGAGCCGCTGGGCGTGGGCGTGGCGTGGCTCACCGGCAGCCGCAAGGGCAAGGCGCGGCAGAAGATGCTGGAGCGGGTGGCCTCGGGCGAGGCGGCGCTCGTCGTCGGCACCCATGCCGTCATCCAGGAGGACGTGCACTTTGCGCGTTTGGGGCTGGCGGTGATCGACGAGCAGCACCGCTTCGGCGTCGCGCAACGGCTGGAGCTGCGCCGCAAGCTGGCGCTGCAGACCCTGGAGCCGCACCTGCTGATGATGAGCGCGACGCCGATCCCGCGCACGCTGGCGATGACCTACTTCGCCGACCTCGACGTGAGCACCATCGACCAGCTGCCGCCAGGTCGCACGCCGGTGCTGACGAAGCTCTTTGCCGACAGCCGCCGTGCCGAGGTGGTGGCGCGCATCGCCGACGAGGTGGCGCAGGGCCGGCAGGTCTACTGGGTCTGCCCGCTGATCGAGGAAAGCGAGAAGTCGGACCTGCAGAACGCCACCGAGACGCACCAGCGCCTGAGCGCCGCGCTGCCCGGCATCATGGTCGGCCTGCTGCACGGCCGCATGCCGGCGGCCGAGAAGAGCGCGGTGATGTCGCTGTTCAGCGGCGGCACGATGGCGGTGCTGGTGGCCACCACCGTGATCGAGGTCGGCGTCGACGTGCCCAATGCCAGCCTGATGGTGATCGAGCATGCCGAGCGCTTCGGCCTGTCGCAGCTGCACCAGCTGCGCGGCCGCGTGGGCCGCGGCGCGGCGGCCAGCGTCTGCGTGCTGCTGTACGCCACGCCGCTGTCGCCCACCGCGAAGGAGCGGCTGCGCGCGATGGCCGAGACGAACGACGGCTTCGAGATCGCCCGCCGCGACCTCGAGATCCGCGGTCCCGGCGAGTTCATGGGCGCGCGCCAGAGCGGTGACGCGCTGCTGCGCTTTGCCGACCTGCAGGAAGACACCGCGCTGCTGCGCTTTGCGCGCGAGGTGGCGGGCCGGCTGCTGCAGCAGCAGCCGGAGATCGCGAAAGCCCATGTCGCCCGCTGGCTCGACACGCGGGCGGACTATCTCAAAGCATGAACGGGGAGCACCCGGCCGCGACGACGCGGCCACCCGCCGAGCGGGTACGCGGACCGCTTGGGGCGGCCCGGCGCGGCCCGCGCCGATAAACTCGGTCCATGACCCTCACCGAGTTGCGCTACATCGTCGCCGTCGCCCGCGAAAGGCATTTCGGCCGCGCGGCCGAGGCCTGCTTCGTCTCACAGCCCACGCTGTCCGTCGCGATCAAGAAGCTGGAAGAGGAACTGGACCTGAAGCTGTTCGAGCGCGGCGCCAGCGAGGTCAGCGTCACGCCGCTGGGCGAGGCCATCGTGCGCCAGGCGCAATCGGTGTTGGAGCAGGCCGCGGCGATCAAGGAGATCGCCAAGCGCGGCAAGGACCCGCTGAACGGGGCGCTGCGCCTGGGCATCATCTACACGATCGGGCCGTACCTGCTGCCCGAGCTGGTGAAGCAGGTGATCGAGCGCACGCCGCAGATGCCGCTGATGCTGCAGGAGAACTTCACCGTCAAGCTGCTGGACATGCTGCGCACCGGCGAGCTCGACTGCGCGATCATGGCCGAGCCCTTCCCGGACACCGGCCTGGCCATCGCGCCGCTGTACGACGAGCCCTTCGTCGTCGCGGTGCCCAGCCACCATCCGCTGGCCCGGCGCAGCAGCATCAGCGCCGACGAGCTGAAGAAGGAGACGATGCTGCTGCTGGGCACCGGCCACTGCTTCCGCGACCAGGTGCTGGAGGTGTGCCCGGAGTTCGCGCGCTTCTCCAGCGATGCCGACGGCATCCGCAAGAGCTTCGAAGGCTCGTCGCTGGAGACCATCAAGCACATGGTGGCCTCCGGCATGGGCATCACCGTGGTGCCGCAGCTGAGCGTACCGAAACAGTACCCCCAGGCGGCGTTGCCGCCGCCCCCCGAGGGGGTTGTGTCGAGTGGCGGAGCCACATCGACACAAGACCTGCCCTATGTGCGCTACATCCCCTTCGCGCCGCCGGTGCCCAACCGGCGCGTGGTGCTGGCCTGGCGCCGCAGCTTCACGCGCTACGAGGCGATCGCCGCCTTGCGCAATGCGGTGTACGCCTGCAAGCTCGACGGCGTCGAGCGCCTGACGGCCTGACCCGGCGATGGCCACGAATCCCAACGACCTGCTGCGCACCCTGCGCCGCGCCGGCCGCTTCGACGAGGCACGCCAATGGATCGCTGCCCGGCTGCGCGAGCGCCGGGACCCGCAACTGCTTCAGCTGGGCTGGCAGCACGAGCCTTTTTGGTGGGAGCCGCTCGAGGGCCCGCGTGTCAGCCTGCACCGTCGCGGACCGGACGACCTGGCGCTCGTGCGCCGCTGCTGGGCCGACGCGGACTTCATGGCCAAGTTCAACCGCATGGCCGCGCCGCTGCCGGCGGACGACGAAGCGCTGCGCGCGCTGCTGGCGCGCGAGCACGCCACCATCGTCGGCGAGGCCCAGGCCCTGCACTGGACCATTCGCACCGAAGGCCGCGCTGTCGGCTTCGTCAGCATCGCCAACATCACGCTGGGCCATCGCCGGGCCGAATACCTGATCGGCATCCACGAGCCCTGCAGCCCCTGGGTCGGCCCCGAAGCCTCGCACCTGGCGCTGGGCTTCCTGGCCCAACGCCTGAAGCTCGAACGCCTGACCGCTTATTTCTACCCTGAAAACGGAGCGGCCATCAAAGTCTCGCAGAAGCTCGGCTTCGAGATCGAAGGCACGATGCGCGGCTTCCTGCGCGAACCCGACGGCACCCGCGGCGACCTGGTCGTGGCCGGCCTGCTGCTGACACCCGCGTACTTCGCGCGGATGGCGCGCATCCGCCGCAAGCTGCTGGGCGAGACATCCCCACCCGGTTCGCGGGGGGAGTGAGCGGCATTTCCCTCGTTAGCATTTGGGCGCCGCAGGAACGGCGAACGAGACCCTGGAGGGAGGGGAAACCATGAGCAGCAATCAAGCGGCGGGTCGCGCCACGCCGGACATCATCATCATTGCGGACGACACCAACGACTACCTGTACGGTGGATCGGGTGCCGATACGCTGTACGGCCGCGGCGGCGACGACTACCTGTACGGCGGGTCCGGCAATGACACTCTCAATGGGGGCGACGGTACGGATCGGGCGCAGTTCGACGGCTACTACGGCGACTACCTGATCACCTTCGACGCGAGCACCGGCCGCTATGCGGTATCGAGCCCAGTACACGGTACCGACACCGTGAGCGGGGTGGAGTATTTCGGGTTCTTCGATGGAACGATCGTCGCCCGCACTAAGGCGGCAGGTTCGTCATATTTCAGCTGGAATGACGCGGATGGAACGCTGGATGGAGGCGATGGAGACGACAGTCTCGTCAACAACAGCTATGCGGGATACCGCCTCAATGCCGGCCCGGGGAACGACATCCTGCTCGGCTACGGCTACGAAACAACGGCCGTGTTCCGTGGCAATGCGTCCGAATACCTGATCAGCCAGGATCCCTATTCGTCACAGCTGGTGGTGACTGACACGGTTGCCGGCCGCGATGGCAGCGACATCCTTTCCGGGTCCGTCACCGTGCTGGAATTCGCCGACCAGAGCCTGTCGGCGACCGGCCCCGGAACCTACTACGGCACCTCTGGTGACGACTTGCTGACCGGCACGCTGAAGGGCGACTATTTCTACAGCTACTACGGCAATGACACTATCGATGGCGGCGGCGGCACCGACCTGGCCGGCTTCATGGGCCGATATGCCGAATACGTGATCACCTTCGACGCTGCATCGGGCGCCTACACGGTGGCCGACAAGGTCAGCGGCCGCGACGGCATCGACACATTGCTCAACGTCGAGCGCTTGGCGTTCACCGATGCGGTGATCCCGGTCGGCACCAGCCCCGGCGGCCAGGTGGTGCTGGGCACCGACTCCTCCGATTCGCTGGTCGGCGGCCCGGGCAGCGATAGCCTGTACGGCGGCAAGTACGGCAACGACACCTTGACGGGTGCGGGCGGCAACGACGTTCTCAGTGGCGGCGGCGGCGCCCACACGACCGCCGTGTACACCGGCTCCTATGCCGACTACGTGATCACCTTCGACAGCTACTACTCGCAGTACACCATTGCCGACAAAGTGAGCGGCCGCGACGGCACCGACGTGGTGAAGTATGTCGGCTTCCTGCAGTTCGCGGACATCACGCTGCCGATGATGACCAGCAGCGGCGGCCAGACCCTGAAGGGCACGAACCGCGCCGATCTGCTGACCGGCGGGAGCGGCAACGACAGCCTCGACGGTGCCGCCGGCAACGACCGGCTGATGGCCGGCGACGGCAACGACGTGCTGCGGGGCGGTGACGGCAACGACCGGCTCGACGCCGGCGCAGGCAACGACTGGCTGTCGGGCGGCGCCGGCAACGACGAGCTGCTCGGTCGTGCCGGCACGGATGTCGCGCTCTATGCCGGCAACCATGCCGACTACCAGATCACGTTCGACTCGGCGAGCAACACCTACACCGTCACCGACACGGTGGCCAACCGCGATGGGGTCGACACCTTGAGCGGCATCGAGAACCTGCAGTTCGCCGACGGCACCTGGCCGGTCGGCCCGACCGTCGGCGCCACCGCGCTGATCGGCATCGACCCGCTGCACGGCGCCGACATCGCCTGACTCGCTGCACCCCTTGACCGGCCGCAGCGCTCGCGCAGCGGCCGGCGCTATGCTCAGGCCATGTGCAGCCCCCTGGCCCGAGCCCCGCGATGAGCGACTTCCCGAGCGACATCTACACCGAGCCGTCGAACGTCGACGTGCACACGCTGAACAACCTGGGGCCGCTGGCGCCGCTGGCCGGCGTCTGGCAAGGCACCCGCGGGCTCGACGTCAAGCCGAAGGCCGAGGGGCCGAAGAAGCAGGCCTATGTCGAGCGCATCGAGCTGCAGCCGATCGACCCGCAGACCAACGGGCCGCAGCTGCTGTACGGGCTGCGCTACCACACGCACGTCACCAAGCCCGACCAGGTGAAGACCTACCACGACCAGGTGGGCTACTGGCTGTGGGAGCCGGCCACCGGCACCGTCATCCACACGCTGACCATCCCGCGCGGCCAGGTGGCGATGGCGGCCGGCACCGCCGCCGCCGATGCCAAAACCTTCCGCCTCGAAGCCACGCAGGGGCTGGAGACCTGGGGCATCTGCTCGGCGCCGTTCCTGCAGCACGCGTTCAAGACCGTCGCGTTCAACATCGCGGTCACGGTCTACGACGACGGCAGCTGGGGCTATGAAGAGGACACGGTGCTGATGATCCGCGGCCAGGCCGAGCCCTTCCACCACACCGACCGCAACCGGCTGACGAAGATCGCCGAGCCGACGCCGAATCCGCTGGCGCGCTGACAGCGGCAGCGTCTCTCAAGCAAATGCGGCTCTGCCACTTTGCTTGACCCCCGTGGGGGGCGGGCTGGGCGCAGCCCGGCCCTGGGGGCGCTCAGAGCAGGTCGTCGATGTGCTTCGGCCAGCTGGCCTTCAGCAGCCGGCTCAAGGCGCGATCGGCCAGCAGCTTGCCGCCGGTCTGGCAACGGGCGCAGTAGTTCGTCTCGTTGTCGGCGTGCAGGATGCGCTGCACCGGCGTGCCGCACTCCGGGCAGGGCTGGCCGTAGCGGCCGTGCACGGCCATCTGCGGATGGAAGGCCGTCACCTCCTTGGGCCAGCCACCGGCGGCGGCAGCCTCGGCGCGCAGCCGCTCGGTCCATTCGCGCAGCACCGCCTGCGTGGCCTGGTGCAGGCGTGCGATGGCCTCGGCATCGAGCGCGCGGGTCAGCGTCACCGGTGACAGCCGGGCGCAGTGCAGGATCTCGTCCGAGTACGCGTTGCCGATGCCGCTGAACAGCTGCGGGTTCGTCAGCGCGCGCTTGAGCGTGTGGTTCTCGCGCTGCAGCCGCGCGGCAAAGGCGGCAGTGTCGGCGCTGAAGACGTCGAGGCCGCCGGGGTCCATCGCCGCCAGCGCGGCGCGATCGGGCAGCAGGTGCAGCGACGCGCGCCGTTGCGTGCCGGCTTCGGTCAGCACCAGCTGGCCTGGGTCGGCCCCTACGGCCCTTCGGGCCGGTCCCCCAAGGGGATCAGCCCGCCCGGGAGACCCGGATCGGGCTGACTCGAACTCGAACACCGCCAGCGCGATGCGCCCCGGTGGCTTGGCGCCCGCGGGCTGCCAGCGCAGGCGGCCGGCGATCATCAGGTGGATCACCAGCAGCAGTTCGCGGCCGGCATCTTCGCGCCCGGCCGGTGGCGCGAGCACCAGCACCACCCGCTTGCCCAGGCGTTCGATGCCGGCCACCGTGCAGCCTTCCACCGCGCCGATCGGCGGCAGCGCGGTGCGCAGCAGGAAGGGGTTCAGCAGGCGCAGGCGCTTGAGCACATGGCCGCGTACCTTGGCCGTCAGGCTGTCGACATAGACGGTGATGTCGGGCAACTCGGGCATCGGCCGAGTGTGCCGCAGCGGCGGGCGCCGCGGTGGCCCGCACGCCAATTGCATGCACACTGCGCGCCATGCCCGCCGCCGCGCCGCCCGAACCGACGATTGCGCTCGACCGCGTCGACAAGCGCTTTCCCGGCGGCCTGCTGGCGCTGCACGAGGTGTCGCTGCAGGTCAGGCGCGACGAGTTCGTCGCACTGCTCGGCCCCTCGGGCTGCGGCAAGAGCACCGTGCTGCGCCTGGTGGCCGGCCTCGAAGCGCCCAGCGCCGGCCAGCTGCAGGCGCCGGCGCTGCAGGCCAGCGCCGAGGGTCGCACCGCCTTCGTGTTCCAGGAAGCCACGCTGATGCCCTGGGCCAGCGTGTTCGACAACGTCTGGCTGCCGCTGCGCCTGCGTGGCATGCCGCGCGCCCAGGCCGCGCCGCGCGTGCACGAGGTGCTGGCCGGTGTCGGGCTGGCGGAGTTCGCGCAGGCCTTCCCCGCCGAGCTCTCGGGCGGCATGAAGATGCGCACCTCGATCGCCCGTGCCCTGGTCACGGCGCCCGAGGTGCTGCTGATGGACGAGCCCTTCGCGGCGCTGGACGACATCACGCGGCAGAAGCTCAACGGCGACCTGCTGCGCTGGTGGCACGGCCGCGGGATGGCCGCGCTGTTCGTCACCCACAGCGCGGCCGAGGCCGTGTTCCTGAGCCAGCGCGTGCTGGTGATGGCCGCGCGGCCCGGGCGCATCGTGTTCGAGCTGCGCGTCGACGAGCCCTACCCGCGCGACCCGGCCTTCCGCCTGAGCCCGGCCTTTGCCGAGGCCTGCCGCGCGCTGGGCCGGGCGCTGGAGCGCGCGCACGAGGGGACCGCGTGATGACGACGCCGTGGCGGCAGCGCCTGTTGCCCGCGCTGGTGCTGCTGGCGCTGGTCGGCGGCTGGGAGCTGCTGGTGCGGTGGGCGCAGATTCCGGCCTTCACGCTGCCGGCGCCTTCGCTGGTGGCGCAGACGATGGTCGCCAACTTCGGCTCGCTGGCGGGCAGCTGGTGGACCACCGTGAAGATCACCTTCGGCGCGCTGGCGCTGGCCTGCGCCGGCGGTGCGCTGATCGCGGCGGTGTTCGCGCTGTCGCCCACGCTGGAGCGTGCGCTGCTGCCGGTGGCGGTGGTGCTGCAGGTGACGCCGCTGGTGGCCATCGCGCCGCTGATCCTGATCTACATCGAGAGCACCACCGCCGCGCTGCTGCTGTGCGCGTGGATCGTCGCGTTCTTCCCGATCCTGGCCAACACGCTGGCCGGCCTGCGCGCGGCCGATGTGCACCTGCGCGACCTGTTCCGCCTGTACCGCGCCACGCCGCTGCAGCGGCTGCGCCTGCTGCTGCTGCCGACCGCGCTGCCGTACTTCCTGGCCGGCCTGCGCATCTCGGGCGGCCTGAGCCTGATCGGCGCGGTGAGCGCCGAGATGGTGGCCGGCGCCGCCGGCCGCGAGACCGGGCTGGCCTCGCGCATCCTCGAAGCCAGCTTCCGCACCGAGACACCGAAGATGTTCGCCGCGCTCGCGCTGCTGGTGCTGACCGGTGTGATGATCTACGCCTTGTTCAACGCGCTGACGCGGCTGCTGCTCGGCCGCTGGCACGCCTCGGCCGCGGCGCGTGCCGATTGATGTCCGCCCCTTCGTTCGACCACCAGGAGTGTTCAACACCATGACCACCGCTCGCATCGCTTTCAGCTTCAGCCTGGCCCTGCTGGCCGCCGGCGCCGCGCAGGCGCAGGACAAGGTGACCTTTGCCACCAACTGGAAAGCCCAGGCCGCGCACGGCGGCTTCTACCAGGCGGTGGCCGACGGCACCTACAAGAAGTTCGGCCTCGAGGTCACCATCCAGCAGGGCGGCCCGCAGGTGAACAACCGGCCGCTGCTGCCGGCCGGGCGCATCGACTTCCTGATGACCGGCAACCTGCTGCACAGCTTCGACAACGTGAAGAACAAGGTGCCCACCGTGGTGGTGGCCGCGATGTTCCAGAAGGACCCGCAGGCGCTGATGGCCCACCCCGGCCAGGGCTACGAGAACTTCGACAAGCTGAAGGACGCGCCGGTGGCGCTGATCGCGAAAGACGGTCAGTTCAGCTGGTGGCAGTGGCTGAAGGTGACGCACGGCTTCAAGGACGAGGCGCTCAAGCCCTACAACTACAACCTGGCACCCTTCCTGGCCAACCCCAAGGCCATCCAGCAGGGCTACTCGGTGGCCGAGCCGATCTACATCGAGAACCAGGGCAAGTTCAAGCCGGTGGTACACCTGCTGGCCGACCATGGCTTCTCGACCTACAGCACGCTGATCGAGGCGCGCACCGAAACGGTCAAGAGCAAGCCGGATCTGGTGCAGCGCTTCGTCGACGCGTCGATCATCGGCTGGGTCAACTACCTGTACGGCGACCGCAAGGCGGCCAGCGCGCTGATGATCAAGGACAACCCCGAGATGACCGAGGCCGAGATGGAAGCCTCGGTGGCGCTGATGAAGACCCAGGGCATCGTCGACTCCGGCGAGGCCATGGCCAAGGGCATCGGCGCGATGAGCGCCGCGCGCATCAAGGACTTCTACGAGCAGATGGTCAAGGCCGGCCTGTACAAGGCCGGCGAGGTCGACCTCGCGCAGGTGGCCGCGCTGCAGTTCGTCAACAAGAAGGTCGGCCAGGCCGAGAAGGCGAAGCTGACCGGCAAGTGATCCGCCTGGCCGGCGCCGGCCCGCGCCGGGTGCCGGCCGGCGGATAATGGCCGGTTCCCCTGCTTCCTGGTCCGGCCGCTGCGTGCGGCCGCCCATGGCCATGTCCGACCTGACCTTCAACGCGCTCGAAGGCGCGGTGCGCCGCC
>CAZXLI010000269.1:0-9469 GCA_964641795.1 uncultured Bordetella sp. | reverse complement strand
GTGCACATGCGCCAGGGCTTCTTCAGCATCCAGCAGACCTGCCCGCACTGCCACGGCTCGGGCAAGGTGATTCCCGACCCCTGCACGACGTGTAACGGCGCCGGCAAGATCAAGCGCCAGAAGACGCTGGAGGTGAAGATCCCCGCCGGCATCAACGAAGGCATGCGCATCCGCTCGGCCGGCAACGGCGAGCCTGGCACCAATGGCGGCCCCTCGGGCGATCTCTACATCGAGATTCGCATCAAGGAGCACGACATCTTCGAGCGCGACGGCGACGACCTCCACTGCACGGTGCCGGTGCCAATGACCACCGCGGCGTTGGGCGGCTCGATCGAGGTGCCGACGCTGGGCGGCAAGGCCGAGATCGAACTGCCCGAGGGCAGCCAGCACGGCAAGACCTTCCGCCTGCGCGGCAAGGGCATCAAGGGCCTGCGCTCGAGCTATCCCGGCGACTTGTACTGCCACGTGGCGGTGGAGACGCCGGTCAAGCTCACGGAGCACCAGCGCAAGCTGCTGAAGGAACTGGACGAGTCTCTGCGCAAGGGCGGCGAGCGCCACTCGCCGAATGCCAAATCCTGGACCGACCGGGTCAAGGATCTGTTCAAGTAAGCAGCAGCCGGCTCAAGCCGGAGCCGGCGGCCGCCGATATGGTGCAAACAGAACCATGTCGGTAGCCACCATGCCTTTGTCCGGTCCTCTCCCCGTCGCCCGCCCAAGCGCCGGCCTTCCTCAAGAAGGGCGGGCCCGGGCATGATGATCGACCGCGACATCGACCAGGCCCAGGCGCTGGTCATCGACAGCAACCCCACCTCGCGCAGCGTGATGGCCGCGCAGTTGCGCGACCTGGGGGTCGGACATGTCAAGCAGACCGGGCGGGTCAACGAGGCCCGGCTGGCGCTGGAACAGCGCCCGTACGACATCGTGCTGTGCGACTACCACTTCGAAGGCTCGGACATGTCCGGGCAGGACCTGCTGGACGAGTTGCGGCGCGAGAACCTGCTGCCCTACTCGACGGTGTTCATCATGGTCACCGGCGAGGCGACCTATGCCACCGTCGTCGAGGCCGCCGAGGCCGCACTCGACAGCTATCTGCTCAAGCCCTACACCGCCTCGGCGCTGGGCGAACGCCTGAGCGAGGCACGGCGCCGCAAGCGCGTGCTGGCCGATATCTTCGAGGCGATGGAGCAGCAGCAACTCGGCCTCGCCGCCAAGATCTGCCTGCGCCGCTTCCAGGGACGCGAAAGCTACTGGCTGTTCTGCGCGCGCGTTGCCGCCGAACTGCTGCTGAAGATGGACCAGCACGACCAGGCCCGCAAGGTCTACGAAGTGGTGGCCCAGGAAAAAGGCATTCCGTGGGCCAAGCTCGGCATCGCCCGCGCACAGTTCGCCAGCGGCGAGGTGGGCCCGGCGCGCCGGTCCGTCGAAGCGGTGCTGCGCGAATCGCCCGAACATGCCGATGCCTACGACGTGCTCGGCCGCATCCAGGTCGATCAGGGTGAACTGGCGCAGGCACTGACCACCTACCGCATCGCTTCGCAGCTGACCCCTGGCTGCCTGCTGCGCCTGCAACACTGCGGCACGCTGGCCTTCTACCAGGGCGAGCGCGAAGAGGCGATCCGCATGCTCGAGCGCGTGATTGCCATGGGGCTGAAGTCAAAGCTGTTCGATGCGTTGACGCTGATGCTGATGGCCTTCCTGCGCCATGACACGGGCGACACCAAGGCCCTGACCATCGCGCATGACTACATCAAGAAGTTCGTCGAGCGCCATCCGGAGTCCAAGCGCCTGCGTCGCATGGAGCTGACGGCCAATGCGCTGCGCCTGCTGCTGGCGCGGCAGCCCGAACAGGCGCTGGCGCTGGCCCGCGAGCTGGCAGCCGGCATCGCAGCCGACCAGTTCGATGTCGAGGGCTCGAACCTCGTGCTGGCGCTGTGGACACGCCTGCCCGACGCGCATGTGCCGCATGAGGAGCTCGAAGCCCTGGTGCGCCAAATCGCGATGCGCTTCTGCGTATCGAAGGCGGTGACTGAAGTGCTGGTCGCCTCTGCGCAGCGCAGCGACAAGCTGGTGTCGCTGATCCGCAGCTGCCAGACCGAAATCACGACGATCGCCGAAGAGGCGATGGCGCATTCAGTGCGCGGCAAGCCGCGCTCGGCCGTCGAATCGCTGCTGCGCCAAGGTTGCGACACACGCAATGCCAAGCTGATCGAGATGGCCGGCCTGGTGGTGCGCCGCCATGCCGACACCATCGAGGACCGAGATGCCTTGATGGCCGAGGCCGCAGAGCTGCAGCAGCGCTTCTGCCAGCCCGTCACGCACCTGGCAGGCGTCCGCCGCACCGGCCGGTCACCCGGTGGGTTGGTCCTGCGTACCTGAGCTTCAGAACAAGGTTCCCTGAACGGGCGCGCTGCTTGCGTCGGTACCTGCGGTGCCTGGCCGCCTGAACTGCGTCAGGTCGAGTTCGACCCGCCTGCGGTTGAGCTGCAGCCGCGCACAGGCCTTCTCGAAACGCTGCCGCAGCAACTGTGCCCATAGGCCGGTGCCTTTCATGCGTTGGCTGAAGTCGGCGTCGTAGTCCTTCCCGCCGCGCATCTCGCGCAACCTGGCCATCACGCGGGCCGCTCGCTCGGGGAAATGCTGACCCAGCCATTGCTGGAACAAGGGGTTCACTTCCCAAGGCAGCCGCAGCACGATGCTGAACGCCGAACGCGCGCCGCGCGCCTGGGCAGCCTCGAGCACCTGCTCCAGTTCCGGTTCGTTGAGGAAGGGGATGACTGGTGAGACGCTCACACCCACCGGTATGCCGGCCCGTGCCAGGCGTTCAATGGTCTGCAGGCGGCGCTCCGGCGCTGCGGCGCGCGGTTCCATCACCCGCGCCAATGCCGGATCGAGTGTCGTGACCGACACATAGACTGCCGCGAGCCGCTGCTCGGCCATGGGCGCGATCAGGTCGAGATCGCGCTCGATACCGGACGACTTGGTGACCACCGAGAACGGATGCCGGTAGGCTTGCAGCACCTCGATCAACGAGCGGGTGATGCGCAGCTTGCGTTCGACCGGCTGGTAGGCATCGGTGGCCGAGCCGACGTTCAGCAGCTTGGGCACGAATCCCCGCGCGTCGAACGCGGCACGCAAGCGCTCGGCCGCATTGACCTTGGCGATGATGCGCGTTTCGAAGTCGATGCCCGGCGAGAGATTCAGGTAACTGTGCGTCGGTCGAGCAAAGCAGTAGATGCAGCCATGCTCGCAGCCGCGATAGGGATTGATCGACAGGTCGAAGTCGATGTCGGGGGAGTCATTGCTGGCCAGGATGCTCTTGACCCGCTCTTCCAGCACCTGGGTCTGAGGTGCCAGCCGCTCCTCCAGCGCCGATTGCTCGTAGGTGCCCCAGCCGTCGTCGAACGACTCGCGCTCGTCGCGATGAAATCGATGGGGCACGGCCCAGTTGGTACCGCGACCTTTGACCGGCGCATGCACCACGGCCGACACGGGATCCACGGGGACCGGAGCAATCGGGATTCGACGCTGCATACTGTGAATATATACAGCATCCTCCGAAAGGTCCAGTGGATGGGAGGCTAGTACTCCCCGCTGCCGGCACTGCCCGGCGCCAGGTTGTCGAACTTGGTCAGCGGCTTGACGAAGGCCAGCTTGACGGTCCCGACGGGGCCGTTACGTTGCTTGCCGATGATGATCTCAGCAATGCCCAGCTCTTTGGATTCCTTGTTGTAGTACTCGTCGCGGTAGATGAACATGATCACGTCCGCATCCTGCTCGATGGCGCCGGACTCGCGCAGGTCGCTCATCATGGGCCGCTTGTCCGTGCGCGTCTCGACCGAGCGGTTCAACTGCGAGAGCGCAATCACCGGGCATTGCAGCTCCTTGGCCAGCGCCTTCAACCCGCGCGAGATCTCGCTGATCTCGGTTGCGCGGTTCTCGCCATCGGATTTCGACGTGCCACTCATCAACTGCAAGTAGTCGATGACGATCAGGCCCACGGTGCCGTGCTGGCGCGCCATCCGGCGCGCGCGGGCGCGCAATTCGGCAGGGTTCAGCGCCGGGGTCTCGTCGATGTACAGCGGCGCCTTGCCCAGCTTGTCCACCGCTTCCGTCAACCGACCCCATTCGTCATCCTTCAAGCGCCCCGTGCGCAGCCCGCTCTGGTCGATGCGACCCAGCGAGCCGACCATCCGCAGCGCCAGTTGGGATGCGCCCATTTCCATCGAGAACACCAGCACCGGCAAGCCTTCGTTGACGGCCACGTACTCGGCGATGTTCAACGCGAAAGCGGTCTTGCCCATCGAGGGCCGCGCAGCAAGGATCAGCAAGTCGCCCTTCTGAAGCCCGGCCGTCATGCGGTCCATGTCGTAGAAGCCGGTGCGCACGCCAGTCACGTCCTCTGCACCGTTCTCGGCGAGCTCCGTCACGCGGTCGATCAGTTCGACAGCCAGCTGGCTGATGCTCAGGAACCCCTGCTTGCTGCGCGAACCCTCCTCGCCGATCTTGAAGATCTTGCCCTCGGCCTCGTCGAGGATCTGCGACACCGCACGCCCCTGCGGGTTGAAGGCATTGGTGGCTATCTCGTCGGAAGCCGAGATCAGCTTGCGCAGGATCGCGCGCTCTCGCACGATCTCGGCATAACGCCTCAAGTTGGCGGCACTGGGCACGCTCTGCGCAAGCGCATTCAGGTAGGCCAGGCCGCCCACCGCCTCGGCCTTGCCGTTGCTCTGCAGCTGCTCGAACACCGTGATCACATCGGCGGGCTTGCTGGCGCCGATCAACGTGGCGATGGCGTTGAAGATCTCGCGGTGTTCGTAGCGATAGAAATCGCTGTCGGTGACGATGTCGCCGGCGCGGTCCCAGGCCATGTTGTCGATCAGCAGGCCGCCGAGCACGCTCTGCTCGGCCTCGGTGGAGTGCGGCGGCACGCGCAGGCGAGCCACTTCATCGTCGGCCGGACGCTCTGCGGAACTGAAGGTGGTGGCCATGGTGTGTACAAGCCTGTGGGCAAAACGGGGATCGACGACCGGAGCTTGTGGAAAACGCCGCGCCGAAATGAAGAAGGGCCGGCAAAGCCGGCCCTTTCTGGCGCGAGTGGAGACGAGCTTACTCGGCCTCGGCCACCACCGCAACGGTGATGTCGACAACGACATCGGTGTGCGCGGCCACCGACACGGTGTGCTCACCCACGGTCTTGAGCGGACCATTGGGCATGCGCACCTGCGCCTTGGCGATGTCGAAGCCCAGCTTCTTCAGGCCCTCGGCGATGTCGGCATTGGTCACCGAGCCAAACAGGCGGCCGTCCACGCCGGCCTTCTGCGAGATCGACACGGTCTTGCCGGCCAGCTTCTCGCCGGTGGCTTGCGCGGCGGCCAGCTTTTCAGCAGCAGCCTTTTCAAGTTCGGCGCGGCGGGCCTCGAATTCCTTGATCGCGGCATCGGTCGCGCGGCGGGCACGCTTGGTCGGGATCAGGAAGTTGCGGGCGTAGCCGTCCTTGACCTTCACCACATCACCCAGGTTGCCCAGGTTGGCAACCTTGTCGAGCAGGATCACTTGCATGTTGTTCTCTCCTTGCTCAGACGCGGTGCTGGTCGCTGTACGGCAGCAGCGCCAGGAAGCGGGCGCGCTTGATCGCCGTGGTCAGCTGACGCTGATAGAAGGCGCGGGTACCCGTCAGGCGGGCCGGCGTGATCTTGCCGTTCTCGCCGACGAAGTCGCGCAGCGTGTCGACATCCTTGTAGTCGATCTCTTCGACACCGGCGACGGTGAAGCGGCAGAAGCGCTTGCGCTTGAACAGCAGCGACTGCTGGTTGCGCTTGGGCTTGCGGTCCTTGGAAAACTTGCCTTTACCACGGGGCGGGGGCATGGTGCACCTCTTTCAAATCTGGCGTTGATACGGTTGAGCTCGTTCAGGCGAGTTCGGTGATGTGGAACAGCAGTCCGCGGCCGTTGCGGGCGCTGGCCAGGAAGCCGGCGAAGGTGCCTTGGCTTCCGAGGGCCAGCCGACCCAGGTGCTGCGTGATCGCCCCGATGCCCAGCGCCTTGATCTCCAGCGAGACCTTGCGCGGCAAGCCATCCTCGGTGACCGTTGACTCATGCTGCAGTCTCAGGTCCAGCGCCGGCAGGCCGGCGGGGGTGTAACGCAGGGCACCTCGCTCGATCAGCTGCGCCGTCAGCACCAGGCGATTCAGGCCCGGTGGGGGCGCGGCCGGCTCGGGCACGGCAGCTGCGGGTTCCAAATCAGGCGCTCGCCTCCTGGGCGGCCTTGCGGGCCTCTTCCTTTTCGACCGCCTTCATCATGATCGACGGGGTGGTCTCGGCCTTGCTCTTGGCCACCGTGAGGTGACGCAGCACGGCGTCGTTGTAGCGGAAGCCGGTTTCGAGCTCGGTGAGGGTTTCCTTCGAAACCTCGATGTTCAGGCACACGTAGTGAGCCTTGGCCAGCTTCTGGATCATGTAGGCCAGCTGACGCCGACCCCAGTCCTCGACCCGGTGCACCTTGCCGCCGGCGGCGGTGACGATGCCCTTGTAACGTTCCAGCATGGCCGGAACCTGCTCGCTTTGATCCGGGTGGATCACGAGCACGATCTCGTAATGACGCATGAACACTCCTTGTGGTTTCCGTGAATCGGAAGCCACCCGCCAAGCGTCGTTCGGCGGTGTGGCAAGTCGCCAGCCGATGAAGGCCGACTTCAATTCCACCGGCCTCGGCCAGCAGAAAAGCCCGCGATTATAGCCAGAATGCGGGCGGCTGCCACTCAGCCAGGCGGAGCCTCAGGCTCGCGCAGCCGGCTCACGAGCTCGGTTTCCCTGCTGGCCGGACGGGTTGACAGCAGGCTGACCAGCACCAAGGCCAGGATCCCGGCCGGGACGCCAAACACGCCAGCGGCCACCGGGTCGATGTCGAACCAGCGCACGGCGGGCCCTGACATGCCCAGCCAGGCCCGGGTCCCCGGCAAGCCTGCGATCATCACGCCGCCGCAGACCGCCAGACCCGTCAGCATGCCGGCCACCGCGCCGGCGCGTGTTGCCCGCCGCCAGAACACGCCCATCACGAGCGCCGGGAAGAAGGCCGCGGCTGCCAGCGAGAAGGCCGCCGTCACGAACGGCAGGATGCCGGCAATCCGCAGCGATGCCACCCAGGCCGCCGACACGGCCGCCATCAACACCATCAGCTTGGACAGCATGACGCGCCGCACCGCAGAAGCCTTTGGGTTGATGACGCGGTAGTACAGGTCATGCGAGAGCGCGTTGGAGATCGTCAGCAGCAGGCCATCGGCCGTCGAGAGTGCCGCCGCCAGCCCCCCCGCGGCGACCAGGTAGGTCACCACCACCGGCAACGCACCGAGCTCGGGCGCAGCCAGCACGATCATGTCGCCGGCGAGCCGCAGCTCGGACAGCTGCAGCACACCGTCGCCATTGATGTCCTGCACCGATACCAATCCGGGGTCGAGCTTGCTCCAGCGACGAATCCAGTCCGGCAATGACGAAAACGATGTGCCGACGAGCTGCGTGAACACCTGGTACTTCACCATCACCGCCAAGGCCGGAGCACACAGGTACAGCAGCACGATGAAGGACAGCGACCAGCCGACCGAGCGCCGCGCCGCAGCGACCGAGGGCGTGGTGTAGTAGCGCGTCAGGACATGCGGCATTGCCGCGGTGCCGACCATCAAGCAGAAGATCAGCGCGAGAAAATTGCGTCGCGCGGAGCCGCTTTCGCCGCCGGCAGCGGGCATTTCGCCACCGACCTCGCCTCGCGCCGGAAAGGGTTCGGTCTGTGGCGCAAGGCCGGCCAGCGGAAGCGCCTGCTGCGAAGCATGCGCGAGTTCGCGCTCGTAGGCGGCGCGTGCATCGGCCACGCTGCGCGGTTGTCGCTGCAGGCGACGCTCGGCCTGCTGGATCACCGCCAGCGGCGCCTGCTCGGCCCGCAGGCGCTCGACCTCCTGGGCCATCTGGTTCGCATCACTGACCATCGCCGCCGGCACATCGCCCAGCTTGGCGCGCGCTTCCTCGGCACGCTGGGCCCACAGGCGGCGGACCTCCAGTTCGGCCGGATCCTGCTTCAGCGCCGCCTCGCGTTGCGTGACTACCGCCAACTGCTGGTGGTAGCTCAGCAGGGGCGCCCACGATCCAGTCTGGTTCACGCTGAGCCACAGCACCGGCACCATGTAGGCAATGATCAGCACGATGTACTGGGCCACCTGGGTCCAGGTGACGGCGCGCATGCCGCCGAGAAACGAGCAAACCAGCACGCCACCCAGCCCGACGAAGATGCCGATCTCGAAACTGAAGCCGGTGAGGTGCGAGGTGATCAGTCCGACGCCGTAGACCTGTACCACGACGTAGACGAAGGACACCGCCACGGTCGCGCCAACGCCGATCAGACGCGGCAGCTTGCCCCCGTAGCGCGCACCGAGAAAGTCGGGAATCGTGAACTGGCCGAAACGCCTCAGGTAGGGCGCCAGCAGCAGCGCCACCAGGCAGTAGCCGCCGGTCCAGCCCAGGATGTAGGCCAGGCCGGCGAAACCCTGCAGGTACAGCACGCCAGCGGTGCCGATGAACGAGGCGGCCGACATCCAATCGGCCGCCGTGGCCATGCCGTTGTACATCGCGGGAACGCGACGGCCGGCCACGTAGTACTCGGCCTCGTCGGTGGTACGACTGGCCAGTCCGATGCCGGCATAGACCAGCACTGTGGCGATCAGGAAGCTGCCGCCGATCCAATGGCGTGGCCAGCCACTGCGCTCGGCCACCGCAAGACCAAAGACGAACAGCACCACGCCGAGCGTGAACAGCCCGTAGCGGCGATGCAGCGCGTGCGTGAATCGCTGCGTCACCTCACCGGCCGGCGCGTCGCGAGGCGGCTCCATCGCAGCGCCGACCGTCCGTGATGTCAGCGGGCGGCCAGCCGCGTCCAGGTGTCGACCACCGAATCAGGATTCAGCGAGATCGACACGATGCCCTCGGCCGCCAACCAGTCGGCGAACTCGGGATGATCGCTGGGCCCCTGGCCGCAGATGCCGACGTACTTGCCGGTGGCACGGCAAGCCGTGATCGCCCGGGAGATCATCGCTCGCACCGCCGGATCGCGTTCGTCGAAGTCTTCGGCCAGTTGCTCCAGACCCGAGTCACGGTCCAGGCCGAGCGTGAGCTGGGTCAGGTCGTTCGAGCCGATCGACATGCCGTCGAAATGCTCGAGGAACTGATCCGCCAGGATCGCGTTGCTCGGCACCTCGCACATCATGATGACGCGCAGCCCATCCTTGCCGCGCTGCAGGCCGCGATCGGCCAGCAGCCCCAGCACGCGCTCGGCCTGGCGGACGGTGCGCACAAAAGGCACCATGATCTCGACATTGGTCAGCCCCATGTCGTAACGCACACGCTTCAGGGCTTCACATTCCATGCCAAAGGCGTCGGCAAACTCGCCACTGATGTAGCGCGAGGCACCACGGAAGCCGAGCATCGG
>CAZXLI010000268.1:0-9477 GCA_964641795.1 uncultured Bordetella sp. | reverse complement strand
CCACACCTTCAGCAGGCCATGGCCTTCGGCGGTGCGGTGGTCTTCGATGCCTTCCAGCAGCCGGGTGTGGCCATGCGCCCGCACCTCGGCATAGCCGAACTCGCGGTGCGTCGAGGCCTCCACCTGGCCGCCCAGCTGCACCGTCATCGTGAACATGCCATAGCAGATGCCGAGCACCGGCACGCCCAGCTCCCACACGACCTGCGGCGCGCGCAGCTCGTGCTCCTCGTACGTGCTGGCGTGGCTGCCCGACAGGATGATGCCCTTCGGGTTGTAGGCGCGGATGAATTCGGCCGAGACGTCGTTCGGATGGATCTCGCAGTAGACATGGGCCTCGCGCACGCGGCGGGCGATCAGCTGCGTGACCTGCGAGCCGAAGTCGAGGATCAGGATCTTGTCGTGGTTCATGGCAAGGCGATGAGGGCCGGGAATGCGTTCAGGCCGGCTTCGCGACCAGCGCGGCATGGCTGCGGAAGAAGCGCGCCGCGACGATCGCCGCGGTGAGTTGCAGTGCGCTGCAGACGAAGAAAGGCAGGCCGATCAGCCAGTCGCCCGCGGGCCGGTGTGCCACCCAGCGCAGCAGCTCCAGTGCGATCACCGGCGCCACCACGGCCATCAGGCTGTTCAGCGACGACACCGCACCCATGGTCTGGCCCTGGCGCGAGGGATCGGCTGCGTTCGAGATGATGCTCTGCATGGCCGCCTGCGCGGCGCCGCCCAGCAGTCCGAAGCTGATGACGATGTACATCATCCAGCCCTGCGTCGCGAGCCCGAAGCCCAGGTAGGAGACCGCGCCCACCAGCATGCCGGTGACCGCCAGCTGCGGCGGGGTGAAGCGCGCCAGCATCGGCTTGAGCAGCACGCCCTGGCTGAAAGCCGAGACGACCCCGACGGCGAACAGCGACCAGCCCACCTCGCCCGGCCCCCAGCCGAACTTGAACTTGGTGTACAGCACCCAGCTCATGTGCAGCATGAACTGCGCGAGGCTGACCATCCCGATCACGAACACCAGCGAGCCCACGCCCTTGAGCGCAGCCAGCCCGCGCAGCGACGCCACCGGATTGGCACGCCGCCAGTCGAACGCCCGGCGCCGTTCCAGCGGCAGCGATTCGGGCAGCACGAAGAAGCCGTAGCACCAATTCAGAACAGCCAGACAGCCCGCCACGATGAAGGGCAGCCGCACGTCGTGGTCGCCCAGCACGCCGCCGATCACCGGCCCGAGGATGAAGCCGATGCCGAACATGGCGCCCAGTTGGCCGAAGCGGCGCGCCCGGTCCTGCGGCGTGCTGATGTCGGCCACGTAGGCATTGGCGATCGAGATGTTGCTCTGCATCGCGCCGGAAAACAGCCGCACGGCCACCAGCATCCACAGTGCGGTGGCGGCAGCGGTGACGAAGAAGCTCAGGGCCAGACCGGCAAAGCCGATCAGCAGCACCGGCCGGCGGCCGTAGCGGTCGGACAGCGCCCCCAGCACCGGCGAGCCGACGAAGTTCGCCAGGCCGAAGGCCAGCGTCACCGCCAGGAAGGCCAACGTCTGCTCGTCGTTGCTGCTGGTGAAGCGGCCGACGATGTGCGGCAGCACCGGCACCATCAGGCCGATCGAGATCATGTCGATCAGCACCGCGGCCATGATGAAGGGCATCGCGGCGGTGCGCTTGCCCGGCGCGGCGGCCAGCGCGGGCGTCGCCGCGCCGCGGCCGTCTTCGGGGGTCAGGCTCACGACTCCATCCGATAGTTCGGCGCTTCCTTCGTGATCTGCACGTCGTGCACGTGGCTCTCGCGAATGCCTGAGGAGGTGATCTCGACGAACTCGGCCTTGCTCTGCATCTCGGCGATGCTGGCGCAGCCGCAGTAGTGCATCGACGCCCGCAGGCCGCCGGCCATCTGGAAGATGATGCCCACCACCGAGCCCTTGTAGGGCACCTGGCCCTCGATGCCCTCGGGCACGAGCTTGGTGCTGGTGGTCGACGCGGCGGCCGAGCTGTCCTGGAAATAACGATCGGCCGAGCCTTGCTGCATGGCACCGATCGAGCCCATGCCGCGATAGCTCTTGTAGCTGCGGCCCTGGTACAGGATGACCTCGCCCGGCGCCTCCTCGGTGCCCGCGAAGGCGCCACCCATCATCACGGTGTCGGCCCCGGCGGCAATGGCCTTGGCCAGGTCGCCCGAGAAGCGGATGCCGCCGTCGGCGATCAAGGGCACGCCGGAACCCGCGAGCGCCTTGGCCACCGAATCAATGGCCAGGATCTGCGGCACGCCGACGCCGGTGACGATGCGCGTGGTGCAGATCGAGCCCGGCCCGATGCCGACCTTGACTGCATCGGCCCCGGCCTCGACCAGTGCCTGCGCGGCCGCGCCGGTGGCGATGTTGCCGCCGATCACGTCGACCTGCGGGAAGTTCTTCTTGACCCAGCGCACGCGGTCGATCACGCCCGCCGAATGCCCATGCGCGGTGTCGACCACCAGCACGTCGACCCCGGCCTTCACCAGCAGTTCGACGCGTTCTTCGGTGCCGTCGCCAACGCCGACGGCGGCACCGACGCGCAGCTTGCCGTGCTTGTCGCGCGCGGCATTCGGGAAGCTGGTCTGCTTGGTGATGTCCTTCACCGTCATCAGGCCGCGCAGCTCGAAGGCGTCGTTGACCACCAGCACACGTTCCAGCTTGTGGCGGTGCATCAGCGTCTTGCCTTCGTCGAGGCTGGCGCCTTCCTTCACGACGATCAGCTTCTCGCGCGGGGTCATGATCTCGCGCACGGGCACGTCGAGCCGGGTTTCGAAGCGCAGGTCGCGGTTGGTGACGATACCGACGACCCGGTCGTCCTCGATCACCGGGAACCCGGAAATGCCGTGCTGCTTGGACAGCGCCAGCACGTCGCGCACCGGCACGCCGGGCGAGATGGTGATCGGGTCGCGCAACACGCCGGATTCGTAGCGCTTGACCCGCGCCACCTCGGACGCCTGCTGCTTGGGCGTGAGGTTCTTGTGCACGATGCCGATGCCGCCTTCCTGCGCGATGGCGATCGCCAGCCGCGCCTCGGTGACGGTATCCATCGCGGCGGATACCAGCGGCAGGTTCAGCGTGATGTTGCGCGACAGCTTGGTCGCCAGGCTGGTGTCGCGGGGCAACACCGTGGAGAAGGCAGGCACCAACAACACGTCGTCGAAGGTGAGCGCTTTGCCGAGAAGGCGCATGGGGAATGCTCCAGACGCAAAAGCGAATTATAGGGACCGCCTTGAGCGCCCCCGGAGGGTGGGACTCCGTTCACGATTTGTGCCGCTCTGCACATGGGCCCACCGCTACACTGACGGTTGGCACTCGGTTTGGGGATTGACGATGCGACGTTTGCGGGCGCTTGGCACCTTCGGTGCGATCGGCGGCTTCTGGCTGGCCATGGGCTTGCTGGTGGCGGCCCTGCCTGCGCAAGCCCAATGGAAGTGGAAGGACGAGAAGGGCCAGACGCATGTGAGCGACCTGCCGCCGCCGCGCGACATTCCCGACAAGAACGTGCTGCAGCGCCCCTCCGACACCGTTCGCCGCGCCACTGCCGGCGGCCCGGCGAGCCCCACTGCCGCCTCGGCGGCCAGCGCCGCAGTCGCCGAAGCCAAGCCCCGCGTCGACCCCGAGATCGAGGCACGCAAGGCCAGGCAGGAGCAGGAGAAGAAGGCGGCACAGAAGGCCGAGGACGACAAGCAGGCCGCCCAGCGTGCCGAAAACTGCCAGCGCGCCCGCCAGCAGATTGCAGGGCTCGAGAGCGGCATGCGCCTGGCGCGTGTCAACGAAAAGGGCGAGCGCGAGATCCTCGACGACAAGACGCGCGCCGAAGAGATGCAGCGCGCCCGGCAGGTGGTCGCGTCCGAGTGCCGCTGACCCGCCGGCGTCAGGTTCTCGCCTTGCGCTTCAGGCCGTCGCGCCGGTAGCGCTGGCGCCGCGCCTCCTTCGGATCGACCTGCAACGGCCGGTACAGCTCCAGCCGGTCCCGCGCGCGCAGCACCTGGTCGGGCGCGCACAGACGCCCCCACAAGCCAAGCTTCAGCGTGCCCATCACGGCCTCGCCCAGTTGCGCCGGCCAGCCGCTGGCGCGCAGCGCATCGGCCGCCGTCGCGCCTGCCGGCAGGCGCAGGTGCAGCTGCATCACCTGGTGCGGCGCCGCGGCATAGACCAGATCGACATCGATCAGCTCGCCGCCGGGTGGGGTAGCGGGCTCAGCGCTGGCCATACACCTGCTCGGCCCGGTGCACGAACGAGTCGACGAAGGTGTTCGCCACCTTGTCGAACACCGGGCTCAGCACCTTTTCCAGGGCGCCGCTGGAAAACGCATAGCTCAGGTCGAACTCGATGCGGCAAGCCGGCATCGGGCCCGCGGCACCGATCGGATGGAAGCGCCAGAGCCCGTCCAGCACCGAGAACGGCCCGTCCACCAGCTCGATCCGGACCGACTGATCCTGCAGATGCGTGTTGCGGGTGGTGAAGGCATGGCGCAAGCCGGCGAAGGCCAGGTGCAGGCGCGCGGTCATGCCGGCATCGTCGGCAGCCAAGGCCTCGGCCTTCTCGCACCAGGGCAGGAAGGCCGGGTATTGCTCGATCCCGACCACGAGTTCGTACATCTCGCGTGGTGAGTACCACAGCAGGACCGACTTCTTCACATGCTTCATACAATGCGTCGGATTCTAGGGGCCGCTTGGTTTCGCACCTCGCGGCCCCACGTACTTGCACCATGTCCAACACGATTGCCGAAAACCGCCGCGCCCGCTTCGACTACCACCTCGAGGAATTCCACGAGACCGGTGTCGTGCTGCAGGGCTGGGAGATCAAGGCCATCCGCGAAGGCCAGGTGCAGATGACCGATGGCTACGTCGTCATCCGCGACGGCGAGCTCTACCTGATCGGCCTGCGCATCAATGCGCTGCGTTCGGCCTCGACCCATGTGCACCCCGAGCCGGACCGCACCAAGAAGCTGCTGATGCACAAGGCCGAGATCCGGCGGCTGATCGGCAAGGTCGAGCAGAAGGGTTTCACGCTGGTGCCCGTGAACCTGCACTACAAGGGCGGCCGCGTGAAGGCCGACATCGCGCTGGCCAAGGGCAAGGCCCAGCACGACAAGCGCGAGACCGAGAAAAAGCGCGACTGGGAACGCGAGAAGGGCCGCCTGATGAGACACAAGGTCTCATCAGGCCCGCAGGGCTGACCCGGCGGCGCCGGGGCACGGCCACAGGCCGCGCGAAGCACAAAAGGGCCGCCTGATGCAGCGTAAGGTGGCGTCGGCCGCCTGACGCCCGTTCAGGGCATCAGGATTTCGCCGGCTTCTTGTCGAGAAAGTCCTGCACGCCGTCGAGCGCGCAGCGGTCCATCATGTTGCAGGCCATGGTCTCGGCAGCCTCGGCATAGGCCGCCTCGATGCCCATCTCGAGCTGCCGGTAGAACAGCTGCTTGCCCATCGCCAGCGCCACGCGGGGCTTGCTGACGATGCTGGCCACCAGCGACTCGACCTCTGCGTCCAGCTGCGCCGGCTCGACCACCCGGTTCACCAGGCCCTTGGCCAGGGCTTCTTCGGCCGAGATGAAGCCGCCCGTGACCAGCATCTCGAAGGCCGCCTTGCGCGAGACGTTGCGCGATAGCGCGACGCTCGGTGTCGAGCAGAACAGGCCGAGGTTCACGCCGCTCACCGCGAAGCGCGCGTCGCGCGAGGCCACCGCCAGGTCGCACATCGCCACCAGCTGGCAGCCCGCGGCCGTGGCCACGCCATGGACGCGCGCGATGACCGGCACTTCGAGCCGCTGCAGCGCCATCATCACCCGGCCGCACTGGGTGAAGAGACCTTCGTAGTAACGCTGCGAAGGCGTGGCGCGCATCTCGCGCAGGTCGTGCCCGGCACAGAAGGCGCGTCCGGCTGCGGCCAGCACCACGGCGCGCGCGCCATCGTCGCGCGCGATCTGGCTCAGTTCCGTCTGCAGGGCTTCGAGCAGGCCTTCGGACAAGGCATTGAAGGCCTGCGGCCGGTTCAGCGTCAGCGTGATCACGCCACGCGGGTCGGTCGTGCGCAGCAGCAGCGGTTCGTCGGTGCTCAGCATGGCGGTTCTCCTACTCGATGGCGCTGGCGGACTTCGCCCGCTCGCGCAGCTGGAACTTCTGGATCTTGCCGGTGGAGGTCTTCGGGATCTCCTCGAAACGGATCTCGCGCGGCACCTTGTAGCCGGCCAGCAACTGCTTGCAGTGCGCGATCAGGGTCGCTGCATCGGCGGCGCTGCCCGGCTTGAGCTCGACATAGGCCACCGGCGTCTCGCCCCACTTCGGATCGGGCCTGGCCACCACCGCGCAGGCCATCACCGCCGGGTGGCGATACAGGGCATCTTCCACCTCGATCGAGCTGATGTTCTCGCCGCCGGAGATGATCACGTCCTTGCTGCGGTCCTTGATCTTCACGTAGCGATCGGCTTCCATCACCGCCAGGTCGCCGGTGTGGAACCAGCCGCCTTCGAAGGCCTTGTCGGTGGCGGCCGGGTTCTTGAGGTACCCCTTCATCACGATGTTGCCGCGGAACATGATCTCGCCCATGGTCTGGCCATCCGCCGGCACCTCGTCCATCGTCTGCGGGTGCAGCACCGTCATGCCCTCCTGCAGCGGGTAGCGTACGCCCTGGCGGCCGTTCAGGCGCGTCTGCTCCGACAGGCTCTCGGCAGCCCATGCGTGCCGCTGGACCGCGACTGCCGCAGGCCCGTAGACCTCGGTCAGCCCGTAGACATGCGTGATGTGGATGCCGATGCGGGCCATGCCTTCGATCATCGCGGCCGGTGGCGCGGCGCCGGCCACCATCCCCCGCACCGGCTGGGCGATGCCTTCGCGCAGTTCGGCCGGCGCGGCGATCAGCAGGTTGTGCACGATCGGCGCGGCACAGTAATGATCGACGCCGTGCAGGCGCATCGCCTCGAAGATCGCCCGGGCCTCGACGCGACGCAGGCACACGTGCGTGCCGCCCTGCATCGCCACGGTCCACGGAAAGCACCAGCCGTTGCAGTGGAACATCGGCAGGGTCCACAGGTAGCGCGGGAACTGCGGCATGGTCCACGTGGCCGCGTTGCACACGGCATTGAGGTAGGCGCCGCGGTGATGCGTCACCACGCCTTTCGGATCACCCGTGGTGCCCGAGGTGTAGCTCACCGCGATGGCATCCCACTCGTCGCGCGGGCCTTCCAGCCGCGGCAGCGGATCGTGCGCGGCCAGCAGGGCCTCGTACTCGCGCGTGCCCAGCCGCTCGCCAGGGCCGGCGTATTCGCTGTCGCAGACATCGATCACCACCGGCTCGCGGCCGAATCGTTCGCGCAGCTCGCGCAACGCAGGACCGATCGTCGGCGCGAACTCGCGGTCGGTGATCAGCACGGCCGCCTCGCAGTGGTTCATCTGCCAGGCCAGCAGACTGGCGTCCAGCCGCGTGTTCAGCGTGTTCAGCACGGCATTGAGCGCCGGCACCGCGTAGTGGGCCTCCACCATCTCGGGGGTGTTCGGCAGCATCACGCTCACCGTGCCGAGGCGGCCCACGCCCATTGCGCGCAAGGCGGCGGCCAGGCGGGCGGATCGTTCGCGCGTCTGCGCCCAGGTGTAGCGCCGCGCGCCGTGCACCACGGCCGGCAGGTCGCCGTAGATCTCGGCACTGCGCTCGACAAAGCTCACCGGCGACAAGGCGACGAAGTTGGCCGCGTTGCGGTCGAGGTGCTGCTCGTAGATGTTGCTGCTCATCGGGTTTCCTCGCAGGGGCCCACCCAGGGTTTCGCGAATTGGAACTGTCTCTTCCACGTCACCCAAGTCAGGGCAAGCACGCGTACCGCCGCTGGCACCCGCCCCCTATAAACCGCGAACGGCGAACAACGGCCCGCCGCAGGACAGGACGACGATGGCAGTATCCACAAATCCACTGCTCAGCGTGCGCGATGTGACAGTGCGCTTCGGTGGCATCGTGGCCCTGGACGGCGTGAGCTTCGACGTGGCGCAGGGGCAGGTCTGCGGCCTGATCGGGCCCAACGGTGCCGGCAAGACGACGCTGTTCAACTGCCTGTCGCGGCTGTACGCCTACCAGTCCGGCGACATCCTGTTCGAGGGCCAGTCGATCACCGCCCTGCCCACCCACCGCATTGCCGCGCTCGGCCTGGGCCGCACGTTCCAGAACCTGGCGATGTTCCGCACGCTGCCGGTGCGCGACAACATCATGATCGGCGCGCATGCCCGTTCGTCGGCCGGCTTCGTGGCGAGCGCACTGCGCCTGCCCTTCGTCAGCGCCGAGGAGCGCCGGCTGCGCGAGCGGGCCGACCAGATCATGGACTACCTCGACCTGCGGTCTGTAGCCGACCGCCCTGCCGGCGACCTGCCCTTCGGCACGCAGAAGCGGGTGGAAATGGGCCGCGCGCTGGCCGCCGACCCGAAGCTGCTGCTGCTGGACGAGCCGGCCGCGGGGCTGAACCACGAGGAGCTGTCCGAGCTTGGCCGCCTGATCACCGACGTGCGCAACCGCCTGAAGATCACGGTGCTGCTGGTCGAGCATCACATGAGCCTGGTGATGAGCGTGTCCGACCACATCGTCGCGCTGAACTTCGGCCGCAAGATCGCCGAGGGCAGCCCGACCGAGATCCAGCAGCACCCCGAGGTGATCGCCGCCTACCTCGGCACGCCGGCCCGCGCGGCGGCCACGGACGCGCCCGAGGTGGCCCATGTCTGAGCTGCTGGCGGCACGCGGGCTCAATGCCGCGTATGGCGCGACCCAGGTGCTGTTCGGCATCGACTTCACGCTGGCGCCGGGCCAGATCACCGCGATCCTCGGTGCCAACGGCGCCGGCAAGACGACCACCCTACGCGCCATCTGCCAGATGGTGCGCACCAGCGGCAGCATCGAGCTGAACGGCGTGCAGCTGGTGGGCAAGAGCACCGAATCGGTGGTGCGCATGGGCGTGGCCCATGTGCCGGACGGGCGCGGCACCTTCACCGCGCTGTCGGTGGAAGAAAACCTCAAGCTCGGCGCCTATGCACGACGCGACCGCGACGCGGTGGCGCAGGACATCGAGCGTGCCTACCAGCGCTTCCCGCGCCTGGGCCAGCGGCGGCACCAGCAGGCCGGCACGCTGTCGGGCGGCGAGCAGCAGATGCTGGCGATCAGCCGGGCGCTGATGCTGCGCCCCAAGCTGCTGCTGCTGGACGAGCCCTCGTTCGGCCTGGCGCCGCTGATCGTGGCCGACATCTTCGAGATCATGCGCCGCATCAACGCCGAGGAAGGCGTGAGCATGCTGCTGGTCGAGCAGAACGCGAGCCTGGCGCTGGACCTCGCGCACCACGCCTACCTGCTGGAGACCGGCACGGTGGCGCTCTCGGGCCCCGCGGACGACATCAAGCGCGACGAGACCGTGCGCCGCACCTACCTCGGCTACTGAGATGGACGCCTTTCTGCACCAGATCTTTTCCGGCCTCGCCAACGGCTGCATCTACGGCAGCGTCGC
>CAZXLI010000267.1:0-9488 GCA_964641795.1 uncultured Bordetella sp. | reverse complement strand
GGCGCCCATCAGTTCGCGGTTCTTGGCGATGGCGCCTTCGCCTTCCAGCGCCTGGATCATCACCGGCCCACTGATCACGAACGAGACCAGGTCGTTGAAGAACGGGCGGGCCTTGTGCACCGCGTAGAAGGCCTCGGCCTCGCCGCGCGACAGGTGCGCCATCTTGGCGGCCACGACCTTGAGACCGGCGCCTTCGAAGCGGGCATAGATCTGGCCGATCACGTTCTTCGCCACGGCGTCGGGCTTGATGATCGAGAGCGTGCGTTCGATGGCCATAAAGTTCTCCTGAATCAAAGACTTAACAAGTAAACCGCATATTCTAGCTTGGCTTCGTGTCGCGCCGGGGACGGCCTGGTTCGGTCAACGACCACCGCGCCGCTTGCCACCACGGCCACCGCCACCACCGCCGCTGTTCTGGAACTTGCGCACGAACGCATCGGCACCGATGTAGCCGACCGATGTCTTCATCGGGTCCGGCTGGCCGCCGCCGCCCTGGTCGCCGCGATTGCGACCGCCACCACCCCCGCCGCCGAACCCGCGCTGCTTCTGCACGAAGCGCTTGTCGTAGGTTTGCTCCAGCGGGTTCGGAATCGGTCCATCTTCGGAATACTCGCGCTTGGGCTGCCGGGCTTCGCGGATCGCGCGCTTGTCGAAGGTCTGCATCAGCGGGTTCGGAATCGGACCACCTTCGCCCGGCTCGCGCCGTTCCTGGTGGCGCTGCTCCTGGCTGCGCTGGTTGTTGCCACGCTCGTCGCGGTCACCCCCACGGCCACGCCGGTTGCGACGGTTCTTGCCACCCCCCTCCTGGCCCTGCGGACGCCCGCCCTGGCCACCCTGAGGCGGCCCGTCGCGGTTGTCGCGCCCACCGGCCATGCGGCGCAGCTCGCGCACCTCGGCCTCATTCAGGTCGACGAACACGCCGCGCTTCAGACCGCGCGGCAACACCACGCAACCATAGCGGATGCGGATCAGGCGGCTCACCGCGAGGTCGACGCTGTCGAACAGCTTGCGCACTTCACGGTTGCGGCCTTCGGTGATCACGACGCGGTACCAGTGGTTGGCACCTTCGCCGCCGCCATCGGCGATGGACTTGAAGGCCGCGCGCTGGCCGTCGATCTCGACCCCTTCGAGCAGGCTCTCGCGGCTGTCCTCGTCCAGCGTGCCAAGCACGCGCACGGCGTACTCGCGCTCGACCCCGAAGCGCGGGTGCATCAGCTGGTTCGCCAGCTCACCCGAGTTCGTGAACAGCAGCAGACCCTCGGTGTTGATGTCCAGGCGGCCGACCGACTGCCACTTGCCTTGCGGCAGGCGCGGCAGACGGCGAAACACCGTCGGCCGGTGCTGCGGGTCGTCGTGCGTGACGACCTCCCCCACGGGCTTGTGGTAGGCCAGCACGCGCGGCAGCGGCGGCGCGATACGCACCTTCACCGGCTTGCCGGCAATGCGGATCTGGTCGCCGAACGAGATGCGCTGGCCGGTGTGGGCGGTCTGGCCGTTGACGGTGACCTGGCCATCGGCGATCAGCTGCTCCATGTCGCGGCGTGACCCGATGCCCGCCTGGGCCAGCACCTTGTGCAGCTTGGGCGCATCGGGCTCGGCTGCCAGCACACGGCGCTCGGGGATGGCTTCGATGTCTTCGGCCGGCACCGCGTCATACGCGCCGGACACCACATCGGCGAAGGTCTCGCCGGCGTCGACCGGCGGCAGGGGCGCAGGCACCGCGCCCGCGGCCAGCGCCTCCCCGCCGTCGTCGGCATCGTCGTCGTCATCCCGGATGTCGGAGGCATTGACGACCACGACCCGGGTCTCCTCCCCGGCTTCGCCGCCCTCGGCAGCCTGCAGCTTGTCGCCATTGCCGCGGCGCCCGCGACGGCGGTTGCGATTGCGTCGCCGCGACCCCTCACCCTCGGGACCGTCTCCCTCACCCTGGGTAGGCGCCTCGTTGGCGTCGGCGCGATCGCGAGCGCCAGCGGGCTCGTCGACCGCCTCGACGACCGGCGGGCCCTGCACAGCGGCGCTGGGCGCGGCAGTCTCGGAGGGCGCAGCCGGCGCGACGGGGGCCGGTGCCGGTGGCGCCACCGGGGCAGCGTGCTCGACGGCGGCCGCGGCAGGCGGCGTCGGCTCGCCGGCGGCTGGCAGCTCCTTCGCCTCGGCCGCTGGTGCCGCCTTGCGCCGGGTGCGCTTGGGCTTGGCCACGGCGTCTTCAGCCATGACCGGCGCCGGATCGGCGGACGCGACTTCCGTCGCTACCTCGGCGACGGCCGGCGCCGCAGTGCGCCGCCGGCGTGGCTTCGGTGCTGCAGCGGGTGCTTCTGCAGCCGGAAGTTCGGAATCGGGCTTGTCGGAGTCTTGCGGGTTCATGTCGGCACGACGGGGGTTGACGCTTCGGGCGAGCCGCCATCGGCGGCGGGTTCGGGGCTGGGCTCGGTGGCCGCCTCGTCCAAGGGCAGCAGCGATTGGCCATCGGCCGCTTCGGGCAGCAAGGAGGGCTGGGCCTCGGCGACCGCCTCCAGCGCCGCAGCGGTGGGCGTTCCATCGATCGCGGGCAGTTGATCGAGGCTGTGCAGGCCGAGGTCGTCGAGGAATTGGCGGGTGGTGGCGAACAACGCAGGACGGCCCGGGGCTTCGCGGTAGCCGATGGCTTCGATCCAGCCGCGGTCCTCGAGCTGCTTGATGATCTGGCTGCTGACCATCACCCCGCGGATGTCTTCAATGTCGCCGCGCGTCACTGGCTGGCGGTACGCAATGATGGCCAGTGTTTCCATCGTCGCACGCGAGTAGCGCGGCGGCTTCTCGGGATGCAGGCGATCGAGGTACTGGCGCATCTCCGGGCGGCTCTGGAAACGCCAGCCGGTGGCCAACGCCACCAGTTCGACGCCACGGCCTTCCCAATCGCGCACCAGCTCATCGAGCAGGCTGCGCAGGGTGTCGGGCCCGACCTGTTCGTCGAACAGGCTGCGCATGTCGCGCAAAGGCATCGGCTGCTGCGCGCAGATCAAGGCGGTCTCGAGGACGCGCTTGGCCTCCAGGGTATTCATGAACCTCTGTTCATCGGACCGCCTCGGTACAGCGGCGGCTGCATCACATAGGGCTGGACGAATCGGGTGCAGCCCTTGTCGGGCGCCGCACGGCTAATAAGCTTCTGGCTTGCGTATCGGGCGGCCGCTTCGCGGGGGACCCGGTGGCCCGCCGCCGGTTTGGCGTTGTCGGGCGGCCTGGCATTCGTCGCCAGGGTCTTGAACCCGGGCCCGAAGTGGCTGGCTTACAGCCTGATTGTAGCCCGACGCGCAACGCGTCCGTCAGTTCGCCATCATGTGTTGCCATGCCGCCGCAAGATCGACCGGCAACGGGGCCTCGAAGGCCATCGCTTCACCGCTGATCGGATGGGCGAATGCCAGCTCGGCCGCATGCAGCGCCTGGCGTGCGAGGCCCAGCGCCGGCTTGCCGCCGTACACCGCATCGGCCACCAGCGGATGGCCCTGGTGTGCCAGGTGCACCCGAATCTGATGCGTCCGGCCGGTGTGCAGCTTGCAGCGCATTGCGCTGAATCCGTCGCGCGACGCCAGCAGATCGACATCCGTTCGCGCCGGCTTGCCGCTGGCCACCACCGCCATGCGGATGCGCGATATCGGATCGCGGCCGATCGGCGCCTCGATGCTCAGATGTCGCCAGCGCGGCATCCCGTGCACCAACGCAAGGTAATGGCGGCGCACTTCTCGAGCCGCGATGCTGCGCACCAGCGCGGTCATCGCCGGCAGTGTCTTGGCCACCACCATCAGGCCCGAGGTGTCCTTGTCCAGGCGATGGACGATGCCAGCCCGCGGCAGTGTGGCCGCGAGCGCGTGGTGGGCCAGCAGGCCGTTGAGCAAGGTGCCGGACCAGTTGCCAGCCGCAGGGTGAACGACCAGCCCCGCAGGCTTGTCCACGACCAGCAAATGCTCGTCTTCGAACACGACGGCCAGCACCATGGCCTCGGGCCGGAAGGCCTGGCTCGCCGCCGTCGGCACCAGCTCGAGCCGCACGCGCTGACCGATGCGCAGCTTGCGCGAGGCCACGCGCTGTGCAGTGCCATCCACCTGCACATGGCCGGCCTCGATCAGCCCCTGCAGGTGGCTGCGCGAGAACTCCGGCGCCACGCCGACCAGCCAGCGGTCCAGGCGCTGGCCGTGGCCAACGCCATCGACCGCGCGCTCGCGTGTCTCGACTTCGCCCTCTTCGTCGGGCTCGGCCGCATCGCCGGGCGGCTCCGAAGCCGACGGCGCGGCCGTGGAAAGGTCCGGGGGACGGGCCATTAGAATCTCGCGTTCTGCATTGTTGCCAGGAAGAGCGGGGCTTCGCGCCGCCGCCACTATCTCGATGAGCCTGCTGTTCAAGCCCGCGCGCCTGCTGGCGCTGATCGTGCCCCTGCTGTTGGCCTTGTTCGCCGGCTGCAGCTCGGACCCGAAGATCGACGACAAGGCCGACGTCGAGAAATTGTATGCAGACGCCAAGGACGACATGAACGCGGGCAGCTACGAGCGGGCGATCAAGACCTTGGAACGCATCGAAGGTCGCGCTGCCGGAACGCTGCTGGCGCAGCAGGCGCTGCTGGACATGGCCTATGCGCAGTGGCGCACGGCCGACCGCGTGCAGGCCATCGCGACGCTGGACCGTTTCATCAAGATCCACCCGTCGAGCCCGGCGATGGACTATGCGCTGTACCTGAAGGGCGTGGTCAACTTCATCGACAACGTCGGCTTCCTGAGCAGCATTTCGCGGCAGAACGTCTCCGAACGCGATCAGCAGGCCTCGCGCGACGCCTACCAGTCCTTCCGCCAGTTGGTCGAGCAGTTCCCGAATTCGAAGTACGCGCCCGATTCGCGGCTGCGCATGGACTACATCGTCAATTCCCTGGCCGAGTACGAGGTGCATGTGGCGCGCTACTACTACCGGCGCGGGGCCTATCTGGCTGCGGCCAATCGGGCACAGCAAGCCGTGCGCGACTACCAGCAGACGCCGGCCTCCGAGGAAGCGCTGTACATCCTGGCCGTCAGCTACGACAAGCTGGGGTTGAAGGAACTGGCGACCGACGCGGATCGCGTGCTGAAGAAGAACTACCCCAACAGTCGCTACCTGCGCGACGGCGTGCGGCTGCCCGAGCGCGCGTGGTGGCAGTTCTGGTGAAGGCTTCGGCGCCTTCAGCCAGCATGCGCTGAGGCCAGCTCGTCCAGCCAGGCCAGCGCATCGGCCTCCGTATCGAGCGGGCCCATCGGTGGCAGCGCCTGCCGCAGCTTGCGGCCATACGGCATCTGGCGCAACCGAGGATCGGTGATCACGAGCAGGCCGCGGTCGCTCTCGCTGCGGATCAAGCGCCCCGCCCCCTGCTTCAGCGAGATCGCCGCCTCGGCCAGGTAGTACTCGTTGAACGGGTCCCGACCCTGCCGCTCCAGTTCGCGTGAGCGAGCCTGCACCAGCGGGTCGTTCGGCGGCGGAAACGGCAGCTTGTCGATGATGACGCATTGCAGCGCATCACCCGGTACGTCGATCCCCTCCCAGAAGCTCTGGGATCCGACCAGCACGCTGCGTGGCGTGTCGAGAAAGCGCTGCAGCAGCGTGCGCTTCGGATGGCTGCCCTGCACCAGCACCTGCAGGCCGTCGCCGGCTGCGGCGCTGGCCTCGCTCAGGGCCTCTGCGATCAGCGGCAGTACGCGCAAGGTGGTGGTCAGCACAAAGGTGCGGCCGCCCAGCCGGCCGGCCAGGCGCGCGGCCAAGGCGCCGACGGCTGCAGGGTGGCCCGCCTCGTTTGGCTTCGGAAAACGCGGCGGCACCCAGGTGCGGGCGTGGGCGGCATAGTCGAAGGGGCTGCCGACACGCAGCTTGCGCGCGTCTTCCATCGCCGCAGCCTCGCAGAACCAGGCCAGATCATCGTCGGTGCCCAGGGTCGCTGAGGTGAAGATCCAGGCCCGCGGCGCCACTTCGCGCTGCTCGGTGAACAGGTCGCGGATGTGCAGCGGCGATTCGATCAGGCGAGCATCCCGCGGACCCAGGTCGATCCAGCGCACACGGGCTTCGGCAGCCTCCTCGGTGAAACTGGTCGCCAACGCCGAAAGTGAGCGCGCCCGCTCGATCAGCCGGGTGAAGTCTGGCGCTGCGGCTTCCACCGCGACCAGTGCGGCGACCATCGCCTGCGCCGCAGCAGACAGGCCTTGCAGCGCCGTGGCGAACTCCGGCCGCGCGGCGCGCTCGTCCCAGCGCAGCTTGACGATGCCGCGCAGCTCGCGCAGCGGGCCGGCGCAGGCCAGACGCAGGTCGCGCGCCGCATGGTCCAGCGCGCCGGCCAGCTCCTGCCACGGCGCCAACCCACGTGCGTGCGCCAGCCCCGCGGCCACCGCGTCGCGCGCCAGGTCCAGCACCTGCGTCGTACCCAGCGAGGTGCCCAGGAACTGCAGCCCGGTTTCGACCAACTGGTGCGCTTCGTCGAACACCGCGGCATCAACGGTGGGCAACAGCTCGGCCACGCCACTGTCGCGCAGCGACAGGTCCGCAAAGAACAGGTGGTGATTGACGACCACCAGATCGGCCACCATCGCCTCGCGTCGCGCCCGCACGACGTGGCAGCTGCCGTGCTGAGGGCACTCGGTGCCCAGGCAGTTGTCGCGCGTCGACGTGACCAGCGGGATCACCGGCGATCGATCGTCCAGCCCGTCGATCTCGGCCAGGTCGCCGGTGGCTGTGCCGGTGGCCCAGTGCTCGATGCGTGCCAGCGCCCGCACCGCAAAGCGGTCCGGCAAGGTGGCCGACTCCCGCGCCTGCTGCAATCGGTGCAGGCATAGGTAGCTCGATCGTCCCTTCAGCAAGGCGATGCGCGCGGGCACCCGCAGCGCGTCGCGCAAGCGCGGCAAATCGCGCAGGAACAGCTGGTCCTGCAGGCTCTTGGTTGCGGTGCTGACCAGGGCCCGCTTGCCGGACAGCAGCAGCGGCACCAGGTACGCGAAGGTCTTGCCGACGCCGGTGCCGGCCTCGGCCACCAGGGCAGCCCGATCCTCGATCGCGCGCGCCATCGCCTGGGCCAGGCGCTGCTGCATGTCGCGCTCGATGAATCCGGCATCGGCCTGCGACAGCGCGCCGCCCCGGGCCAGCGCCTCCTGCGTGGCTTCGGCCAGCGGAGAGGCTGGCAACTCGTGGCCGGCCGTCATGCCGGTTCGGGCGGATCTAGCTCGGCTTCGAGCCGCGCGATCTGGTCGCGCAACAGCAGGCGCCGCTTCTTCAACCGCCGCAGCGCCAGTTCGTCGACAGGCGATTGTTCCGCGGCACCATCGATCAGGCTGTCCAGGTCGGCATGCTCGATGCGCAACTCGATGATCCGCCGCTGTGGCGAATGCAGGTTGTCGTCCTTCGGCAGGTCTGGCGGCATGATCGCTTGAGTTTATAGTCTGGCCGCATGAGCGCGCCCACTCCCCAGCCCCATCGGCTGATCGCCGCCACCGCCTTGCACCGAGGCGATCGCGCCTACCAGCAGGACCAGGTCGAGATCCTTGTCCATGCCAAGGTGCCCGGCTGCGTGCTGGCCGTGCTGGCCGATGGCATGGGTGGCAAGAGCGGCGGCCGCAAGGCCAGCGACCAGGTGGTCCTGACCGCCCGGCAGATCTTCGAGCGCTACCTGCCGGCCAAGGACGACCCGGCCGAGACGCTGAAGCAGCTGGTCATGGAATCGCACCTGATGATCAAGCTGACCGCCATCACGGCCGAGGAAGAGCCGCACAGCACGGTGGCCGCCTTTCTGCTGAGCCCGAACCGCGACTGCTCGGTCGCCCATGCCGGTGATTCGCGCGTGTACCACTTCCGCGGCGCCGAGATGGTCAGCCGCACCACCGACCACTCCTACGTGCAGCGGCTGATCGACGAAGGCAAGCTCAACGAGGAGCAGGCCAATTCGCATCCCCAGGCCAACCTGCTGACCGGGTGCCTGGGCACGCAGGCAGATCCGCCGTTGACGATCAGCCACATCGACAAGGTCGAACCCGGCGATACGCTGCTGGCCTGCAGCGATGGGCTGTGGCACTACTTCTCGCCGCGCGAGCTGGGCGCCATCGTCCAGGGCCTGCCGCCGCGCGAAGCGAGCGAGATGCTGGTGAGCAAGGCGCGCCAGCGCGCCCGCGGCGGCGGCGACAACCTGTCGCTGGCGATGGTGCGGGTCGAGACCATCGTCTGATCCGCTGCCGGGGTACCCCCGGCTCAGCGCTTGCTGGTGGCCGGCGCCGAGGGCACCGGCAAGGGCGCGGCGGGCGGCTTCCTGGCGTCTCGCTCGGCGTTGCGCTTCTCGACGGCCTCGCGGTGCTCGCGGGTCTCCTTCGCCCGATCGGCCTGCTCCTGCCGGCGCTGTTCGGCCTGCTGCGGCGTATCGCCGGGGCGCGGCTCCGCATGGGGGGGTGCGGATGCTCGGGCTGTCGGCGCAGACGCCGGCGCCCTCTGCACGCGCCGCAGCGGCGGCGCGGCGTTGGCCTTGTCATCGGCCTGGCGAGCCTTCTCCTGGATGCCGCGCAGGCGCTCGGCGGCACGCAGGCGGCGCTGGGCGTCGTCCAGCACTGCCTGCTCGGCGGCCAGGCGATCGAGCACTCGGCGCCGCTCGCTGCGCGCATCGTCGAGGCAGGTGGTCACCGCGAACCGCTTCTCGCATTCCTTCTTCGCCGCATCGAAGCGCTCGTTGGCTGCACGCCGCTCGGCCGCGATGCGGGCACGCTGCTGGGCACGGTCGTCCGCCGCGCGAGCCCCCGGCAGCAACAGCCCGCAGACCAGGCACGACAACAGGATTTGAATCACGCGCATCGTGCCGCCATTGTGCTCAGGTGATGCGCGTGTCGACCTGGCGTCGGTCCAGCGCCAGGTACTCGGCCGACTGCATCTCCTGCAGCCGCGACACGGTGCGCGGAAATTCGTGCGCCAGCGGTCCTTCGGTGTAGAGCTGCTCGGCCGGCACTGCGGCCGACAGGAACAGCTTCACGCGCCGGTCATACAGCACATCCACCAGCAGCGTGAAGCGCCGGGCCTCGCTCGCCAACCTCGGCTGCATCTGCGGCACACCGGACAGGATCACCGTGTGGAACTGCTGCGCGATCTCCAGGTAGTCGTTCTGTGAACGCGGTCCGCCGCACAGCGTGCGGAAATCGAACCACACCACGCCACCGGCCCGCCGCTGCGCGCGCAGCTCGCGGTGCTCGATGTGCAGCACCGGGTCCTCGTCGCGCGCTTCGGCCAGTTCGTCGAAGGCACGCTTGAGCGCAGCGTCGGCCTCGGGCCCGAGCGGCGTGTGGTACAGCTGCGCATGTTCCAAGGTCCGGCGCCGGTAGTCGACGCCGTTGTCGACGCTGATGACCTCGAGCTTCTGCTTCAGCAGCTCGATCGCCGGCAGGATGCGGTCGCGGTGCAGCCCGTTGGGGTACAGCTCGTCCGGATGGAAATTGGACGTCGTGACGATCGACACCCGATTGGCGAACATCGCATCGAGCAGC
>CAZXLI010000266.1:0-9503 GCA_964641795.1 uncultured Bordetella sp. | reverse complement strand
CCGCCGAACGCGAAGATCACCGCGTTGGTGTGCAGCGGCCGCAGTCGGCCGTAGCTGAGCCATGGAATGCCGAAGCCCAGTTCGGGCCAGGCCAGCTGCGCGGCGATGATGACGCCGACCAGCATGCCGACAATGCCCCACAGCACCGCTGCGAGGGCGAAAGCGCGAACCGGCCAGTCGTCGTAGACCGGCGCGGCGGAGGTGGTAGTGGATGAGGTGGCCATCGGCCGTCCTTTCAGTGCAAGGTCGCTCGGAATGTTTCTTGCCATTGTTCGGCGTAGGGATATCCGAGGGCTTGATGACGATCAATCGATGCGCGGATCGCCGTTCTCGAGGATGCGTTCGCCCTCTCGCTGCAGGTCGTCGAACTGCCCGCTGTTGAGCGCCCAGGCGAAGACGCCCAAGATCGCCAGCACCAGCAGGGCCGACATCGGGATCAACAGGTACAGGATGTCCATCGGGTCCGATCGCTAACGTGCAAGACGCACGGCATTGAGCACCACGCCGGCCGAGCTGGCCGCCATGCCGAGGCCGGCGGCCCACGGTGGCAGCCAGCCGGCCAGTGCCAGCGGCACGCAGGCCAGGTTGTAGAGCGCGGCCCAGGCCAGGTTCTGGCGGATCACGCGCACCGTGCGCTGCGCCAGCCGGCGTGCCGCGGCGACGTCGCCGAGCCGGTTGGACAGGATCACCGCATCGGCCTGCGTGCGCGCCACCAGCGCGCCCTGGCCCATCGCGAACGAGACATCGGCCTGCGCCAGCACCGGCGCATCGTTGACGCCGTCGCCGACCATGGCGACGCGAAGGCCCCGCTGCTGCGCAGCTCGCAAAGCCTCGAGCTTGCGTTCGGGCGTCGCCCGGGCAATGGCCTGCGTCAGCCCCAGGCGCTGCGCCAGTGGCTCGACGCGGTGCGCCTCGTCGCCTGACAGCAGCGCGAGCTCGATGCCGGCCTCGCGCAGCGCCTGCATCGCCTGCTCGGCATCGGGGCGCAGGGCCTCGTCGAACTGCAGGCACAGCAAGGGCTGGCCTGCGGGACCGAACCAGGCCTGCAAGGCGTTCTCATCCCCTGGCTGCGTCGGGGCCAGGCCCAGCCAGCGCGCCGAGCCCAGGCGCCAGCGCCGGCCTTCGGGGTCGATCGCTTCGAGGCCGGCACCGGGCGTTTCCTGGATCTCGCGCCAGGTCTCGGCCGGCGCGGCGGCGGCCGGCAAGGCCTCGCACAGCGCCTGCGACAACGGGTGGCGCGACCAGGATGCCAGCTGCGCCGCGGCCCGTAGCAGTTCGTCCTGTCGCGCTGCAGGCATCTGCTGCAGCGGCCGCGCACCGCGCCAGGCCGGCCGGCTGGCCGTCAGCGTGCCGGTCTTGTCGATGAACAGCAGCTGCACCGCGGCCAGGTTTTCCAGCGCCTCGATGCGGCGCAACAGCACGCCGCGACGCGCCAGCGCGCTGGCGGCGCTGAGCAGCGCGGCCGGCGTGGCCAGCGACAGCGCGCACGGGCAGGTGACGATCAGCACCGACACCGCCACCCACACCGCACGCGAGGGGTCGATGCGCAGCCAGACCAGGGCCGAGCCGAAGGCCAGCAGCAGCACGGCCCACAGGAACGGACCGGCCCAGCGGTCGGCGGCGCGGGCCGCCGCGGGCCGCTGCGACATTGCCTCGCGCATCAACGCGACGATCTGCTCGTAGCGTGTGTCGGCGCCGGTGCGCTCCACGCGCAGCACCACCGGCGCGCCGAGGTTCACGCTGCCGGCCACCAGCGAAGCGCCGGCCGCCTTGGGCACCGGGCGTGATTCGCCGCTCAGCAGGGCCTCGTCGGTCTCCGTCGAGCCCTGCACGAGCGTGCCGTCGGCCGGGAAGGCATCGCCCACGGCCACCCGCACGCGGTCGCCCGGCCGCAGACGATGGACGCTGACTTCGTGTGGCATGTCCTGATCGTCCAGGCGCTGGGCGGTGGCCGGCAGCGTGCCCAGCGCCTGCTCCAGCGCCTGGGCGGCGCGGTGGCGCGCCTTCATCTCGAGGTAGCGGCCGCCGAGCAGGAAGCTGATGAACATCGTCAGCGAGTCGAAGTACGGCTCACTGCCGAACACGCCGTTCGGATCGAAGGCCGCGCCGCTGCTGGCGATGAAGGCCACCGCGATGCCCAGTGACACCGGCACGTCCATGCCGATGCGGCGTGCCTTCAGCGCGCCCCAGGCGCTGGCGAAGAAGGGCGCGGCCGAGAAGCACAGCACCGGCAGGGTCAGCAGCCAGCTGGCCCAGTTCAGCAGCTGGCGCAGGTCGGGTGCCAGCTCGCCAGGGCCGGCGACGTAGGCGGGGGTGGCCATCATCATCACCTGCATCGCGCAGAAGCCGGCGACGAACAGCCGCCACAGCAGCTTGCGCGATTCGGCCAGCCGCAGGCCACGCGCAGCGGCGGCGGTGTCCGGCACTGCCTGGTAGCCCGCGGCCGCCACGGCGGCCACCAGCGTCGACGCGCGCGTGCGCTGGGGGTCCCAGCGCACCAGCGCGCGTTGCGCGGCGGCCTGGACGCGGGCCTCGACGACGCCATCGACCTGCGACAGGGCCTGCTCGATCAGGCCGGCGCAGGCGGCGCAATGCATGCCGCCGAGCTGGAACGAGGATTCGGCCAGCCCGGGTGTGAAACGGGTGAAGCGCTGCAGCTCCAGCGGGTCGTCGAGCACCGCTGGCGGCAGCGCCGACGGCGTGGAAAGGGCGGGGGCAAGCGAGCTCATGGCGGGGAGGGTGCCGCGGCACTGTAGGAGGGGGCCCCCCTGCCGGCCTTGCGCAATGTCAAGCCGCACGAGGTTGACCCACATCAAGCTGCGCGGCCGCCGGCCATTGCCCTGGCTCAAAGCCCTGCGCCTCGCGACATACCACAGTGCACTGACGTTCAACCGATTCCCGACTGATTTACAGCGAGGACGCAATGGAAACCATGGCGACGACGATGCAGCAGCAGGCCGGCGCACGACCGCTGGTGCGAAGGGTGGCGGGCGCCGTGCACGCCCCGCGCGGCGAGCCGGCGCCCGGCGAGGTTCAGGCGCTGCGCGCGCAGTGCGAGGCCTTGCTCGCCGAGGCCTGTGCGCGGGGTGTGCTCGATCCACCCAGCCCGGCGGCCTGGGCTGCATTTGCCGACGCTGGCGTGCGGCGGCGCGTCGCGGCGGGCACGCTGCTGCTGTCGCGCGAGCAGCCGGCGCAGGCCTTGTGGCTGGTGGACAGCGGCCTGGTGGCGCTGGGAACGCGTGGCGACCATGGCCTGCTGCAGCACCGCTGCTCGGTGGGGGCCGGCAGCTGGCTGGACCTGGCCAGCGGCCTGCGTGGCACGCTGCAGGCCGAGGACGCGGTGGCCGAGACCGACTGCGTGCTGTGGACCTGGCCGATGTCCGCGGTGCAGCGCGTGACGCGCGAGCACCCTGGGCTGATGGCTGCCCTGGTGGCCACGCTGGCGGCCGAGGTGCAAGGCCTCATCGAGGGCACCCGCGGGCTGATGATGAAGTGCGTGCTGGCGCGCTGCGCAACCTGGCTGCTCGCGCATGCCCAGCTGGACGAGCCGGCCGCCGACGATGCGCCGCTCACCGGCACGCTGCGCCTGCAGCAGCGCAAGCGCACGATCGCACTGCAGCTGGGGACCACGGCGGAGACCTTCTCGCGCACCCTGCACCAGCTGCGCCGGCAGAACCTGATCGAGGTACACGGCTACGACATCCGCCTGCTCGATGTGCCGGGTTTGCGCAGCCTCGCCGATCCGCCGCGCTGAGGCCTGGTGTTGAACCGGCGACCCGCCGCTTGCGTTTGCGCAAGCGTGGCGGGCCGTCGGCTCACTAAATTCGCGCCATGCTGTCACGCTGGCCGCTGGCCGCCAAACTCCTGACGATCGGCTGCGCCTTCCTCGTGCTGGCGCTGGGTTCGATCGGCCTGACGCTGTGGGTGTCGTGGCAGCTCGAGGGCGGGGCCGCTGCGGTCAACGAGGCCGGCCGCCTGCGCATGCAGACCTACCGCCTGGCGCTGATCCTGCCGCAGCCGGCGCTGGCCGAAGAGCGGCGCGCGGTGCTGCGGGCGATGGAGGCCAGCCTCGAGCGGCTGCGCGTCGGCGATCCCTCGCGACCCCTGTTCGTGCCGTGGAACGAGGCCGCACGCAGCCGCTTCGACGATGTGCGCGTTCGCTGGCAGCAGCTGCAGGCCGGCTGGGCCACCGCGCCGGCCGCGCCGCCGCTGGCGGAGGTCGATGGTTTCGTCGGACGGGTGGACGGTCTGGTCGGCGCCATCGAGCAGCAGCTGTCGGACCGCACCGCATTGCTGCGCAGCGTGCAGTTCCTGCTGATGGCGCTGGCGGTGGCCAGCACGGTGGCCTTCTTCTACATCGGCCACCTGTTCGTGATCGATCCGCTGCAGCGCCTGCGCGGTGCAGTCTCGCGCATCGGCAGCGAGGACTTCTCGGCCCGCGTCGAGATCCAGGCCGACGACGAGTTCGGTGAACTGGGGGCGGCCTTCAACAGCATGGCATCGCACCTGCAGTCGCTGTACCAGCAGCTGGAGGCCAAGGTGGCCGAGCGCACCGAGAGGCTGGAAGTCAAGCGCCAGCGCCTGGCCGCGATGTACGAGGTGAGCGCCTTCATCGGCAATGCCGCCTCGCTGCACGCGCTGGCCGAAGGCTTTGCGGCGATGGCCCGTCGCATCGCGCGGGCCGACGCGGTGGCGGTGCGCTGGGCGGACGGGGACAATGAACGTTACCTGATGCTGGCCAGCGACGGCCTGCCCGAGCCGCTGCGCGATGACGAGCAATGCCTTCGCACCGGCGACTGCCATTGCGGACAGCCTCAGGCGGAGGCCGGCACGCGCGTCATCGCCATCGTGCCGGAGCGCTCGCCCGGTGCGGTGATGGCCGAGGGGCACTGCGGCCGCATCGGCTTCCAGATGCTGCTGTCGGTGCCCATCGTGCTGCACGGCCGGCTGCTGGGCGAGATCGACCTGTTCTTCCGCGAATCGCGCGAGGTGCAGTCCGAGGAGCGGTCGCTGTACGACACGATGGCCAGCCACCTGGCGGCGCGCATCCACAGCCTGCGTGCGGCCGCCCTCGAGAAGGAGAGTGCCGTGGCCCAGGAGCGCACGCTGCTGGCACAGGAGCTGCACGATTCGATCGCGCAGTCGCTGGCCTTCCTGAAGATCCAGGTCGGGCTGCTGAAGGATGCCATGCGCCGCGAGGACGCTGCGGCGATGGCGCGTGGCCTCGGCGAGCTGGAGACCGGCGTCAAGGAGAGCTACGCCGACGTGCGCGAGCTGCTGCTGCACTTCCGCACCCGCGCCAGCGAGGAGGACATCCTGCCCGCGCTGCGCCTGACGCTGCAGAAGTTCGAGCACCAGAGCGGCATCCGCACCCAGCTGCAGTCCAGCGGGCATGGCCTGCCGCTGCCGGCCGACGTGCAGATCCAGGTGCTGCACATCGTGCAGGAGGCGCTGTCCAACGTGCGCAAGCATGCCGGGGCGACGCAGGTGCGGCTCGAGGTGCAGCAGGCACCGAACTGGACCTTTGCGGTGCACGACGATGGCCGCGGCTTCGATCCCGAAGCCGTGCACGACGAAACCCACGTCGGCCTGCGCATCATGCGCGAGCGGGCGCAACGCATCGGGGCCCGGGTGCAGCTGAGCTCGGCACCCGGTGCCGGCACCACGCTCGGCCTGCTGCTGCCGGCCCAGCCCGAGACCGGCCGTCTCCAGGAACCGGACCATGAACGGATCGACGCCCATACGCTTGCTGGTGGTCGATGACCACACCCTCTTCCGCCGTGGCCTGATCGCCTTGCTGTCGCAGTTCGGCGACCTGCAGGTGGTCGGCGAGGCCGGCGACGCCGGCGAGGCGCAGCGCCGCGCGCAGGCGCTGCAGCCCGACATCGTGCTGCTGGACAACCACCTGCCTGGCGTGCTCGGCATCGACGCGATCGCCGGCCTGAAGGAAGTGGCGCCGCAGGCCCGCGTGCTGATGCTCACCGTCAGCGAGGACGAGCAGGACCTGGCCGCCGCGCTGCGTGCCGGCGCCCAGGGCTACCTGCTGAAGACGATGGAGGGCGATGTGCTGGCGCACTGCCTGCGCCGCTGCATGCGCGGCGAATCGGTGGTGAGCCCGGAGATGACGAGCAAGCTGGTCAGCGCCTTCCAGTCGCGGCACGAGGCGGCCGCCGGCCTGGCCGCGGCACCCGCCGCGGCGGCGCCGGAGCCGGCGTCGCCGCTGGCCGCGCTGTCGCCGCGCGAGCGCGAGATCCTGGGCTGCATCGGCCGCGGCGCCAGCAACAAGGAGATCGGCCGCGAGCTCGGCATTGCCGAGACCACGGTGAAGATCCATGTGCAGCACATCCTGCGCAAGCTGAAGCTCAGCTCGCGGGTGCAGGCGGCCGTGGTACTGGCGGGGACCGCGGGCCCGCCCTGAAGGACTAGACTTGTCCGCGTCCAGGGCGATGGTGCAGTACCCGAGGGCGCATGAGGCCAGACAACAAGAGCCGGAACCAGGCGCAACAGCGTTGGTTGCGCCTGACCGGCGTTGCGCTGGTGCTGTCGCTGCTCGGGCTGGTGGCCGGCACGGTGATGCTCGCCTTGCAGGCCGAGGAGACCGACGCGCACTCGCGGCGCCAGGCCGATCTCTCGGGCCGGCTGCGCGCGTTGCAGACCGTGCTGGTCTCGCTGGGCGACGCCGAACGCGGCCAGCGCGGCTACCTGCTGACCGGGCGCGACAGCTACCTCGACCCCTACCGCGCGGCGATGCAGCGCATGCCCGAACTGCTGCAGGCGCTGGACAGCGTGCCGATGACCGACCCTGCGCTGCCGCAGCTGTCCGCCCGTGCCCGCAGCGCGGTCGAGCAGAAGCTCACCGAGCTCGACAAGGCCATCCAGCTGCACGAGCGGGGCCTGCGCGATGACGCACTCGCGGCCGTGATCAGCGACAGCGGCGAGCGCTTCATGGACCAGGCCCACGCCGCCGTCAATGCGGTACTCGACAGCGTGCGCAGCGAGCGCGACCGACTGAACCTGCAGGTGGCCGAAGGCAGCCGCCAGACGCGCCGGCTCGCGGTGCTGGCAGTGTCCACGCTGCTGCTGTTCATCACGCTGGTGGGGGTGCAGATCGCGCTGCTGCTGGCCTCCCGCCGCGGCTACGAGCGGGCGCTGGAAGACAGCGAGCAGCGCTACCGCGCGCTGGTGGAGGAACAGGCCGAGCTGGTCTCGCTGGCGCGGGAAGACGGCGCGCTGGTCTACGCCAACCCTTCGTACTCGCGCTACTTCCTGAAGCCGAACGAAGACTTCTTCGGCCGCAGCCTCTACGACTTCGTCGCGCCGGCCGACCGCGAACAGGTGCGCCGGCAGATCGCCGCGGTGCTGGAGAGCGGGCAGACCGCGCGTGGCGAGAACCGCATCCACACGCCCGACGGCCGCGAGCAGTGGGTCTCCTGGACCAACCGGCTGCAGCGCGGGCCGCAGGGTGAACGCCTGCTGCATTCGGTGGGCCGGGATGTCACCGCGCGCAGGCAGGCCGAGCAGGCGCTGCAGGCCAGCGAGGATTTTCTCGCCCGCACCGGGCGGCTGGCCGGCGTCGGTGGCTGGGAGGTGGACATCGCCACCGGCCGGATGCGCTGGTCGGAGGCCGTGCGCCGCATCCATGAGGCGCCGGCCGACTTCGTGCCGACGCTCGAGGGCCTGCTGGCGCTGTACCCGCCCGAGGCACGCGAGGCGCTGAACCAGCGCCTGCAGGCCGCGGTCCAGCGGCGCGAGCCCTGGGAGCTGGAAGTGCCGCTGACCCCGCCAACGGGCCGGCGGCTGTGGGTGCGCATGGTCGGCGAAGCCGAATTCGACACCGACGGCACGCCGCGCCGCCATGTCGGCGCCTGCCAGGACGTGACCGATCGCAAGACGCTGGAACTGCAGCTGGCCGAGAACGCACGCTTCGTGCGCGAGGTGACCGACAACCTGCCGGTGCGGCTGGCCTACTTCGACCGCGATGGCCGCTACCAGTTCGTCAACGCGGCGCACTGCAAGCGCTTCGGCAAGCCGCGCAGCCAGATCGTCGGGCGCACCCGCAGCGAACTCACCCGCGGCAGCACCGACGAGCTGGTGGCCCCCTACATCGACGGCGTGCTCGCCGGACAGCCGCAGCGCTTCGAGTTCGACGAAGTGGTCGATGGCCAGCTGCGTCGCATCGAGAGCCAGCTGACGCCGGACTTCGACGCGCAAGGCCGGGTGCGCGGCTACTACAGCGCGGGCGTCGACGTCACCGAACGCAGGGCGGCCGAGGGCGTGCTGCGCGGCATCCTCGAGGCGATTCCGGCCATCGTCGCGGTGGTCGGCAAGGACGGCCGCTACCGATTTGTCAACCGCGCCTTCGAACGCTGGAGCGGTCTGACCCGGGCGCAGGTGGTGGGCCGCACCACCGAAGAGGTGCTCGGTCCGGAGACCACGGCCGCCAGCGAACCCTGGGCGCGGCGGGCACTGGCCGGCGAGACGGTCAGCTTCGAGCGCGTGCACCCTGGCCGGCGCGGCCCGCAGCACCTGAGCCTGAGCTACGTGCCGCTGCGGCTGGACGACGGCCGCATCGACGGCTACATCGGCGTGGCGCAGGACATCACGGTGCACAAGGCCGAGGAGGTGCGGCTGCTGCACCTGAGCGAGCGCGACGCTCTGACCGGCCTGCTCAACCGAGCCGGCTTCGAGCGCTACCTGCAGTCGCGCACCCAGGAAGGCGGCGCGGCCCAGCTGGCGCTGCTGTACATCGACCTCGATCACTTCAAGCCGATCAACGACACCCACGGCCACCCGGTGGGCGACGAGCTGCTGCGGGCCTTCGGCCAGCGCCTGCTGCACCTGGTGCGGCCCAGCGACGCCGTGGCGCGGCTGGGCGGCGACGAGTTCGGCGTCGTGATCGCCAGCGTGCGCGAACGCGCCACGGCCGAGGCGCTGGCCGACAAGGTGGTCGAGGCGGCGCGGGCCGACTTCGAGATCGGCCGCCTGCGCCTGCAGGTGGGCGCCAGCGTCGGCGTGGCGCTCGACGCGCAGCACGACGGCGGCTGGAAGGGCCTGGTGGCGCGTGCCGATGCGGCGGTCTATCGCGCAAAAGCAGCGGGGCGCGGGCGCCGTGCCTGAGCCGCGCGCGGCCGCGGCCGGGGAGACGGGCGCCACATAGTTCTTCCGGACGATGCCGGTGGTGCCGGCATCGTTCTTCCGCCGCGGCGGGCCGACTCCTGCGGAGGATGTTCGCGCGCGGGCCGGGCTCCGATAGTGCTGACATGCACAACACCCGGAGTCTCGCGATGCCTGCCCCGACCATGGTCGCCGCTGCAACGCCGCAGCGTGCGCGCCAGGCCCTCTCGGTGCTGATCGTCAGCACACTGGCCTTCACCGTCTGCTTCATGGTGTGGATGATGTTCGGCGTGATCGGCATCCCGATCAAGAAGACGCTGAACCTCAACGCCACCGAATTCGGCCTGCTCACCGCCACCCCCGTGCTCACCGGCTCGCTGGTGCGCGTG
>CAZXLI010000265.1:0-9564 GCA_964641795.1 uncultured Bordetella sp. | reverse complement strand
GATCGGCGACGACGACGATTCGCACCTGGGCGACTTCATCGAGGACACCAACAACACCGCTCCGATCGAGGCCGCGATGCAGGCCGGCCTGCGCGATGTGGTGAAGGACATTCTCGACAGCCTGACGCCGCGCGAAGCCAAGGTACTGCGCATGCGCTTCGGCATCGAGATGAGCACCGACCACACGCTGGAAGAGGTGGGCAAGCAGTTCGACGTGACCCGCGAGCGCATCCGCCAGATCGAAGCCAAGGCGATCCGCAAGCTCAAGCACCCGTCGCGCTCCGACAAGCTGCGGACCTACCTCGACAACCTGTAAGCTTCCGACAGGTCTCCACAACGGCCTCCTCAACGAAAAGTTGGGGAGGCCGTTGTCGTTCGAGGCCTGGAACGAAGCGTTTAAACTCGTGACCTATGACGCGCATTTCCGAGCGCACGGTCCTATTCGCCGATCTGCGTGGCAGCACCTCGCTGTACGAAGTCCTCGGCAATGCCGAGGCCACTTCCGTCGTCACCCACACGGTGGCCACGGTGGCCCGCGCCGTGCCTGCCTGTGGTGGCCAGGTGATCAAGACGCTGGGCGATGGCCTGATGGCCGTCTTCGACGACTCGGCGCAGGGCATGCTGGCCGCGCAGCAGATGCACGAGGATCTCGACCATCTGGTCAGCCGGGGCCGCGAGCGGGGCGCCTCGCCCGGCTTGCGTGGCCTGCGTCTGCAGGTCGCGCTGGCACGAGGCGAGGTGGTCGAGATGGCCGGCGACTGCTATGGCGATGCCGTCAACGTCGCAGCCAGGCTGCTGGACCATGCCGGCGACAACGAAACCCTGGTCACCGCCCAGGTGCTCGCCGGCCTGCCGCTGGCCGCGCAGAAGCGCTTCCGCAACCTCGATTGGATGCACCTGCGTGGCCGGGCCGAACCGGTGCAAGTGCATGTGCTGGGCGGCCGCCGCGGCATCGACACGGCCGCCACGCAGTTCGGTCCGGTGCTGCACACGGTGGAGCCCGAAGCGGTGCGGCTGGTGTGGCATTCGGTCAACGAGGTCTACGACGGCGAACACATGCCGGTGGTGCTGGGCCGCAGCCCGCAGGCCCATTTCCGCGTCGACGATTCGCGCGTCTCGCGTTCGCATGCGCGCCTGGATTGGCACGGCGGCGTGTTCCAGCTGACCGATCTCAGCTACAACGGCACTTACGTCCGCTTCAGCAATGCCGACGAGATGGTGAGCCTGCGCCGGGGCAGTTGCACACTGCACGGCAGCGGCGTCATCGGCCTGGGCGGCTCGCCCTCCGATCCGGCGGCGCCGACCGTGCGCTTCGAGGTGCTGTCCTTCCTGGACACCGTGCCACACCCGTCCTGACGTGCCGGACGCCGAGATCCCCGCCAGGCGCGTGCTGTACGTCGAAGACGACCGCGTGGCCGCACTGTTGTTTTCCGAGGCCCTGCGCGAACGGCCTGACCTGGCACTGGAAGTCGTCGAATCCGGCGCCGAGGCGCTGGAGATCGCTGCCCGGTGGCGCCCTGACCTGCTTGTGATCGATGCCAACCTGCCGGACACCACGGGGGTCGCGCTGTTGCCGCGCCTGCGCGCGCTGCCTGGCCTGGCCGCAGCGCCGGCCTTCCTGTGTTCGGCCGACAGCCTGCTGTCCGGCGACCCCGCGGTGGCGGCCGCCAACTTCACAGGTTATTGGCTCAAGCCGGTGCAACGCGAGCGCTGGCTGACCGACCTCGACACCTACCTGCCCGCCAGATGAGATTCGCCGCCGAACCCCGCCATAGCCATGGCAGCAGCGAGCGTTGCGCGGTGCTGCTGGTCAACCTGGGCACGCCCGCTGCGCCCTCGCCGCCTGCGCTGCGCCGCTACCTGCGCGAGTTCCTGTGGGATCCGCGTGTCGTCGAGATTCCACGCCCGCTGTGGTGGCTGATCCTCCACGGCGTGATTCTGCGCACGCGCCCGCGGCAATCGGCGGCAAAGTACGCGTCCATCTGGACCGCCGATGGTTCGCCGCTGCTGCATTGGTCGCAGCGCCAGGCGAAGCGGCTGCAAGGCGATCTGGGCGAGCGCGGCCACCAGGTCCCGGTGCGCTGCGCCATGCGCTACGGCCAACCCTCGATCGCCGGCGAGCTGGACGCCTTGAAGGCCGAGGGGGTCACGCATGTCCTGGTGCTGCCGCTGTACCCACAGTACGCAGCGGCCACGACGGCGAGTGCCTTCGATGCGGTGCAGGCATGGGCCGTTCGGACTCGCCGGCTGCCCGAGCTGCGCTTCGTCAATCACTACCACGACGACCCTGGCTACATCGACGCGCTGGCCGCCAGCATTGCCGCGCACTGGAAGCGCGAAGGGCGCGGCCGCAAACTGCTGATGAGCTTCCACGGCCTGCCTGCGCGCAGCCTGGCGCTGGGCGACCCCTACCACTGCGAATGCCACAAGACGGCCCGCCTGGTCGCGCAGCGCCTGCAACTGCCGGCCGAGGACTGCATCGTCACCTTCCAGAGCCGACTGGGCCGCGCGCAATGGCTCGAACCGTACACGGAGCCCACCTTGCGGCAACTGGCGCAACAAGGCGTCGATCACATCGACGTGGTCTGTCCCGGCTTCGCGGCGGACAACCTCGAGACGCTGGAGGAAATCGCGATCGAAGGTCGTGATGCCTTCCTTCAGGCCGGCGGCAAGCGCTTCAGCTACATCCCCTGCCTGAACGATGACGATCGCTGGATTCGCGCGCTGGCTGACATTGCCGAGCGGCATCTGCAAGGCTGGCCGACCTTGCCGCAGCACGACGAGGCAGAACGCAGCGCCCAGCGCCAACGGGCCCTGGCGCGCGGCGCTGCCGACTGAAGGCTCGGCGGGCGCTCCGGACGCCGCTTCAGGCCGCCGATCGCGCGAGCAGCGCGCGCTCCTGGCGGCGGCGGCGCCAGGCCATGACCCGCGGCATCACCAGCACCGCAAGCACGACAACCATCAGCGCTGCCGACATCGGACGCTCGATGAAGACACTCCACTTGCCCTCGCCGATCGACAGTGCGTTGCGCATCTGCGCCTCGGCCAGCGGCCCGAGGATCATGCCGACGACCACCGGCGCCGTCGGAAACGAGTAGCGGCGCATCACCAGGCCCAGCAGACCAATCACGTAGAGCAGCACCAGGTCGAATGCCGACTGCCGCATGCCATAGACGCCCACCGTGGCGAAGATCAGGATGCCTGCGTAGAGCTGCGGCTTCGGCACCTTCAGCAGCTTGACCCACAGGCCCACCATCGGCAGGTTCAGGATCAGCAGCATCACGTTGCCGATGTAAAGCGAAGCAATCAGCGCCCACACCAGTGCCGCGTTCTTGTCGAACAGCTGCGGCCCGGGCTGAATGCCGTAGTTCTGGAAGGCGCCGAGCAGGATGGCGGTGGTGTTCGAGGTCGGGATGCCCAGGGTCAGCAGCGGGATCAGCGTCGCGGTGATGGCCGCGTTGTTGGCAGCCTCCGGGCCGGCCACACCTTCGATGGCGCCCGTGGTACCGAACTCCTCCCTGTGCTTGGACAGCTTCTTCTCGGCGGCATAGCTCAGAAAAGTCGGGATCTCGCTGCCGCCGGCCGGAATGCAGCCAAACGGGATGCCGATGAAGGTGGCGCGCAACCAGGCCGGCCAGGAGCGCTTCCACTCCTGCGCCGTCATGTGCACCTTGGTGAGCTTGTTCTGCGTCTCGACTTCTCCGCCCTGGTAGAGCACGGCGTACAGCGCCTCGGCGACAGCGAACAGGCCCACCGCGATCAGCACCACCTCGAGACCGTCCATCAGCTCGGGCACGCCGGCGGTGTAGCGCGCCTGGCCGGAGATCTGGTCGATGCCGACCAAGCCCATCGCCAGGCCGATGAAGAGCGACGTCAGCCCACGCAGCGTGCTCTGCCCCAGTACGGCGCTGACCGTGCAGAAGGCCAGCACCATCAGCATGAAGTACTCGGGCGGGCCGAGCTTCACCGCAAACGAAGCCACCGCAGGCGCGAACAGCGTGACCAGCACGGTGGCGATGGTGCCGGCCACGAAGGAGCCGATCGCCGCGGTGGCCAGCGCCGCACCGGCGCGGCCGCTCTTGGCCATCTTGTTGCCTTCCATCGCGGTGACCATCGAGCCCGCCTCGCCCGGCGTGTTGAGCAGGATCGAGGTGGTCGAGCCGCCGTACATCGCGCCGTAGTAAATGCCGGCGAAGAAGATCATCGAGGCGGTCGGATCGACCTTCAGCGTGATCGGCAGGAGCATCGCCACCGCGGTGGCAGGACCGATCCCCGGCAGCACGCCCACCGCGGTGCCGATGGTGCAACCGAAGAGTGCCCACAACAGGTTGATCGGCGTGCCGGCGGTGACGAAGCCCTGGAGCAGTTGAGACCAGATCTCGCCCATCACAACCACCCTGTATTCGTCAGACCGGGCAGGTTGATCGCCAATGCCTGGGTGAACATCCAGTACACCGGCGCCGAGATCAGGATCCCCACGGAGAGGTCCTTGGCCCAGGCCTTCGGGCTGAGATCGAGCTGACCGTCGGCCGACTTGAAGCCGCGCACCGCGAGCACGAAGCACAACGCGCAGCTGAGGATGAAGCCGATCGTCGTGATCAGCGCGGCGTTGATCAGGATGCCAGCCGAGACCCAGGCGAAGCCGGGCCAGTGGCCGTGCTCGCTACCATCAGGTGGCTCCATCGCGCGAAAGCCACCGGTGTTGGCTTCCCACACCAGGAAGCCGCCGCACAGCACCATGAAGCCGGCCACCAGCCAGGGCAGGAAGTTCGGGCCGACACCGGAGTAGCCGGCTTCGCTGGAAATACCGATCGCACCGGCACCCAGCACGGCACCCACGCCCAGCACGCCAACGCCGATCAGCGTCTGCGCTGTCTTGTTCATGTTGTTCTCCTCCGGCTTGCCGACCCGAACCTCAGATCATCCCGGACTTGGCCATCACCGCCCGCAGGCTCGCAAACTCATCGTCGACGAACTTGTCGAAGTCGGGGCCCGTCATCAACGCCGGGGTCCAGCCGTTCTTCTCCAGCGATTCGGCCCATGACTTGGTCTTCGTGGCCTTCAGGATCATCTCGGTCAGCGCCTTGCGCTGCTCTGCATTGATGCCCGGTGCGCCATACACCCCGCGCCAGTTGCCGATCACCACGTTGATGCCCTGCTCCTTGAGCGTGGGCACGTCGATGCCCTTGAGACGCTTGTCCGACGTGACGGCCAGCGCGCGCATCTTGCCGGTGCTGATGTACTCGGCGAACTCGCTGTAGCCGCTACCACCCACGCTCACATTGCCGCCCAGAATGGCGGCCGTCGCCTCGCCACCCCCACGGAATGCGACGTAGTTGATCTTGGCCGGATCGACACCCACTTCGCGCGCGATCATGGCCGCGGCGATGTGCTCGGTGGAGCCGCGCGAGCCGCCACCCCATTTGATGCTGCCGGGGTCCTTCTTCATCTGCTCGACCACGTCCTTCATGGTCTTGAACGGCGAGTTGGCTGGCAGCACGAAGACGTTGTACTCGCTGGTCAGGCGTGCCAGGGGTGTGGCCTGCGACAGGCTCACGGGCGGCTTGCCTGTGATGAGGCCGCCGAGCATCACCGCGCCCATCACCATCAGCGCATTCGGGTCCCCCTTGCTGCCATTGACGAACTGCGCCAGGCCGATCGCGCCCGCGGCGCCGCCCTTGTTGTCGTAGCTCACCGACGCAGCGACGCCCGCCTCCTGCAGCGCCTTGCCCAAAGCCCGGCCGGTGGTGTCCCAGCCGCCACCGGGGTTGGCCGGGATCATCATCTTCAGATTGGCCGATGCCCGCGCGGCCAGTGGCAGCGCGCCAGCGGCCGCCAGGACGGCCATCGACCTCAAGAACATATCGCGACGCATGAAAGTCTCCTTGTCGGCATTGACAGATAGCGGACAGGATGCATGTTGTCGCCCATGCCTGTCGATCGGCTGTCGGCCTACCTAGGGAAAGTGCCAGGGTCCTGCGGACCGACGCTCGCGCCGCCAATGCGGCGATCATCAGAGCCGATGAAGTTGCTGCTGATCGAGGACAACCCGGCGATGCAGGCCACGCTGCAGCGCTCGTTCGAGCGCCGTGGCATCCAGGTGGTGAGCTGCGGTGACGGGGCGCGGGCACTCGACCGATGGCAGGCCAGCGTGCCGGATGTCGTGCTGCTGGACCTGACCCTGCCCGGGCTGGATGGCTTGGAAGTGCTGTCGCGCGCCAGGGCGGCCGGCCTGGCCACACCGGTCATCATCCTGACCGCCCGCGGCACGGTAGGCGACCGGATCCTGGGGTTGAACACCGGGGCGGACGACTACCTGCCAAAGCCCTTCGACCTGGATGAACTCGAAGCCCGCGTGCGTGCGCTGGTGCGCCGACACGGTGGTGGCACTGGCGGTGCCGAAACCCGTTTCGAGGCGCCCGAGTACTGCGGCCTGCGCCTGGACACCCACAGCGGTGCGGTCTACAACCGCGGCCAGCCGCTGGAGCTGGCGCCGCGTGAGCTGGCGCTGCTGCGGGCACTGCTGGCCCGGCCCGGCCAGGCTGTGGCCAAGGAACGACTGCTTGACCTGGTGTTCGCCAACGAGACCGAGGTGCAGCCCGATGCGATCGAGGTGGTCGCCTACCGCCTGCGCAAGAAGCTCGCCAGCACCGGGGTCAAGCTGGTCACCCTGCGCGGCCTCGGCTATCTGCTCCAACCGCAAGCGTGACGCCGAATCCATTGCGACGCCGTGTGGCGCGTCTGTCGATGCGGGCACGGCTGCTGCTGGGCATCCTGCTGCCGGTAGGCGTGATGGTGGTCATCAACACCGTCAGCCTCTATCGGCAGGCCCTGCAGTCGGCCGACACCGCGTACGACCGAACCCTGCTGGCGTCCGCCAAGGCCATCGGAGAGGACCTCGAGGTCGAATCCGCACCCGATGGTGGCGGCCCCCGTTTGCGGGCGACGGTGCCGTACTCCGCCCTCGAAGCCTTCGAGGCCGACAACCGCAGCCGCATCTTCTTCAAGGTCTCGGGCTTCAATGGCGAGATGGTTTCCGGCTTCGAGGACCTGCCGCGCTGGCGTGGCCGCATACCGGACAAAGGCATCTACGCCGCGCTCGTCGACTTCTACGATGACCAATACCGCGGCGAAAAGGTGCGGGTCGCGGTGTTGCTGCAGCCGGTGGCCGGGCTGGCCGGCCAGGGCATGGCCACGATCCAGGTGGCCGAGACCCTGGAACTGCGCCGCACCCTGGCGCAGCAGGTGCTGGTGGCCACGCTGTGGCGCCAGGCAGCGCTGCTGGCGGTGATCGCCGTGGTCGTGGTGTGGGTCGTCGGCCGGGCCACGCGGCCGGTGCAGGCCCTCAGTGCAGCCATCAAGGCGCGCGACCCGGACGACCTCTCGCCGATCGCCGAGGCACAGGCCCCGCGCGAACTCCGGCCTTTGATCGATGCCACCAACGACGCGCTGGCGCGCGTGGCCGATCTGGTGGCCCACCAGCGTCGCTTCGTGCGCGATGCATCGCACCAGCTGCGCACGCCCTTGGCGGTGCTCAAGGCGCAGGTGCAATCAGCGCTGCGCGGCGACCTGCCGTCCACCGACGCCCTGCACGAGATCGGTGTGACGGTCGAAAGCGCGACCCGGCTGGCGAACCAGATGCTGGCACTGGCCAAGGTCGAGCAGTTGCGCCAGCAGGGCGACGGCCAGAGCACCGATTGGTCTGAGCTCGTGCGCGAGGTGGCGCTCGAGCTGGCGCCGCTGATCGCCGAGCAGGACCTGGACTTCGACCTGCTGCTGCAACCGGTTGCCGTGCGCGCCCATGCCTGGGCCCTGCGGGAGCTGGCGCGCAACCTGCTCCACAACGCGATCAAGCACAGCCCGCCGCAGGGCCGCTTGGTCGTCAGCCTTCAGGCCGAAGGCAGCAGCGCCTGCCTGAGCATCACCGACAGCGGCCCCGGCATCCCCGACGCGCTGCGCCCGCGCCTGTTCCAGCCCTTTGCGGCTGGCGCCGCCGGCAGCGGCTCAGGGCTCGGCCTGGCCATCTGCCGTGAAATCGTGCAATCGGTGGGGGGCAGCCTGGCGCTGGACAACCTCGTCGAACGGGATCTTGTCATCGGACTCCAGGCGACGGTGCGTTTGCCATCGGTGCAGGATCCTCACACGCACACCCCGGCGGATTCGGCTGACAATCCGGACCGATGAGTTCACGCGCTCCCGACAACATGAACGACCGCGCCGAAGGCGTGCGCCTCGACAAGTGGCTGTGGGCTGCCCGCTTTTTCAAGACCCGCTCGATCGCGGCCGAGGAAATCGGCAAGAGCCGCGTCAGCGTCAATGGTCAGGTGGCCAAGGCCTCCCGCGAACTCAGGCCCGGTGATGAAGTGCAGCTGCGCCAGGGCTTCGTCCTGTTGACGGTTCGGGTGCTCGGCCTGAGCCATGTGCGCGGGCCGGCGCCCGTGGCCCAAGCGTTGTACGCCGAGACGGCCGAGAGCCAGGCCGCCCGTGCCGCCGCCGCGGAGCAGCGCCGGCTGGCCGCCGAGCCGGCGCTGGCGATCACCCAGGGCCGGCCGACCAAGCGCGACCGGCGCGAGCTGGCGCAGGTGGAGTGGCAACGCTGGAGTGCCTCGATCGACGAGCCCTGAAGGCGCCCCGCAGCACCAATCCCGCATTGACGCTGCGCCAGCGCAAAAAGTCCCTCTTGAAGTTCCGGACATGGGCCTCATGTCCCGACCGACCCTCGAAGGCCGCCGCACTCAGACGGCCTTTTTCTATCCAGCAAGACCTCGCGACAACGCCTCATCGCCATGACGACGACACCGGAGAACGACCTGACGCCCCCGCCCGCCGCCGAAGCCTCGGCACCTGCCCCGGTCGCCCCGCCGCAGCCGACGCCCGAACAGCAGCTGGCGGCGCTGGAAGCCAAGTACAACGAGGCCAACGACGCCTACCTGCGGGCCCGCGCGGACGTCGAGAACACGCGCCGCCGGTCCGAAGAAGAACTGAGCAAGGCGCGCAAGTTTGCCGTGGAGGCATTTGCCGAGAGCCTGCTGCCGGTCAAGGACAGCCTCGAAGCCGCGATCGCGATGCCCAATGCCAGCGTCGAGCAGGTGCTGGAGGGCGTGCACGCCACGCTGCGCCAGCTGAGCGCGGCGCTCGAGCGCAACAAGGTGATGCAGATCGCGCCGCCGGCAGGCACGAAGTTTGATCCGCATCAGCACCAGGCCATCAGCATGGTGCCGGCCGAGCAGGAGGCCAACACCGTCGTGGCGGTACTGCAGAAGGGCTACCTGATCGCCGACCGCGTGTTGCGCCCGGCGCTCGTCACGGTAGCCGCGCCGAAGTGATCGAGGCTTGACACTATCCACACCGCCGCGCCCTTGAAAGCGCCGCAGTTATCCACAACTCGAAGACAACCGAACATTCCCCTTCAGGAGCAGACCACATGGGCAAGATCATTGGCATCGACCTCGGCACCACGAACTCGTGCGTGGCCATCATGGAAGGCAACTCGACCAAGGTGATCGAGAACTCGGAAGGTGCACGCACCACGCCCTCGATCATTGCCTACCAGGAAGACGGCGA
>CAZXLI010000264.1:0-9579 GCA_964641795.1 uncultured Bordetella sp. | reverse complement strand
CGCTGCTGTACGGCGTGATCCTGTGCAACGCGCGGGCGATGGGCGAGTTCGGCGCGGTGAGCGTGGTGTCCGGGCATATCCGCGGATCGACCAACACCATGCCCCTGCACATCGAGATCCTCTACAACGAGTACCAGTTCGCCGCGGCCTTCGCGGTGGCCTCGCTGCTGGCCTTGCTGGCGCTGGTGACGCTGGTGCTGAAGTACCTGGTCGAGCAGCGCGTGAAGGCCGAGAAGAAGTTCGCCGGCGAACGTGGCGAGTAAGACGCGTCGAGTAAGGAAAGCCCACCCCATGAGCATCGAAGTCCGCAACCTGAACAAGCGCTTCGGCAAGACCGTCGTCTGCGACAACCTGAACCTCGACATCCCGGCCGGCGAACTGGTGGCGCTGCTGGGGCCTTCCGGCTCGGGCAAGACCACGCTGCTGCGCATCATTGCCGGACTGGAAGTACCGGACGCCGGCACCGTGCTGTTCCACGGCGAGGACGCCACGTTCGCAGACGTGCGCGAGCGCCAGGTCGGCTTCGTGTTCCAGCACTACGCGCTGTTCGCCCACATGACGATCTTCGAGAACGTGGCATTCGGCCTGCGGGTGCGGCCCAAGGCCACCCGCCCGCCGGAAGCGGAGATCACCCGCAAGGTGACCGAGTTGCTGAAGCTGGTGCAGCTGGACTGGATCGCCGACCGCTACCCGCACCAGCTCTCCGGTGGGCAGCGCCAGCGGATTGCACTGGCCCGCGCGCTGGCGGTCGAGCCCAAGGTGCTGTTGCTGGACGAGCCCTTCGGCGCGCTCGATGCCAAGGTCCGCAAGGAGTTGCGGCGCTGGTTGCGCCGCCTGCATGACGAGATGCATGTCACCAGCGTGTTCGTCACGCACGACCAGGAAGAGGCCATGGAGGTGGCCGACCGCATCGTCGTGATGAATGAGGGTCGCATCGAGCAGGTGGGCTCGCCCGACGAGGTGTACGACCAACCCGCCACGCCCTTCGTGCTGCAGTTCCTGGGCGACGTGAACCTGTTCCATGGCCGCTTCGGCGCCGGCAGCCCCCTGGCCGGGGATGATGTGAGTTATGTCCGTCCGCACGAGTTGCAGGTGGTCGCCCAGCCCGAGCCCGGTTCCATCCCGGTGACGCTGGCCCAGGCCTTGACGGTGGGACCGAACACCCGGCTCGAGTTCAAGCGCAATGACGACGGCGGCTATGTAGACGTCGAGCTGCCGCGCAGCGAGTTCAACCTGCTGCGCGAACAGCTGGCCCTGAAACCCGGTGCCCCGGTGCATCTGCGGCCGCGCCGCGTGCGCCGCTTTGCCGACGTGCCAGTCGATCCTGCCGCGATGATCTGAATCTGCGCCGCCGCCGGGCCTTGCCGCTAAGGGTCGGGTTGCCCGAGGCCGGCCAGTGCCCGCTGCAGTGCCGCGCGGCTGGGTGTCTCGACGAAGACGCAGCGCTTGCCGGTGCGCTTGCAGTGGTCCTTGACGCGCCAGTAGGCATCGTGGCTGATGCATCCGGTCTGGCAGATCACCAGGTCGGCCGCGGCCAGTGTGGCGTCGAGCCGGGCGCTGCTGTCTTCGTCGCCGCCGTCATGGTGCAGGAAGCGGCCGCCACTGCGCTCGACCACACGGCGGTAGACCGGCACGCTGGACGAGCGGCCGCCAACGCACAGCACGGCGCGCTGCTGCAGCGGGGCCTCGTTGCCGGCAGGCATCGCGGCCGCGGGCCGCACGGGGCCGTCGCCGGCTTTCGCAGGCGGCAGCGCCACGACCGCCAGCCGTGCCGGCGGCTGCGCGGCGCGCCTGCGCTGGCGTTCCGCCGCCTCCCCGGCGCGTTGCAGCTCGCGCTGCAGTTCATCGATGCGCTCAGCCTGAACCTGCAACTGCCGCGCCAGCGCGATGCGCTCTGGCAAATCGGGATCGACCGACTGCATCGCCAGCTGCTCGCGCTGTTGCGCCAGTGCGGTGTCGCGGGCGACCAGTTCGGCCCGCAGCCGCACCAGATCGGCCTGCAACAGGTCGACCTGACGCGCATGATCAGCGGCCATCACAGTGCAGCGCCGCTGCGCGGCGCCGAGCTCGCGTGCGAGTACGGCGTTCTCGTCGATCAGGCCTTCGAAGCGCGCCAGCTCGACGCGTGTGGCCATGCCCAGCTGGTGCTGCAGCATGTGCACTTCACCCAGCACGCGTTGCTCGAGCGCAGGCGTGCAGTGCGCGTGTGTCAGCGTGGCCCATAGCGCGCCGGCGAGGTCCTGGCTCCCCGACGCCTCACGCCACCAGTCGGCCAGTGCCGCCTCGTGCTTGGCGCGTGCGCTGCGCTGCAGCGGCAGCGCATAGCGCCGGTCGAGCTCTTTCTGCACCTGCTCGGCCATGGGCGTGCGCCGCTTGCACTCCACGATCACGCCGCAGTGCAGTTCGTAGTCGTCGGCCAACGGCTCGCCGCCCAGGTGCCTGGCGGCCAGGCGGCGCAGCGCGGCCATGGGCAGGCACACCCCGATCACCGGGCAATGCGCATGCGCGCCAAGCTCCCACAGCCGGCGACGGCGCGAACCGACCGGGCCGAAGCCGGCGGGCGAGGGCGGCAAGAGGGGTGCGGTGCTGGGCACGGGTGATCCTTTCGGGCGATCACGCACGCGGCTGGCAGCGGGCTGGCGGTGCGGGTGGGACGGGGATGATCTGGGTTAGCACATCACTTGGTCAGGATCAACTTGCCGAGCGAGGTGATGCGCAGGCGGTAGAGCGCGCCACCGTGCTCGATCTGGATCTCGTTGGCGCCGCCGAACAGTGCGTCGCTGCGCAGACGCCGCCTGGCGCCGCATGGCGTGGCGCTGGTGTCCGGCGGACAGCTGCCTTGCGCCGGGGTCGGTTCAGGGGAGGGCGGCGGTGCTGCAGGCGCGGGAATCCAAGGCATGTGGGTCACTGTAATGCGAATCAATCGCATTTGCAAGAATCCTCCGGCCGGGATGCCGGCGGGGGACGGCGACGCCGACAAGGTGTAGGCCGGCGCTGACCCGGCTTCGCGCACCAGGCCGATACGCCGGCTCGATCCTGCCGCCTAGAGTTTGAGGCATCGCCGGGCCGCTCGCTTCAGCCGTCAGCCCATGCGAGGCCGACCAACTCTTGAGGAGTGCACATGCGCCATCACGCCACGTCTCAGAGCCCCGCGCGTTGGGCACCGTGGGCAGCCGCCGGGCTGCTTGCACTGTTGACCGCCTGCGCCAGCGAAGCACCGCCGCGTGCGCAACTGGCTGTCGGCCAGGCCGCCGTCGAGCGGGCCACCGGGCCGGCTGCTGCAGAGGCACCGGCCGAGCTCGCCTCGGCGCGCGACAAGATCAGCCGCGCCAACGTGGCCTTCGCCAACAAGGACTACGCGCTGGCTCGACGGCTGGCGGCCGAGGCCGACGCCGACGCCGCGCTGGCCGAGGCGCAGGCCCGCTCGGTTCGCTCGGACCGCGCGCTCGCCGCGGTGCGCGACAGCATCCGCCAGTTGCGCCTGGAGATGGCGCGCCAGTGAGGCGCTGCCTGAACACCCGAGACGATTGACCAAGCCCAGGAGTCCCACCATGAAGTTCACCCTTGCCGCCACCAGCCTGGCTGCCGCGCTGGCCCTTGGGGCCTGTTCCAGTGTTCCACCGACGCCGCCGGCGCTGGTGGAGGCACGGGCCGCGGTGCAGACCGCCGAGCGCGATGCCGATGTGCTGGCGAAGGCGCCTGTTGAATTGCGCAAGGCGACCGAGTCCTTGAACCGCGCGAACATGCTGCAGGCCAAGGGCGAATCGCTGGCCGAGGTCAGCAGTGCCGCTCACATTGCGCAGCAGCAGGCGCGCACCGCGATGGCCATTGCGCAGGCGGCGCGCAACGAAGACGCCATCCGCGGCGCCGAGGCGGAGCGCGAGCGGGCGCGGGCCGACGTCCGCACCCTCGAGGCCCAGCGGGCGCAGGTGCAGGCCAAGGTGGCGCAGCAGCAGGCCGCCGCGGCCGAAGCGCGCGCCAGCGGCGCGGAACAGCAGGCCGCCAGCGCGCAGGCGCAGGCGAGCGAGGCGCAGGCCCAGGCCAATGAAGCGCAGGTGCAGGCCGCGGCACTGAAGCAGCAGCTGGCCGACCTGCAGGCCAAGCAGACCGATCGCGGCACGCTGGTGACGCTGGGCGACCTGCTGTTCGAGTTCAACCGCGCCGAGGTCAAGCCCGCCGCGCAGGGCGAGTTGCGCAAGCTGGCTGACTTCCTGAAGACCTACCCCGACCGCCGCGTGCTGATCGAAGGGCACACCGACAACATCGGTTCGGACGCCTACAACGAGCAGCTCTCGCGTCGCCGTGCCGAGGCGGTGGCCGCGGCGCTGGAGCGCCTGGGCGTCGCCTCGCCGCGTGTCACGGTGGTCGGCTATGGCAAGCAGTACCCGGTGGCCGATAACTCGACCGACACCAACCGCGCGATGAATCGTCGCGTCGAGGTGTACCTGTCGAACAACGATCAACCGGTGCGTCAGCGCGGTTGATCGGCCGGGGCCGGCGCTGGCCGCCGGCCCGCAGTCCCTTGTCTGGAGGTGACGATCATGAAGCGAACGATGACCCTGTCGATGTGGTGCGGCGCGCTGTCGCTGCTGCTGGGGACGGCGATGCCGGCGCGGGCCCTGGGGATCTGCAACGCGCCACCGCTGCCCGAGTCGCGCACGGTGGGCTTCGAGGCCACGATGTTCCAGCAGGGCACCGCCGATCTGTCGGCCGCCGGCCGGGCCCGCATCGGCGCCTATGCCCAAGGGCTGGCGCCGGCCTCGCTCGAGGCGGTGGTCATCAGCGTGCCGGCGCCGGCCGGCCCTGGCCAGGCGAGCGCGCAGGCGCTGGCCCGGCTGCGGGCCAATGCGGTGCGCATGCAGCTGGTGGCCGACGGCGTGCCGCGCGAGCAGATCTACCTGGAGCAGCGCGAGGCTCGCGTGCCGGCTGCGGTGGCGCTGGCCGCGCCGCTGACGATCGAGACCGTCGGCGCCTGGCCGCGGCAGGCGGCCCTGCACCGTGGCTGGCGCTGCATGACCTGAGGTCGAACGCTGTAGGGCACGCCCTACACGACACAAGCCGTCACACCGATGCCATGGGTACGGACCGCGTCGCACAATGGGCCTCTGTTCATGAAGCCGTCGGAGGGCGTGCCCCATGCTGATCATCCGCCTCGGTTTGTTCGACGACCATGACATCGTGCGTGCCGGGTTTCGCTACATCCTCGAAGGCAGCAGCGACATCCAGATCGTGGCCGAAGGGGCCACCGGGCGCGCAGCACTCGATGCGGTGCGCAAGACGCCGATGGACGTGTGCGTGATCGACCTTTCGCTGCCCGACCTTTCCGGCATCGACGTGCTGCGCCAGGTGCGCGCCTCGACGCCCGAGACGGCGATCCTGATCCTCAGCGCCTACCCCGAAGACCAGTACGGCCTGAACGTGCTGAAGGCCGGCGCCAGCGGCTTCCTCAGCAAGGAGCTGGCCACCGACCAGCTGGTGCAGGCGGTGCGCACGGTGGCCGCCGGTCGGCGCTACGTCAGCCCGGCGCTGGCCGAGTTGCTGGCCGCGGGCCTCACCGAAGACATCGAGCAGCCGGCACACCTGCGGCTGTCCGAACGCGAGTTCCAGATCTTCTCGAAGCTGGCCGTGGGGCGCAGCGTGACCGAGATCGCCAACGAGCTCAGCCTCAGCAGCAAGACCGTCAGCACCTACCGTGCGCGGCTGCTCGAGAAGATGAACTTCAAGACCAACGCCGACCTCACCCAGTACGCGGTGCGAAAGAACCTGGTGCAGTGAGGCAGGCTCGCATGCGGTATCCATGATGTCGATCTCGGTGGAAGCGCCAACCACCCCCCAAGGCACCGCCGCACTGCGCGTGCTGATCGTCGAGGACCTGCCCCGGGTGCAGGCGGCTTTGCGCGAGCTGATCGACGAGCCCGGCCAGCTGGAAGTGGCTGGCGTGGCCGATACCGAGGCGCAGGCCATCGAGGAGTACCAGAGCATGCTGCCCGATGCCGTGGTGATCGACCTCAGCCTGCGCCAGGGCACGGGCCTGGGCGTGATCTCGGCGCTGCGGCGCGGCCCGCGCGCCGATGGGCGCCGCCCGCTGCTGATCGTGCTGACCAACCATGCCTTTCCGGTGCTCGAGACGGCCTGCCGCAACGCGGGTGCCGATCACTTCCTGGACAAGAGCCGCGACTTCCGCAAGGTACGCATGCTGCTGGAGCAGGCGCGCCAGGCATAACGTTCAAGTGGCGCGGGGGCCCTCGATCAGCGGGAAGAACGCTTCGATGGTGGTGCCTGCGCCGGGTGCGGTGCGCAGCTCGAAGCGGCCGCCCAGCGCCCGGGCCCGCTGTCGCATGCCGGCGATGCCGTGCGACAGGTGGTTGGCGCGGAAGTCCTGGATGCCGATGCCGTCGTCGGACAGGCGCAGCCGGTAGCCGCCTTCGACCCGCTCCACCGTCACGTCCACGCTGGCGGCCTTGGCGTACTTGATGCAGTTGTTCAGCCCTTCCTGCACCAGGCGGTAGATCGCGATCGCCATTTCAGGCGGCACCACTGCCGTGTCGTCCGGCGTGCGCAGCGTGCACTTCAGGTTCGCCTTGCGGCAGGTGTCGCGCACGTACCAGTCCAGCGCCGCCCCCAGGCCCAGGTGGTCCAGCAGCGAAGGGCGCAGGTTCTCGACCACGCGGCGCTTCATGTCCACCGCCTCGTCCAGCACCTTGGCCAGGCGCTGCAGGCGCGGCACCACCTCGGGGTCGGTGGCCTTGCTGTGGCCTTCGAGCCAGCCGATGTCGATCTTGGCCGAGGTGAGGATGCCACCGAGTTCGTCGTGCAGGTCGCGCGCCAGGCGTGCCTTTTCGCGCTCGCTGCTGCTTTGCAGGTAGGTGGACAGCGCCGAGAGCTCCTCGGTGCGTTCGTTCACGGCCTGCTCCAGCAGGCCGGCCTGGCGCTCCAGCTCGGCACGGTGCTCCTCGCGCAGCGTGAACTGGCGGATCATCATGTTGGCCAGCATCGCCAGGAAGCCCAGGTTGATCAGCACCACGATGCCCACGCCAAAGCGCTGCTGCAGCAGCGAGGCGCTGATGGCTTCCTGCTTGGCCTGCAGCGCCGTGAGCTGCTGCGTCTCGAAGGCATTGCAGCGCGCCACCAGGTCCTCCATCAGCTGGATGCCGAAGCCGCCCTTGAGCACGGCCATCGCCAGGTCGAGCCGCCCTTGCTCGGCCTGCGCGACGGTGACACGGATCTCGTCGAGCTTGCGGTTGCCCAGCGCCACGATGTCCGTGCTGAGTTGCAGTGTGGTGCGCTCGCTGAGGCTGGACGCCTGCAGGCTGACCGCTGCCTTCTCGGCGCGGGCTGCTGCATCCTTGAACGGTTGGAGGTAGCGCTGCTCCTGTGTCAACAGGTAGCCGCGTTGGGCCGATTCGGCCTGGATCAGCGCCTGCCGCAATTCGCTGACATGGGTGGCACGCTCGCGCAACTCGATCGCTTCGCCGCGCGCCACGTTGACCCGGGCGGCCGCCAGCTCGGACACCGCCAGCACGATCACCGACACCACGGCCGTCATCAGCAAGGCCAGCAGCACCTGGGGCGGGGCGGCCAGGAACCAGCGGATGCGGTGGGCGGTCGGTGTGGTCAAGATCGTGGACGGTCGGGTCCTGGTCGATCCGATTGTGAGGCCTGCACCGGGACCGCTCGCGCGGTCCCGGCCAGGGCGGGGTTACGGGGTCACGACCAACTGGTTGTCGACGTGGGTCACGCCCTTCACGGCGGCCGCCAGCTGTGTGGCGCGCTCGCGCGAGGCCTTGTCGGGCGCCGAACCGCGCAGCGACACCTCGCCGTGGCTGGTGTCGACGTTGATGCGCAACGCGCTCAGGGCGGTGTCCTTGGCCAGCTCGGCATTCACGCTGGCGGTGATGGCCGCATCGTTCATGTCCTGCTTGACCTCGGCCTTGGTTTCGGCGGCCTTCTGCTCGGTTTCGGCGATCACCGAATCCATCTTCTGGCCGACCGTGCGGCCGTCGTCAGCCTTGTTGCATGCCGTCATCGACAGTGCGGCGACCAGGGCGCCCAGCAGCGGGGCGATCAGTTGCGGGTAACGGTATTTCATGGTCTACCTTTCGAAGGCAATGGATGAGGTGCCGTGAGATTAGGATTCGGCCGCCGCCTGACCTATCGGCGGGCAGCGGGTTCGCTTGTGGGATCTGCCTGACATGCGCACCCTCGACGCAAAGGACCACCATGCCCATTTCCAACCGTCTCCATCGCCGGGCCGTTCTCGGCCTCTCCCTGCTGGCCTGGGCGTCGGCGCCGGCCGGCGCCGAGCAGATTGGCGAGGTCAGCACCGCCTTCATCCTGATCGGGCCGAACCACAAGATCGTGGTCGAGGCCTACGACGACCCGCGCGTGTCCGGGGTCACCTGCCACGTGTCGCGCGCCAAGACCGGCGGCATCAAGGGCGGGCTGGGACTGGCCGAGGACAAGTCCGAAGCCTCGATCGCCTGTCGGCAGACCGGGCCCATCAGCTTCAGCGGCCCGCTGCCGCAGCAGGAAGAGGTGTTCAACGAGCGCATCTCGCTGGTGTTCAAGAAGCTGCGCATAGTGCGCATGGTCGACCCCAAGCGCAACACGCTGGTCTACCTCACCTATTCGGACCGGCTGATCGACGGCTCGCCGCAGAACAGCGTCACCTCGGTGCCGGTCGACCGGGCCATGCCGATCCCCCTCAAATGACAGGGCGCGCAGGCACGCCGCCTGCCCTGTGCATGCCGTCGGTTCCACCGGCTTCTGCTTCGACCCCGATGAGCGAAAGGAACTCAGCATGCACACCGATGACATCGTCGACAGCCTGAACGGCCTGATTCAAGTCAGCACCGATGGCGAGCTTGGCTTCCGCCAGTGCGCCACCCATGCACGCGATCTCGACCTGGCCCGCTTCCTGCACGACCGGGCCGACAGCTGCCACCAGGCGGCCGCCGAGCTGCGGCACGTGGTGCGCGAGCTGGGCGGCAGCGCCGAGGAAGGCGGCACCGCCACCGGCGCGCTGCATCGCGGCTGGCTGGCGATGAAGGCGGCGGTGGCCGGCTACAGCGACGAGCTGCTGCTCGACGCCTGCGAGCGTGCCGAGGACGAGATGCTCGCGCGCTTCCGCGAGGGCCTGGAAGACCCGCTGCCGCGCACGGTGCTCGCGCTGATCGAACGCCAGTACGCGGGCCTCAAGCGCCGCCACGCCGAATTGCGCAGCCTGCGCGACCTGGAGCGCGCGCGGGGCTGAGCAGCTGCGGCGCCTGCCGACGCGGTGGCGCGGGCGGCAGGCAGCCCTCGTCGACGGTGTCGCCGTCGGCCATCACGTAGGCGCGCTGCACGACGTTGCGCAACTCGCGCACATTGCCTGGCCAGCGGCCGCTCGACAGCATGGCCAGCGCCTGCGGCGAGAAGCGCTTGATCCGGCCTTCCTGCTCGCCGACCTGGGCCAGGAAGTGCTCGGCCAACGGCGGCACATCGTCCGGCCGTGCGCGCAGCGGCGGCAGCTCGATCGGGAACACGCTGAGCCGGTAGTACAGGTCCTCGCGCAGGCGGCCCACGGCCACCGCCTGCTGC
>CAZXLI010000263.1:0-9757 GCA_964641795.1 uncultured Bordetella sp. | reverse complement strand
GCAGGCCGCGCTGGTCGAGGCCGGGCTGCCGGCCGATGCGGTGCAACTGGTCGAGACCACGGACCGTGCCGCGGTCGGCCGCCTGATCGCGATGCCCGAGTACGTCGACGTGATCATCCCGCGCGGCGGCAAGGGCCTGATCGAACGCATCAGCGCCGAGGCGCGGGTGCCGGTGATCAAGCACCTCGACGGCAACTGCCATGTGTATGTCGATGCCGAGGTCGACTTGGAGCAGGCGCTGGTGGTGACCGACAACGCGAAGACGCAGAAATACAGCCCTTGCAATGCCGCCGAATCGCTGCTGGTGCACGAGCGTCAGGCTGCTGCCTTCCTGCCGCGCATCGGCGCGATCTTCGCGGCCAAGGGGGTGGAAATGCGCGGCTGCGCGGCGAGCCTGGCCATCCTCTCGTCCGTGCCCGGCGCGACGCTGGTGCCCGCCACCGAGGCCGACTGGGCCGAGGAATACCTCGCGCCGATCATCAGCGTGAAGGTGGTGGCCAGTCTCGACGAGGCCATCGGCCACATCAACCGCTACGGCTCGCACCACACCGATGCGATCCTGACCACGCATCACCCCAGCGCGATGCGCTTCCTGCGCGAGGTGGATTCAGCCAGCGTGATGGTGAACGCCAGCACGCGCTTCGCCGACGGCTTCGAGTACGGCCTGGGCGCCGAGATCGGCATCAGCACCGACAAGTTCCACGCCCGCGGGCCGGTCGGCCTGGAAGGGCTGACCTCGATGAAGTGGATCGTGCTGGGGCAGGGCGAAACGAGGACCTGAGCATTGGCCCCCCGGCAGGGGACAGGCCGCGCAGCGGCCAGGGGAACGGGCTCTCGTCGGAAGGGCCAGACCCGATCCGGGTTGCCCGGTCGGGTCTGGTCAGCCCCTCGGGGGCGGCCGCCAGGCGGCCGGGGCCGTCAGTTCAAACCCGTGAAAGCGCGGAACACGCCTTCGGAGCAGGTGCCGCAGAACGGCTCTTGCGGGTTCTTCAGCGGGTTGAAGCGGTTGTAGTAGACGTACACCCCCTTCGCCGTGACGAACACTTCCGGGTCGATGCGGGCACGCACCGGGCTGTCGTCGCTGACCGCGCGCAGCATCGGCGCCGCCGGGTCGATGTTGGCGATCCAGATCTGCGACGGGTAGCTGTCCTCGGGCTTGGCCAAGGTCATCGACACGTAAGACTTGCCATTGAACGTGAATGGCTCGGGTGACGAGATGCGCATGCCGTTGGGCATGGTCACCTGGCTGTAGACCTGCCATTGCGGCGAAGCGCTGGCGTCATGCTTGTAGATGCGCAAGGTGCTGTTGTCCACCACCGTCATCAGCGCGAGCTCGCCGTTGAATTCGGGCGCCACCCAGGACCAGGGCACCGTCTGCAGGTCCTTGTTGCCGCTGTCGTAGGTGATCTGCGCGAGCTGCTTGGTGTCCAGCGCGTACATGTACACCTGCCGCACACCGGTATTCGCTTCGGTCGAATACACCAGCGCGCGCTTGCCTTCGACGAAGCGCACCGACACCACCGAGGGCGGCAGGCCCGGGATCATCTCCTCGACCACCGTGGTGCTGACATTGCGCCAGTAGTGGTTGCCGAAGTTGTCCATGTAGGTGATGCGCGGCACCGGATCGCCGGCGTCGTGGCTCGCATACGGGCCCATGCGCGGCGAGTTCGGGCCCATCGTGCGCACGGCCCAGGTGCCATCGGTGTTCTGCGTGGCCAGCGCCAGGCGGGCGGTGAACGCCGTGTGCGTGGTGCCCGGCACGAACTTGGTGTACACGATCTGGTCGCCGCTGGCGGCCGAGATCCACTCCGGGCCGTTGTAGGTGAAGTTCAAGTCCTTGGTGGTCAATGCATCGCCATCGACCAGCGTGCCCTTGCCATTGGTCGGCTTGAAGGCGCCGGTGGTGGGGTCGACGTCGGCGGTCCAGAGCTTGCCGGTGGAATCGGCCCAGACGATCTTCGAGCGCGAGGGGCTGAACTCGAAGTCGATCAGGTCCGGCTGCAGCGACACCAGTTGCTCGTTGAGTGCAAAAACCGTCTGCTTGCCGGCCTGGGCCGCGCCGCAGGCCATCAGACCGGCCAAGCACAATGCGGGCACGCGCGACAGAATCGATTTCGAGAGCAACATGGATCAGCCTTGCAGGGGTTTGCAGCGAACGCCGGAGTTATCTGCGATGGTACCGAGCCGGTCAAGCGCATTGCGCACAACTTGCCGTGCAATACCCGTGCCTAAGGGGGAACCCGCGGCACGGCGGAGACAGCCGTGGGACTGAACAGCACCGCGCTGGTGCTGTTTTCGGGTGGCCAGGACTCCACCGCCTGCCTGGCCTGGGCGCTGGCGCGCTACCCGCGGGTCGAAACGGTCGGCTTCGACTATGGCCAGCGCCACCGCATCGAGCTCGACTGCCGCCTGGTGGTACGCCGGGAGCTCGCCGCCGCCTTCCCACACTGGGCCGCCAAGCTCGGTGACGACCACCTGCTGGACCTGCGGCTGCTGGGCCAGATTTCCGACACCGCGCTGACCGATGCGCGCGCCATCGAGTTGCAGGCCAACGGGCTGCCGAACACCTTCGTACCCGGGCGCAACCTGCTGTTCCTGGGCTTCGCCGCCGCGCTGGCCTATCGGCGCGGTGCCAGCGTGCTGGTGGGCGGCATGTGCGAGACCGACTACTCCGGCTACCCCGATTGCCGCGACAACACGCTCAAGGCCATGCAACTGGCGCTGTCGCTCGGCCTGGACGCCCCGATGACGGTCGAAACGCCGCTGATGTGGCTCGACAAGGCGCAGACCTGGGCGCTGACCGACACCCTCGGCGGCCCGGCGCTCAACGAGCTGATCGTCGAGCACACCCACACCTGCTACCTCGGTGAACGCGGCACGCGGCACGCGTGGGGACACGGCTGCGGGACCTGCCCGGCCTGTGCCTTGCGCGCCGCCGGCCATGCCGCCTGGCGCGCGGGCAAGACCATGGCCCGGACCGACAGCTGATGGATGCGACCCTCGCCTGGCTGCTGGCCGCCTTGGCGGTGCTCTTCTTCTGGATGCTCGGCGCGCACAACCGGGTGGTGGCGCTGCGCAGTCCGATCAACGCCGCCTGGGCGCAGCTGGAGGCCGTGCTGCTGGCGCGGCGCCAGGCGCTGGCCGAGCTGCTGGTGGCGGCCGAGCCGCGATTGGCCGGCGAGCGCGCGGCGCTCGATGCCGTGGTGCAGGCGCAGGCCGAGGTGGGCCGCGCCATGGAGGCGCTGCGCGGCAAGCCGGCCGATGCCGACCGCGTGGCCGCGCTGGCCCAGGCCGAGGCCACCTTGGCGCCGGTGCTGGCACGCCTGTGCTCGCTGATCGAGCAGCAGCCCGACTGGCGGGAAGACGCCGCGCTCGCCGGCCCGTTGCAGGCGCTGCGCGACGTGCCGGCCCGCTGGCAGTTCGCGCGCCAGGTGTTCAACGAGGCGGCAGCGGCCTACAACGCGGCCGTGCAGCAGTTCCCGACCCGATTGCTGTCCGGCGTGTTCCGCTTCGGTCGTGCCGGCACCCTGTAGGGCCGGCACGGCCGCCGCTCAGCACATCACCGACGCGGTGGCCACGAGTTCGTCGAACAGCGCCATCGAGGCCTTGCCCGAGACGGCGTACGGATCGAGCGTCGCGGTGGCCGAGTACTTCAGCAGCAAGGCGGGGTTGAGCCGCGCCATGTTCACCTGGCCCATGGCCCAGCCGGCGAAGCGGCGTTCGGTGATTTCCTCGTAGTTCAGCAGCACCACGTCGCGGTGGCGCGCGTCGGCGGCGATGCGGGTGTAGAGCTGGTTCACCGCCAGGCGCCCGCCTTCGAGCGTCTGCATGAAGACGCCGCCCGAGTAGCACAGCAGCCCGGTGATGCCGTGCAGCGGGTTGTTGTGCTTGCTCTGCCGCAGGATGGCCTGCAGCTCATCGTGGTCGATGGTCGGGATCGCCCGGCTCGCGTAGGTCAGTCGCACCAGCATGGTCAGCCGCCGTTCTTCTTCGACATCAGCGAGAGGAATTCGCGCCGCAATGTCGGATTCTTCAGGAACGAGCCGCGCATCACGCTGTTGGTCATCGCCGCGTCGTCATCCTTCACGCCGCGCCAGTGCATGCAGAAGTGGTCGGCCTCCATCACGATGGCCAGCCCGTCGGGCTTGACGCGGTCCTGCAGCGCATCGGCCAGCATCACCACCGCCTCTTCCTGGATCTGCGGGCGCGACATCACCCAGTCGCACAGCCGCACGTACTTCGACAGGCCGATCAGGTTGGAATGCTCGTTGGGCAGCAGGCCGATCCACACCTTGCCGAGGATCGGGCACAGGTGGTGCGAGCAGGCGCTGCGCACGGTGATCGGGCCGACGATCATCAGCTCGTTCAGGCGCGAGAAGTTCGGGAACTCCGTCACCGGCGGCGGCGCGACATAGCGCCCGCGGAACACTTCCTCGATGAACATCTTGGCCACCCGCTTGGCCGTCTCGTTGGTGTTGTGGTCGCTCTCGGTGTCGATCACCAGCGATTCGAGCACGCCCTGCATCTTGGCCTGCACCTCGGCCTTCAGCTCGTCGAGCTCGCCATCGCGGATGTGCGCCGCGATGTTGTCGTTGGCGTGGTAGCGGCAATCGGCGCCGACCAGGCGGTAGCGGATGCGCTGCGAGGCCGGCAGCGCGGCCAGTTCGGCTTCGCTGCGGAAGATCGGCAAGGAGTCGGTGGCCGCCATGGTGTTCTGCTGGTACGCGGGAGGGAAGGGGGGCCGATTGTGCGCCGGCAGTGCCAATCCCCCTGCAGTGAAGGGAAAACCAGCCGCTAGACTGCCCGCCATGACCACGCCCGCGCCGCCCCTGGCACGCCTGCTCGATGCCACCGCCGACGCGGTGGCCGCGGTGCGCGACGGTCGTTCGCTCACCGATGCGCTGGCCCGCTGCCCGGCCGACCTGCGGGCCGGCACCCAGGCACTGAGCTTCCACGTGTTGCGCTGGCTGGGCGGGGCGCAGGCGGTGCGATCGGTGCTGGCGCCCAAGGCGCCGCCGGCGCATGTCGATGCCCTGCTGGTCAGCGCGCTGGCCCTGCTGTGGCCGGGCAGCGAACCGCCCTATGCCGAGCACACGCTGGTCGACCAGGCGGTCACCGCGGCGCGGCAGCGTGCGCCGGCGGCGGCCAATTTCGTCAATGCGGTGCTGCGGCGCTTCGTGCGCGAGTCGGCCGCGCTGGTGGAGGCGGCGCGCCACCAGCCGGTGGCGGCTTTCAATCATCCGCTATGGTGGATCGAGCGCGTCAAGCAGGACTGGCCGCAGCAGTGGCAGGCGCTGCTGCTGGCGGCGAACCGCCATCCGCCGATGGTGCTGCGCGTGAACGCCCGGCGCGGCACGGCGGCCGGCTATGTGCAGCACCTGGCGGGACTCGGCTTTGCGGCCAGCGCGCTGGGCGAGCAGGCGGTGCTGCTGCACAAGCCGATGCCGGTGCAGCATCTGCCGGGCTTCGCCGAGGGCGAGGTCTCGGTGCAAGACCTGTCGGCACAGCGTGCCGCGCCGCTGCTGCTGGGCGGTGGCCTGCCGCCGGGCGCGCGCGTGCTGGATGCCTGCGCAGCGCCGGGCGGCAAGACGGCCCACCTGCTGGAACTGGACGCATCGCTGGACGTGCTGGCGCTGGACAGCGACCCGCTGCGGCTGGCGCGCGTGCAGGACACGCTCAACCGCCTGCAGCTGAAGGCCCGGCTTCAGGCGGCCGACGCGCGCGACGTGTCGCGCTGGTGGGATGGGCAGCCCTTCGACGCCATCCTGCTCGATGCCCCGTGCACCGCTTCGGGCATCGTGCGCCGCCACCCGGACGTGCGCTGGCTGCGGCGCATGGACGACGTGGTGGCCCTGTCGCGCATCCAGCGCGAGCTGCTGGACGCCCTGTGGCCGCTGCTGAAGCCCGGCGGCCGGCTGCTGTATGCCACCTGCTCGATCTTCCGGCTGGAAGGTCAGCAACAGATCGACGCTTTTTTGCAACGGCACGCGGCCGACAAGCCCCGGCTCGACCCCGCCTCGCCGGGGCATCTGCTGGGGCTGCCGGACAATGCGGGTCGTCCCGGATTCGCGGCTGAAACCCACGGCGACGGCTTCTTCTACGCATTGATCCACCAACCCTAGCGCCCGTGCACCTGCCGATGCGCCGCATTCTCCAGCGCTCACTGCTGCGCATCCTGATCGGCGTTCTGCTGCCGGCGCTGCTGCTGTCGGCCGCTGCCCGGGCGCAGGGCGTCGACTTCACGACGCTCGAGCTGTCGCGCAGCGAGGCCGGGCTCACGCTGGACTACAGCGGCCGGCTCACCTTGTCGCGGGCGGTCGAAGACGCGCTGCAGCGCGGCGTGCCGGTGTACTTCAGCGCCCAGGCCACGGTGCTGCGCAGCCGCTGGTATTGGCGCGACGAGCGCATGGCGCGCATCACGCGCAGCTGGCGCCTGTCGTACCAGCCGCTCACCGCCTCGTGGCGCGTCAGCCTGGGCGGGCTGTCGCAGAGCTATGCCACGCTGGCCGAGGCCCTCGCGCCGATCTCGCGCGTCTCGGGCTGGCGTCTGCTGGAGGCCGACAAACTGGAAGCCGGCGAACGCTACTACGTCGAATTCAGCTTCCAGCTCGACAACAGCCAGTTGCCACGGCCGATGCAATTGGACCTCGGACAGGACTGGAAGCTCGGATTCGAGCGTACGCTCAGGCTGGAATGAGAAAGTCCACACGCTGGGCGCTGCTGGTCTCGCTGATCGCGGTGCTCGGCATCTCGCTGCTGCTGATCTACCTGCTGTCGCTCGGCAATGCCGGCCGCGCGCTGGAGCGGCATTTCGTCTGGCTGTTCTGGGTCAACGTCGCGGTGGGCGGGCTGCTGCTGCTGACCATCCTGCTCGCGGCCGCGCGCCTGCTGGTGCGGCTGCGGCAGCGCAAGTTCGGCAGCCGACTGCTGGCCAAGCTGGCCGGCATCTTCGCGATGGTCGGTGTGCTGCCGGGGCTGCTGATCTACACCGTGAGCTACCAGTTCGTCGCGCGCTCGATCGACAGCTGGTTCGACGTGCAGGTGGCCGGCGCGCTGGATGCCGGCCTGTCGCTGGGCCGCGGCACGCTGGATGCACTGGCCTCGGACCTGGCGACCAAGACGCGCAACGCGGCCGAGCGCCTGGCCGACAGCCGCACGCCGATCGGCCCACTGGCGCTCGAGCGGGTGCGCGAGCAGCTGGGCGCGCGCGACGCGGTGTTGATCGGGGCCGGCGGCCAGCCGCTGGCCAGCGCCGGCGGGCCGACTGCCGGCGTCATGATGCCCGAGCGGGCGCCGCCGACGCTGCTGCGGCAGGCCAAGGCGGCGCGCAGTGCCAGCCAGCTCGAAGGGCTGGACGACGAGCCGCTGCCGGGCGCCCGGCCCTCGGCCCGCGTGCGCGCGCTCGCGCTGGTGCCCAGCAGCGAGCTGAGCCTGGTGAGTGCCGAAGACCGCTACCTGATGGTGGTGCAGCCGGTGCCGCAGCAGCTGCTGGCCAATGCGCTGGCGGTGCAGGCGGCGTACCGCGAGTACCAGCAGCGCGGCATCGCGCGCGACGGGCTGCGCCGCATGTACATCGGCACGCTCACGCTGTCGCTGGTGCTGTCGGTGTTCGGCGCGCTGCTGCTGGCGGTGATGCTGGGCAATCAGATCGTGCGGCCCATGCTGCTGCTGGCCGACGGGGTGCGCCAGGTGGCCGATGGCGACCTGACCGCCAAGCCGGTGTTCGCCTCGCGCGATGAGCTCGGCGGACTGACGCGCTCCTTCGCCCAGATGACCGAGCAGCTGGCCGAGGCGCGCGAGCAGGTTCAGCGCGGCGTCAAGCAGCTCGAGGGTGCGCGCACCCGGCTGCAGACCATCCTGGACAGCCTGACCGCCGGCGTGATCGTGTTCGACCGGCACCGGCACATCGATACGGTGAACCCCGGCGCGACGCGCATCCTGCGCCAGCCGCTGTCGGCCTACCGCGGCCGGCGGCTCGACGAGGTGCCGGGGCTGGCCGAATTTGCCCAGGCCGTGTGGCAGCGCAGCGAGCTGCACCGCACCAGCCCCGAGGCCGGCGAGCGCGACCACTGGCAGGACGCGCACGAGCTGAAGGTCGGCCCGCAGGAAAGCGTGAACCTGCTGCTGCGTGGCGCGCCGCTGCCCAATGGCGCGCGGCTGCTGGTGTTCGACGACATCACCGAAGTCGTGTCCGCCCAGCGCTCGGTGGCCTGGGGCGAGGTGGCGCGGCGCCTGGCCCACGAGATCAAGAACCCGCTGACGCCGATCCAGCTGTCGGCCGAGCGCCTGCAGCACAAGCTCGAGGCCAAGCTCGAGGGCACCGACCGGTCGATGCTGCAGCGCTCGGTGGCCACCATCGTCGCGCAGGTGCAGGCGATGAAGCAGCTGGTCAACGAGTTCCGCGACTATGCCCGCCTGCCTGCCGCGCAGCTCATGCCGCTGGACCTGAACGCGCTGGTGGCCGAGGTGCTGGCACTGTATGCCGAGGCCCACGAGCAGGGCCGCCTGGACGCGCGGCTGGCCGAGCCGCTGCCGGCGATCCTGGGCGATGCGACGCAGCTGCGCCAGGTGATCCACAACCTGGTGCAGAACGGCCTGGACGCCGTGGCGGACAAGGCGGGCGGCCATGTCACGGTGGCCACCGAGATCGCCCGCAACGAGGACGGCGAGCTGCGCGCCGTGCGGCTCAAGGTCAGCGACAACGGCAGCGGCTTCAGCGACAAGGTGCTCAAGCGTGCGTTCGAACCCTATGTCACCACCAAGGTCAAGGGCACCGGACTTGGCCTGGCAGTGGTGAAGAAGATTGCCGACGAGCATCATGCGCGGGTGCGCATCGTCAACCTCCCGGCCGACACGGTCGCCGACGACGCCACGGGCGTTGCCGGCGAGGGTGCGGCCACCGGGGCGCAAGTTTCGCTATCATTTTCGGGTTTTGCCCCCGCGCCGACCCCCCATTCACCGTCCATGCCGACGCCCGGCATGGCCCACGAGACGTCACCTGATGCAGGCGCCAAGGCCGCGCAGGGGCTGTGAGCACGCATGGCAACGATTCTTGTAGTTGACGACGAACTGGGCATCCGTGGCCTGCTGTCGGAGATCCTGTCGGACGAGGGCCACACCGTCGAGCTGGCCGAGAACGCCGCCGAAGCCCGCGCGGTGCGCGAGCGATTGCGACCCGACCTGGTGCTGCTGGACATCTGGATGCCCGACGTCGACGGCATCAGCCTGCTGAAGGAATGGGGCGCCGCCTCGATGCTCAGCATGCCGGTGATCATGATGAGCGGCCACGGCACCATCGACACGGCGGTGGAAGCCACCAAGTACGGTGCCAGCGCCTTCCTCGAGAAGCCGATCACGCTGCAGAAGCTGCTGCGCGCGGTGGAACAGGCGCTGGCCAAGCCGTCGCCGCGGCCGGCAGGCACCGTGCCCGGCAACGGCTACCGCGCCGATGGCCTGCTGACCGGCGACCCGGGCCTGCTGCTGCCCGCCGGCAGCCAGCCGAGCGTGCCCGTGGTGCCGCAGGGCCCGCAGCCCGAGCAGATGTTCGACCTCGACCGCCCGCTGCGCGAAGCCCGCGACGCGTTCGAGAAGAGCTACTTCGAGTTCCACCTGGCCAAGGAGAACGGGTCGATGACCCGCGTGGCCGAAAAGACCGGCCTGGAACGCACGCACCTGTACCGCAAGCTGAAGCAGTTGGGCGTGGACCTGAATCGCAACAAGCGCGGCGGCGTGCTCTGAAAACCCGGCTATACTGCTG
>CAZXLI010000262.1:0-9840 GCA_964641795.1 uncultured Bordetella sp. | reverse complement strand
AAGAGCCCGGAAGTGGCCATCGGCGGCATCCGCGTGCAGAAGTACAGCGCCTTCCTGCGCGAGATCGTGGTGCCCACCAACTTCAACATCGTGTCGGTGCGGCCGCTGCGCGGCTCGGGCCTGATCGTCTGCGACCCGACGCTCGTTTTCGCCGTGATCGACGCGCTCTTCGGCGGCGCCGGCAAGTTCCACACCCGCATCGAGGGCCGCGACTTCTCGCCCACCGAGCAGCGCGTGATCCTGCGGCTGGTCGAATGCATCATCGCCGAGTACAAGAAGGCCTGGTCCGGCATCTACCCGGTGGAGATGGAGTACCAGCGCTCGGAGATGCAGCCGCAGTTCGCGAACATCGCGACGCCCTCGGAAATCGTCGTCGCCACCAGCTTCACGCTGGAAATCGGCGAGACCACCGGCACGGTGCACTTCTGCATTCCGTACTCGACGCTGGAGCCCATTCGCGACGTGCTCTACAGCACGATGCAGGGCGACTCCAGCGAACCCGACCGCCGCTGGGTGAAGCTGCTGAAGCAGCAGATCCAGTCGGCCGACGTCAAGCTGATCGCCGAGCTGGCCCATGCCACCGCCACGCTCGAGCAGCTGCTCGCCTTCAAGCCCGGCGACTTCATCGAGCTCGACCTGGACCCGATGATCCAGGCCAAGATCGACAACGTGCCGGTGTTCGACTGCCACTATGGCACGTCCAATGGACGTTATGCCATCAAGATCGACCGCATGCTGACCAGTACCCCCGCGGGCTGGCTGGGAGAGTCCAATGAGTGAACCGCAGATGTCCGAAGAGGACCGCATGGCCGCCGAATGGGCGGCCGCGCTGGCCGAGTCCAACGCCGGCAGCGGTGGTGGCAGCGCGCTGGCGGAGCCGGTGGAGTCGGTGTCGGCCGCAGCCTTCACCAACTTCTCGAACGCGGGTGGCGCGGGCGGCGTGCCGGCTGCCGGCAACGACCTGAACATGATCCTGGACATCCCGGTGCAGCTCACCGTGGAGCTGGGCCGCACCAAGATCCCGATCAAGCACATCCTGCAGCTCGCGCAGGGCTCGGTGGTCGAGCTCGAGGCGCTGGCCGGCGAGCCGATGGACGTGCTGGTCAACGGCTACCTGATCGCGCAGGGCGAGGTGGTGGTGGTGAACGACAAGTTCGGTATCCGCCTCACCGACATCGTGACGCCCAGCGAGCGCATGCGCCGCCTCAGCCGCTCGTGATCCGTTTTCAACACAAGAGAAACCAGGGATGAATTCGATCGTCGGGCCCGTACTCGCCTTCATGGCGGTGCTGGCGATGATTCCCATCGCCTTGTGGCTGCTCAAGCGCACGCCAATGGGCGCGGCCGCCTCGCAGGGCGTGATGCGGGTCGTCGCGCAGCTCGCGCTGGCGCCGAACCAGCGCGTCGTCACCGTCGAGGTCGGCTCCGGCGACGACCGGCGCTGGCTGGTGCTGGGCGTCACGCCCGGCGGCATCAACACCTTGCACACGCTGCCGCCGCAGGCCGATGCCCCGGCTGCCGCGCAGGCCGCCCTGCCCTTTGCCGCCTGGCTCGCCAAGAGCCGCGGCACCGCAGCGGGAGACGAGCATGCGCGCTGAGCGTCTTGTCTTTTCGCGCCACCTCGGCCGCGCGGCCCGAGTGCTGGGCTTGTCGGTGTTATCGGCGCTTCCCGTAGCGGCTTTAGCGCAGCAAGGCGGTGGCGGCGCGAGCCTGCCGCTGATCGTCGGCCAGGGCGCCGGCGGCACCAGCTACTCGGTGCCGATCCAGACGCTGCTGTTCTTCACCGCGCTGTCGTTCCTGCCCGCGGTGCTGCTGATGATGACCGGCTTCACCCGCATCGTCATCGTGCTCTCGCTGATGCGCCAGGCGCTGGGCACGCAGAGCGCGCCGCCGAACCAGGTGATCGTCGGCCTGAGCCTGTTCCTCACCTTCTTCGTCATGTCGCCGACGATCGACAAGGTCTACACCGAGGCCTGGGCGCCCTACCAGGCGCAGCAGATCGGCCTGGACGAGGCCTTGAAGCGCGGCGAGGTGCCGATGCGCGCGTTCATGCTCAAGCAGACGCGCCAGAGCGACATGGCGTTGTTCGCCAAGCTCGCCAAGGTGGAAGCCGGCGTCAAGAGCGAGGACATGCCGTTCAAGGTGCTGGTGCCGGCCTTCGTCACCAGCGAGTTGAAGAGCGCGTTCCAGATCGGCTTCCTGATCTTCATCCCGTTCCTGATCATCGACATGATCGTCGCCAGCGTGCTGATGAGCCTGGGCATGCTGATGCTCAGCCCCGTGCTGGTGGCCCTGCCCTTCAAGCTGATGCTGTTCGTGCTGGCCGACGGATGGAACCTGTTGCTGGGTTCACTGGCCGCCTCTTTTGCGACCTAGGTTTTCCGGACACACCATGGATCCCCAACAAGTCTTCACGCTCGGCCAGAAGGGCCTGTACATGCTGCTGATGGTGTCGGCGCCGCTGCTGCTGGCGGTGCTCGTCGTCGGCCTGGTGGTCAGCATCTTCCAGGCGGCCACGCAGATCAACGAGCAGACGCTGAGCTTCGTGCCCAAGGTGCTGGCCGCCGTCGCGGTGCTGGCCATCGCCGGCCCGTGGATGATGACGATGCTGGTCGACTACATCCAGCAGACCCTGCAGGCCATCCCTTCAGCGGTCGGCTGATGCTCACCTTCACCGAGGCCCAGCTGCTGGCGTGGATCACGCCCTGGCTGTGGCCCTTCCTGCGCGCGCTGGCGCTGATGACCAGCCTGCCGGTGTTCAGCCAGCGCGCGGTGCCGATGCGGGTGAAGATCGCGTTGTCGCTGTTCATCGCGCTGGCCGCGCAGGCCTCGCTGCCGGAAATGCCGGTGGTGGCGCTGGATTCGGCGCCGGCGGTGCTGCTGGTGCTGCAGCAGGTGCTGATCGGCATCTCGCTGGGCTTCGCGGTGCGGCTGGTGTTCGCGGCGGTGGAACTCGGCGGCGAGCTGATCGGGCTGCAGATGGGTCTGAACTTCGCCGGCTTCTTCGACCCCGCCACGGCAGCCCAAGGCACCGCGTCGGGCAAGTTCTTCGGCACCATCGTCGCGTTCCTGTTCGTCATCATCAACGGGCACCTGGCCATCATCGCGGCGCTGATCCAGAGCTTCGTCGCCTTCCCGGTCGGGCCCGAGCCCTTCGCCTTCCTGCGCGCCACCCAGCCGCAGGCCTGGGGCGCGGAGCTGTTCACGCTCGGCCTGTGGATCGCGCTGCCGCTGGTGGGCATGCTGCTGTTCGTCAACCTGGTGCTGGGCGTGATCTCGCGCGTGGCGCCACAGATCAACGTGTTCGCCGTGGGGTTCCCGATCACGCTGGGCGTCGGCCTGATCGGCATGCTGCTGACCTTGCCGCTGATGCAGCAACCTTTCACGATGGCGCTGGAGCGCATGCTCGCGCACTTCCAGTAGCCACAGGCGCCGGTTCAAGCCGCGGGCTGCAGCAACCGATATCGACGTATGGCCTCGATCGATCGATTCTTTGCCCAGTCGCACTCGCTGCCGGCACTGCCCGAAGTGGCACACCGGCTGATGGAGACCTTCGGCCGCGAGGATGTCTCGCTGGTCGAGCTCGCCGAACTCATCGCGCAGGATCCCGCGCTGGCGGCCCGCGTGCTGAAGTTGGCGAATTCGGCGCGCTACGCCTCGCGTGGCCGTGTGGCGCACCTGCCGGATGCCGCGGCGCTGATCGGCCTGGACGCGCTGCGCGGCCTGGCCCTCACCGTGTGCCTGGCCAACACCTTCCCGCGCCCGCCGGGCTTCGACCGCCAGCGCTTCTGGTGCCAGAACCTGGCCACCGCAGGCCATGCACGCACGCTCGCGCGCCTGCTCGGCGAAGATGCCGGCCTGGCCGAGATCGCCGGCCTGATCCTGCGCTCGGGCCAGTTGCTGATGCTGATGACCTCGCCCGGCCAGGTCTCGCTGGTCGAATCGATGGCCGGCGCGCCCGACAGCATCTTCGAACTCGAGCGCACCCATTTCGGCTGCAGCCATGCCGAGGTGTCGGCCGAGCTCGCCGCGCGCTGGCACATGCCGCTGGCGCTGGTCGATAGCCTGTACACCGCGGCGAACCCGATCGCGGCCGAGCCGTTCTCGCGCAGCGGCGCGCTGCTGCGCCTGGCCAGCGTGCTGGCCGATGCCGGCCATGACGGCGTGGACCGCATCGACGCGCTGCGCATCGCACAGGGCCCGCTGCTGGCCCGCCTGAAGCTGACGCCCGAAGCGCTGCAGGCGCAGCTGCAGCCGCACGACAAGCTGGTCGCCTCGGCCGCCGAGTTCGCGGCCTGAACGGGCCGGAACCGCGCCGCCCGCTGGTATCGCGTCTGCACGCGACCCGCCCCGGCACTGCCGCTGCACTCCCAAACATGTCCTGGCACCGCCCCTGGCACGATGCCGACATGCCGGGGCTGCCGCAGTCGCTGCGCAGCCAGTTCATGCTCGGCCTCGCATCGCTGTCGCTGCTGTTCGTCGGCATCGGACTGGCGGCGATCCTGGCGCTGCGCAATACCAGCGATGCCACCCAGCAGATGGCCGCGGAGCAGCTGATGCGGCTGCAGCAAGGCCAGGCGATCGTGCAGCATGCCTTGAGCATCCAGCGCGAGATCGAGCGCTTCCTGGCCATGCGGTCGTCGGCATCGATGGTGCAGAGCCATGCCGACATCGGCGTGCACGCCGACAACATCATGGACCTGGTGCGCCAGCTGGCCGCCGAGCCCGACGATCCGGTGATCAGCCAGTTCGAGCGGTCCTGCGCCCGGCTGCGGCAGCTGGCCGATCGGCTGCTCGATCAACAGCTGGGCGGCCCGCCGCCCGCCCAGCGCGGGCCCGATGCAGGCGAAGCCGCCGACGCGCTGGCGCCGCAGGGGCCGCGCGCCGAACTGGCGGCGCAGGCCCAGCTGCTGGTGGCCAGCGCGATGCTGCAGTCCGCGGCCGCGGAGCGCGCGGCCCACGGGCTGCTGCAATCGCTGGTCGAGCGCTCGCAGGGCAATCAGCGCGGCATCCTGCTGGTGCTGGCGATCGGCCTGCTGTTCACCTGGCTGGTGGCCGGCCTGTTCCTCGGCCGCCACCTGCTGCAGCGGCTGGACCAGGTCAGCCTTCACCTGCGCCACCGGGTCACCGAGGGCACGCCGCTGGCGGCGCTGGTGAGCGGCCACGACGAGATTGCGGAGATGGCGCGCGCCGTCGAACGCCTGCTGGCCGACCGTGAACAGCTCGAGCTGCGCACCGCCCAGCTCGGCCAGGCCAAGGAGACGCTGACCGAGCAGGGCCGCATCCTGGAAATGATCGCCGCCCGCGTGCCCCTGCCCGAGGTGCTGGACCGCCTGGTGCGGCTGGCCGAATCGCAGCTGGACGACATCCACGGCTCGATCCTGCTGCTCGACCAGGACGGTCAGCGGCTGCGCAACGGCGCGTCGCCCGGGCTGCCGGCGGCCTACTCGACCGCCATCGACGGCTGGCCGGTCGGCCCGGTGTCAGGCTCCTGCGGCACGGCCATCCACCGGCGCGAGACGGTGGTCGTCAGCGACATCGAGACCGACCCGCTGTGGGCCGGCGAGGCCCGGGCCCTCGCCCAACGCCATGGGCTGCGCGCCTGCTGGTCGACGCCGATCATCGCCCACGACGGCGCAGTGCTCGGCACCTTCGCGATGTACGCGCGCACCGTGCGCCGGCCCGGACCGCGCGAGCAGCGGCGCATCGACATGGCGGTGCGCATCGCCGGCATCGCCATCGAGCGCCAGCGTGCCGAGCAGCGCATCCGCCACATGGCCCACCATGACGAACTCACCGGCCTGCCCAACCGCGCGCTGCTGAACGACCGGCTGTCCCAGGCCCTGGCCCAGGCCCGGCGCAGCGAGCGGCCGCTGGCCCTGCTGTTCCTGGACCTCGATGGCTTCAAGCATGTCAACGACAGCCTCGGCCATGCGGTGGGCGACCGCCTGCTGCAGGCCGTGGCGCAACGGCTGCGCTCGCTGGTGCGCGAAGGCGACACGGTGGCCCGCCTCGGCGGCGACGAATTCGTCGTGATGCTGGTGGACCTGGAACGCGCCGAGGACGCCGCCAGCGTCGCGCAGGACATCGTGCGCGCGCTGGCCCAGCCCTTCGTGGCCGACGAGCATCGGCTGCACATCAGCGCCAGTGTCGGCATCAGCGCCTACCCGGCCGATGGTGACAGCGCCGACCTGCTGCTCAAGCATGCCGATGCCGCGATGTACCGCACCAAGGCCCAGGGGCGCAACGGCTTCCAGTGGTTCACCGCCGAGATGGGCCAGCAGGCGCGGCAGCGCGTCGAGCTGCTGAACGCGCTGCGCCAGGCCGTGGCCGAGGGCGGCTTCGAGCTGCACTACCAGCCCCAGGTCGACCTGGTCAGTGGCCGCATCGTGGCGCTCGAGGCGCTGATCCGCTGGCGCCATCCGCAGCTGGGCATGATCAGCCCCGACCGCTTCATCCCGCTGGCCGAGGACACCGGCCTGATCGCCCCGATCGGCGACTGGGTGCTGCGCGAGGCCTGCCGGCAGCTGGCCCAGTGGCGCGCCGAGGGCCATGCCGAGCTGGCGATGGCGGTGAACCTCTCGGCGCGGCAGTTCGGGTCGCAGGACCTGCCACGGCTGGTGCGCGAGGCGCTGCAGGCGCACGGGCTGCCAGCGCAGTGCCTCGAACTGGAGCTGACCGAGACCGCGCTGATGCACAACGCCGAAGCGGCGCGCAGCACGCTGCTGGCGCTGAAGGCGCTGGGGGTCGAGTTGGCGCTGGACGATTTCGGCACCGGCTACTCGAGCCTGAGCCACCTGCGCCGATTCCCGATCGACACGGTGAAGATCGACAAGTCCTTCATCGCCGACCTGCCCGACGGGGCGGACGCCAGCTCGATCATCCGTGCCATCGTGGTGATGGCGCGCTCGCTGGGCATGAAAGTGGTGGCCGAAGGCATCGAGACGGCCGAGCAGCTGCAGTTCCTGGCCGGCCTGCCATGCCAGCGCGGCCAGGGCTACCTGCTGGCGCGACCCCAGCCCGCGGGGGCGCTGGCGGCGCTGCTCGGCGGCCCGATCGCCATCGTGCCCGCGCTGCCGAGCCCGGCTGCGGCTCAGCCGCCGACCAGCCCGTTCCTGATCGCGTAGACCGTCAGCTCCGAGTTGTTCTGGAGGTTGAGCTTCTCCAGCACGCGGGCGCGGTACACCGAGACGGTCTTGGGCGAGAGCATCAGCTCCTCGGCGATGTCCGACAGGCGCTTGCCCGAGGCGATCATCACCAGCGTCTGCAGTTCGCGGTCGCTCAGCTTGTCGTGGGCGTTCTCGGTCACCGGCGTGGTCAGGCTCTCGACCAGCATCTGCGCGATGTCGGGCGTCACGTACTTGCGGCCCTGGGCCACGGTGCGCACCGCCTGCACGATCTGCTGCGGATCGCCACCCTTGTTGACGTAGCCGAAGGCACCGGCGCGCAGCGCGCGGATCGCGTACTGGTCCTCCGGGTACATGCTGACCACCAGCACCTTCACCGGCGAGCCCTCGTCCTTCAGCGCATGCATCACGTCCAGCCCGCTGCGGCCGGGCAGGTTGATGTCCAGCACCAGCACGTCGCAGCTGTGGCCGCGCAGCAAGGCGCGCAGCTCGCCATAGTCGCCAGCCTCGCCGACGACCTGGATGTCCTCGGCATCGGCCAGCGTGTCGCGGATGCCGCGGCGGATCAACGCATGGTCATCGCACAGCATCACCTTGATCATGGCGCCCCCCAAGTGGACGGATCGTGGTCCGCATCGTCGTCGAAGCGGCGCATGTCGCGCGTGCCGTTGCCGCTGCCACCGCTCACCGGCACCGACAGCATCAGCACCGTGCCGGTCGGGCCGCTGGACACGTCGACCCAGCCGCCCACCGTGCCGGCCCGCTCGGTGAGGCCGCGCAGGCCGAAGCTGCGCGCCTTGGCCAGGTCGGCGTTCGACAGGCCGCGGCCGTTGTCGGCCACCTCCAGCGAGAGCACGCCGCGCGTCAGCGAAAGATCGATCGACACCTTGGTGGCCTGCGCATGCTTGCTGACGTTGGTCAGCGCCTCCTGCGCGAAGCGGTAGGCCACCAGCGGCACGCCGGCGGGCAACTGCATCGAATCGTGGCTGGTGAGGAATGTGCACGGAAAGCCGTTGCGCTTCTCGAAGCGGCTGGCCATCCATTGCAGCGCGGCCACCAGCCCCTGCTCCAGGATGGCCGGGCGCAGGTTGTGCATGATGCGCTGGCTGGCCTCGATGGCCAGGTCCACGGTCTCCAGCGCCGAGGCCACGCGCTGCTGCACCTCGGGCGCGCCGACATGGCGGCCGATCCAGGCCAGGTCGAACTTGATGGCGGTCAAGCTGCCGCCCACGTCGTCGTGGATCTCGCGGGCGATCGCGGCGCGTTCCATCTCCACGCTGGTCTGCAGGTGCTGCGCCAGTTCGGACAGGCGCTGGCGCGAGGCGGCCAGTTCTCGGTCGGCCTGCTGCCGCGCGCGGCGTTCCTGGCCGGCCTCGATGGCGTGCTCGACCGCCGGCGCCAGGCGGGCCAGGTTGTTCTTCAGCAGGTAGTCGGTGGCGCCGTTGCGCATCGCCGCCACCGCGGTGTCCTCGCCGATCTCGCCGGAGACCAGGATGAACGGGATCTCGCGCCCGCTTTCCTTCAGGATCTCCTGCGCACGCAGGCCCGAGAAGCCCGGCAGGTTGTAGTCCGACAGGATCACATCCCATTCCTGCGAGTCCAGCGCCTGGCGGTACGCGGCCTCGTTGTCCACCCGCAGCACCTGCAACCGGTGGCCGGCGCGGCGCAGGAAGGCCAGCGCCAGATCGTGGTCCAGCGGGGAGTCCTCGATGTGCAGCAGGCGCAGGACGTGGGCATCCGGGAGGTCGGGCATGGCCTGAGTATGGCAAAGGCGCCGGGCACCGGGCAGCCCGGCCGCCGGATGTGGAAATGCGCCGTCTTTCATGCCGTCTTCGGCTCAATAACTCCCTACTGCCTGCCGAAAATCCCAGACACCAGAGCCGATTGCAGACGGCTGGTCTTCGACCCCAACGCGGAGTGACGATGTTGAACAACGACCCCACGCCACAGGTGCCGTCCATGACCACGGTTCCGTTGCTCACCGCAGCGGACGTGCAGGACAACCTGATGGTCGCGAACAACGACCTGGAGCGGCTGGCCGGGCTGCTGACCGACGCCACCGAGACCCTGATGGGGCATTTCTACGGCGCATCGGCCCAGATGAACCAGCTGCTCGAACTGGCGCAGGCTCACCCGGAGTGGGACACGCAGGCGATGAAGCAGGCCATGCACCACATGGGCGGCGCCGTGACGGCGCTGCAATTCCAGGACATGTCGACGCAGCTGATCGCGCACCTGCAGCGACGTCTGCGCAACTGCGCCGACCGCCTGGCGCGCGACGTGATGGGCGACGACGAGGACGGTGAAGCGGTGGTCGAAGACGCCCCGCTGCGCCCGAACCCGGTGACCCAGGACGAAATGGACGCCGGCTCGATCGAGCTGTTCTAAATCTTTCATTGTTACGCCCGATAACCACCCTGATTGCCCGGAGAACACGATGCACTCAATCCTCGCCGTCGATGACTCGGCCTCCATGCGCCAAATGGTCTCGTTCACGCTGAAGAACGCCGGTTTCAATGTCGTCGAAGCCGTCGACGGCCAGGACGCCTGGGAAAAGGCCGGCCAGCGCGACTTCAACCTCGTGCTGACCGACCAGAACATGCCCCGCATGGATGGCATCAGCCTGACCAAGAAGCTGCGTGAGACGCCCCAGTTCAAGACCACGCCGATCCTGATGCTGACCACCGAGTCCAGCGATCAGATGAAGCAGGCC
>CAZXLI010000261.1:369-9849 GCA_964641795.1 uncultured Bordetella sp. | reverse complement strand
CACCCAGGGCGTGTCGGTCAGCCAGGCGCGCATCCAGGACGTGATCAAGGAAGGCCAGGAACTGCTGGTGCAGGTGGAGAAGGAGGAGCGCGGCAACAAGGGCGCGGCGCTGACCACCTTCGTCTCGCTGGCCGGCCGCTACCTGGTGCTGATGCCCAACAACCCGCGTGGTGGCGGCGTGTCGCGCCGCATCGAGGGCGAGGACCGCGAAGAGCTGAAGGAGAACCTCGAGCAGCTCGACTATCCCAAGGGGATGAGCCTGATCGCCCGCACCGCTGGCATCGGCCGTTCGGCGGCCGAGCTGCAGTGGGACCTGAACTACATGCTCAAGCTCTGGACGGCGATCGACGCCGCCAGCAAGGCCGGCAAGGGCGCCTTCCTGATCTACCAGGAATCGAGCCTGGTGATCCGCGCGATCCGCGACTACTTCACGTCGGACATCGGCGAGATCCTGATCGACACCGACGACATCTACGATCAGGCCCAGCAGTTCATGAACCACGTGATGCCGGAGTCGGCCTCACGGGTCAAGCGCTACCGCGACGACGCGGCGCTGTTCAGCCGGTTCCAGATCGAGCACCAGATCGAGACCGCCTTTGCCCGCACGGTGAACCTGCCCTCGGGCGGCGCCATCGTCATCGACCACACCGAAGCGCTGGTGAGCGTGGACGTCAACTCGGCGCGCGCCACCCGCGGCGGCGACATCGAGGAGACCGCGACCCGCACCAACCTCGAAGCCGCCGACGAGATCGCGCGCCAGATGCGGCTGCGCGACCTCGGCGGCCTGATCGTCATCGACTTCATTGACATGGAGGAGTCGAAGAACCGCCGCGAGGTCGAGCAGCGCCTGCGCGACGCGATGCGCCAGGACCGCGCCCGCGTGCAGTTCTCCTCGATCAGCAAGTTCGGTCTGCTGGAGCTGAGCCGACAGCGCCTGCGCCCGGCGCTGAGCGAGGGCAACCACATCACCTGCCCGCGCTGCAACGGCACCGGCCACATCCGCGACACCGAGTCCTCCGCGCTGCAGATCCTGCGCATCATTCAAGAGGAGTCGATGAAGGACAACACCGCCGCCGTGCATGTTCAGGTGCCGGTGGAGGTGACCAGCTTCCTGCTCAACGAGAAGCGCACCGAGATCACCAAGATCGAGCTGAAGCAGCGCGTCACCGTGCTGCTGGTGCCGAACAAGCACCTCGAGACGCCCAACTACAAGTTGGAGCGGCTGCGCCACGACGATCCGCGGCTGGAGAACCTGCAGGCCAGCTACACGATGATCGAGGAACCGGACGACGAGGTCTCGATCAGCCGGCGCGAGAAAGCCAAGCCCAAGCAGGAGCCGGTGATCAAGGGCGTGCTGCCCGACCAACCGGCCCCGGTGGCGCCGCCCAAGCCCGAGCCGGTGGTCGCGGCGCCGTCGCCGGCCCCGGCGGGTCCACCGCCGACACCGAGCTGGGCCGCCACGCCGACACCGGCCGCAGGCACCGGTTTCTTCGGCTGGATCAAGAAGCTCTTCGGCGGCACGCCACCGGCCCCTGCGCCTGAACCGGCGCCTGCGCCCGTCGCGGCCGAGCCGACATCCGCAGCTGCAGGTGCCGAAAAGCGCGAAGGCCGCGACGGTCGGCGCGGCGAGCGCGGCGGCCGTGGCGAACGCGGTGGGCGCGGCCGCGAGGGCCGCGAGACGCGCGAAGGACGCGACCAGCGCGAGGGCCGTGGCGAACGTGGTGAGGGCCGCGGTGACGGCCGCAGTGAGGGCCGCAGCAGCGAGGGCCGCAGTGAGGGCCGTCACGAGAGCCGCGGCGAAGGCCGCGGCGAAGCGCGCGGCGGTCGCCGCGATGGCCGTGACAGCACCCGCCGCGGCGAGCGTCCGGCCGAAGGTGTCGACACCGCCCCCGACAGCGGCAATCGTCGCCCCGCACGGCCCGACCGCGAGCCTCGCGCCGAGGCGACCGAAGCCCAGAGCGCCTTGGCCGAGCTGCCGACCGATCTGACCACGGGCGTCGAGGGTGGCGAAGCCCCCGAGGGCGACCGCGACGAGCAGCGTCGCCGGCGCCGGCGCCGGGGTGGTCGCGGTGGCCGTGAAGAGACCCCGGGCGGTGTCGAGACTGCGCCGGAGACCACGGCCGACGGCACCGAACGTGCTGCCGACGATCGACCGGTAGCGGAGCCTGCCGCCGGAGAGGCCGAGGACGACGGCAATCGGCGTCGTGGCCGTGGCGGACGGGACCGCCCGCGTCGCGAGCGTCGCGACGAGTCGGAACCGCAGGCGTCGCTGACGCCCGATGTAAGCGGCAGCAACGAGTCGATCGCGGCCGAGAACAGGGCGGATGCGCCGATCGAGCCGGTCGCGCCCCCCCCGGCGCCAAAGGTCGTGATCGAGCCCTATGTGCTGCCGCTGGACGATTTGCAGCGCATCGCCGAAGCCTCAGGCCTGCTGTGGGTGAATTCGGACGCGGACAAGATCCGCCTGGCCCAGCAAGCCATCGCCGCCGAGCCGCGCCCGGTGCACGTGCCGCGCGAGCGCAAGCCATCGGTTGTGGTGGACGAAGGCCCGCTGGTGCTGGTCGAGACGCGCAAGGACCTGTCGCAGCTGAAGCTGCCGTTCGAGGCGCAGGGACCCGCAGCCTGACGCCTCCGAACGGGGCGGCGGTATCGTCCACCGCCCCGGTCCGGCGCAGGCCGCGCTACCTGCGCGATCGCGCTTGAACCCGACGCCGGGTGTCGCCGAAGCTGTGCGGCGCGGCATTGTTGCCGTGCCTCGAAAGCTTCTATGAGGAACTCCCTGCCTCGGCGTCTGGTCCTTGTCGCGGCGACGGCCTGCCCGATGGCCGTGCTGACGGCGTGTTATGTCGTGCCGGTCGATCCCCAGACCGGTCGCCCCCTGAACTACCCGCCCCCGCAGCCGGCCAACGTGACGATCGTGCAGCCGCCGCTACCAGCTGCGGCCCCCGGGGCGCCGACCCCGAGTCTGCTGCAGGCCCGCCTCTACCCGTTGAATGATCGGGCCCGGGTCGCAGGCATGGTCGTGGCGACGATCAACGACCAGCACACCGGCCGCGGCAGCATCTCGCTGATCTACCAGGGTGCCCCCATGCACGGAGATGCCACCCGGGTCGATGCCGGCTACGCGGCCTACGGCCGTATCCACGCGGAGGTGTTGGGAATCGACGGACGGGACGGCAACGGCCGACGCGGCATCGCCAACGCATTCGGCGGCAATGGCGTGAGTGCGCAGTGCGAGTACAGGCTGACGGGCGCCAGCAACGGCACCGGCGCCTGCATGTTTTCGGACGGCGCGAAGTACCAGATGCACTTCGGCGATTGAGCCCTCGGCGGTCAGTGACGCGTCAAGGCAAGCGCTCGAGTGCATGCCGGTACGCCGGTTGATGAACCAGCTCATCCCAGGGCAGCGGCGGCAGCAGGGGCAGCAGGTCGAGGCGACGTGCTTCGCTGTCGGCTGCGGGCTGCCAGCGGCCCTGCTCGCACGCCTGGCTCAGGCCGTCCAGCAATGCGTCGACCGGCGCGCCGCCGTTCACCGACTGATTGCACAGCAGCACCATGTCACAGCCGGCATTCAGCGCGGCCACCGCACCATCGAGCGTGCTGCCCGCCGCGCGAGCACCGGCCATGCTCAGGTCGTCACTGAAGATGACCCCCTGGAAGCCGAGTTGGCCGCGAAGGATCTCGCGCAGCCAACGCGACGAGAAGCCAGCGGGCATCGCGTCGACCTTCGGGTAGACGATGTGCGCGGGCATCACCGCCGTCAGGCTGGTCGACAGCCAGTCGTAGGGCCGCGCATCGTCGGCGAGGATGGCCTTCAGCGAACGCTTGTCGACCGGTAGCGCCACATGGCTGTCGGCCGTCGCGAAGCCATGGGCCGGGAAGTGCTTGCCGCAATTGCCCATGCCGGCCAGCAGCAGGCCATGCATCAGGCTCTTGGCCAGCAGCGTGACCACCCTGGCATCACGGTGGAAGGCCCGATCGCCGATGACCTGGCTGTGGCCGTGGTCCAGATCGACCACCGGCGTGTAGCTCAAGTCCACGCCACAGGCACGCAGTTCGGCGCCCAGCACGTAGCCCGCCGCAGTGGCAGCATCGGTGGCGCGCATCGCGTCGCGCATCCACAACTCGCCGAGCACCCGCATGGCCGGCAAGTGCGTGAAGCCGTCGGTGCGAAAGCGCTGTACCCGACCCCCTTCATGGTCGACGGTCACCAGCAGGTCGGGGCGCAAGGCCTTGGCCTCGGCGACCAGTTGGGTCAGTTGCTGGCGATCGCGCCAGTTGCGGGTGAAGAGGATCAACCCGCCGGTCAGCGGATGTTGCAGACGGCGACGGTCATTGGCATCGAGCTCGGTGCCAGCGACGTCGATCACCAGCGGAGCATGCAGCACGTGTTCATGGGTCATGGCGCTTCGGCTTGTTCGACCACGACGAAGGACGCGGCATAGTCGGTTTCATCGGTGACGGTGACATGGGCCCGCAGATGGCGCGCGCTGAACCACTCGGCCAGTTCACCGTGCAGGCGGATTTCAGGCTTGCCGCTGGGCAGGTTGAGGATCTCGCAGGCGCGCCAGCTCATGGGCGACCGGATGCCCAGGCCGATGGCTTTCGAGAAGGCCTCCTTGGCCGAGAAGCGCGTGGCGAGGTAGGCCACGCCTCGTGCGTCGACACGCGCGCGCCGGGCATGGAAGACCTGGATCTCGGACGGCCCAAGCACGCGCTCCGCAAAGCGGTCGCCGCGACGCTCCAGCGTCGCCCGGATGCGGCGCACATCGCAGACATCGGTGCCGATGCCGTAGATCATCGGTCAGTGGCCGAGAACGCGCGCTGGATGCAACGCTGGTAGTCGCGCACGGTCTCGGCCAGGCCCAGCTCCAGCGCATCGGCAATCAGCGCATGGCCGATCGACACTTCCAGCACACCCGGCACCGCACGCAGAAACTCGGTGAGGTTGACGCGGTTCAGGTCGTGACCGGCATTGATCTGCAGGCCGGCGGCGATCGCCGCCGTGGCCGCAGCGACATAACGCGCCAAGACAGCGGCCTGCTCGGGCTGGCCATGCGCGCCGGCATAGGACTCTGTGTAGAGCTCGACGCGCTGCGCACCGGTGGCGGCCGCATGGACCATCGCCTCGGGATGCGGATCCATGAACAGGCTGACTCGCACGCCCAGCGCCTGTGCTTCGGCCACCAGCGGCTTCAGGCGTTCGAGATCGGCCGGGAAGTTCCAGCCGTGGTCCGAAGTGAACTGGTCGGTGCTGTCAGGCACGAAGGTGCACTGGTGCGGGCGCAGCGTGCGCACGAAGTCCATCAGGTTGTGGAAGGGGTTGCCCTCGATGTTGTATTCGGCTTCGGGCCACTGCTTCATCAAGGCCGCCAGGTCGTGCACATCCTGCCCCCGGATGTGGCGTTCGTCCGGACGCGGGTGCACGGTGATGCCCTGGGCACCGGCTTCGAGCGCGATGCGCGACAGCCGCACCACATCAGGAATGCCGAGGTGTCGCGTGTTGCGCAGCAGGGCAATCTTGTTGACGTTGACCGACAGGGCGGTCCGCCCGTCGCGGCGGAAGGCTTCAGGAGCAACGAGCGGGTTCATCGCGGGCCGTTCAGAGGGGTTGTCGCATCGAGCAAGCGGCGCACTTCGAGCATTGCCGTGCGCGAGCGCAAATGCGTGGAACCGAGATGATAGTGAAGCAGGCCGCGCAGCTGCAGGCGCAGCGCAGGCAGCTGCAGATTGCAGGTCTGGCGCAGCGTGGCGGCGTCGTCGCCATCGAGCGCCAGCTGCAGTGCCTTGCAGGTCGCCCCGAGCAGACCGCCGTCAGCGTCTGCGGCGGGCACCAGCCCCGCCTCGGCGCGCAGGGCATAAGTCTGCTCGGGCTGCACGGCTTGCTGCGTCAGCGTCAAGCGATCGAGTTCGGGGAGGACGCCGGTCTCGCGCAGCAGCAAGAGTTCAAAGGCACGCAACGGCGCCTCGTCGCTCGCGTGGGCCAGCGCCATCAGCGTCTCGACATAGGCATCGAACAGTCGCGGATGCGCGTCCTGCCGCGCCAGCAGCTTCATCAGCAGTTCATTCAGATAGAAGCCCGAGAACAGCTGAGCCGGCGGCAGCGTCGCGGCGCTGCCGGGTGTGCCGGCATATTCGGCACTGCGCAGGGTGAGGATCTCGCTGGCCTCGTCGGCCTTGGGTCGCCCCAGCACCACCTGCATGCGCTGGAACGGCAACAGCACCGCCCGCAGCTGCGAATAGGGTCGCTTCGCGCCCTTCGCCACCACCGCGATGCGGCCCTGCTCGCGCGTGAACAGGTCGACGATCAGGCTGGTTTCACTCCAGTCCCACTGGTGCAGCACATAGGCCGGCTGCCCGAGGGACTTGCTCATTCGTAGCCGTAGGACCGCAGGTGCGCCTCGTCGTCCGCCCAGCCAGATCGCACCTTGACCCAGATCTCGAGGAAGACCTTGGCCTCGAGCAGACGCTCGAGCTCCTGGCGCGCCTCGCTGGCGATGCGCTTGAGCTGATGGCCCCCCTCGCCGATGATCATGCCCTTGTGGGCGTCCCGCTCGACGACGATCGTGGCCGCGATGCGGCGCAGGCCGCCCTCTTCCTCCTCGAACTTGTCGAGCACGACCGTGGCGCTGTAGGGTAGTTCGTCACCCGTCAGGCGGAACAGCTTCTCGCGGATCAGCTCTGCGGCGAGGAAACGCTCGCTGCGGTCGGTCAGGGCATCTTCCTCGTACAGCCAGGGCTGTTCCGGCAGATAGGGCGCGACGATGGTGAACAGGCGCTCGACATCGTCGTTCCGGCGGGCCGACATCGGCACGAACTCGGTGAAGGGATGGCGCTCCTGCATGCTCTTGAGCCACGGGAGCATGTCGCTGCGTCGCGTCACCGCGTCGAGCTTGTTGGCCACCAGCACGGCCGGCTTGCCTGCTGGCAGCAGCGCCAGGACCTTGGCATCGTCGAGGTTGAAGCGGCCGGCTTCGACGACGAACAGCACCACATCCACATCGGCCAGCACGCCCTGCACGGTTCGGTTCAGGCTGCGGTTCAGCGCGGTGCTGTGCCGGGTCTGGAAGCCCGGCGTGTCGACGAACACGAATTGCGCCTGACCCATGGTGCGCACACCGGTGATCCGATGCCGCGTGGTCTGCGCCTTGCGCGACGTGATGCTGATCTTCTGGCCGACAAGCGCGTTCAACAGTGTCGACTTGCCGACGTTGGGCCGCCCGACGATGGCGATCAGGCCGCAGCGCTGCGGTGCGTGTTCGGGCTGCGAGCCCGTTGTCGAGTTATCGCTCATGCCTAGGACCGCAACGGCCCGCCAGGTCGATCGCTGGCCTTGAGCTTGGCCAGCAGGTGGCGAGCGGCCTCCTGCTCGGCGGCGCGACGCGAGCGGCCTTCGCCCTGTTCGGCGACGCCCAGGGCCGGCGCCGCGCATTCGACCTCGAAGGTCTGTGCATGCGCCTGCCCGCGAGTGGCGACGATGCGGTAGGTGGGCACCGGCAGCTTGCGGGCCTGCAGCCATTCCTGGAGCTCGGTCTTGGCGTCCTTGCTCCAGCTGTCGGCTTCGGTGCCGCTGATCAGCTCGCCAAAGAGCTGACGCACGAGTTGAGCGGCCGGTTCGAAGCCGCCGTCCAGGTAGGTGGCGCCGATCACGGCCTCCACCGCGTCGGCCAGGATCGAGGGCCGCTGAGCGCCCCCGCCACGCGCCTCGCCGTCCGACAGGCGCAGCGCGTCAGGCAGGCCAAGCGTGATGGCGGCACGGTGCAGGCTGTCCTCACGAACCAGGTGGGCCCGCACCCGGGTCAGGTCGCCTTCGTCGGAACCGGCAAAGCGTTCGAACAGCAGGCTCGAGACGGCGAGGTTCAGCACCGCATCGCCGAGGAATTCGAGCCGCTCGTTGTGGTCGGCACCGAAGCTGCGATGCGTCAACGCGCGCTGCAGCAGGCGCGGGTCGTTGAAACGCCGTCCGAGGCGGGACTGCAGCGCGTCGAGTCGGCCATCCATGATGCTGGTGCGCGTCAGGCGACAAGCCTCACTTCGACTCGCCTTCGTACTTGATCAGCAGGTACACCGGCTTGATCAGCTCGACTTCCTTCTGGTAGGCGAAGCGAATCACCACCCTGTCGTTTTCCTTGGTGATGTCCAGGTCCTTGCCGCTGATCGACTCGATCGAGTATTCGATCTCCTTCTGCTTGTCGAACGCGGCACGGATCGCGGCCACGGTGGGCGGGGCGCCGGCAGCAATCTTGTTCACCGCCGTCTGGATGGCCTGGAACTCCAGCACCGTGGGTACCGTGCGCACCAGCACGTAACCGACGAAGCCAATGACCACGGCCCAGCTCAGCAGGCCGATCAACGTGACGCCGCGTTGCGCGCGCAGGCTCAGGGAGTGGCCGAGGGTGTGCTTCATGTCGTGATGATGCCCGAGCGCTGCGCTCAGTCGAAGCTGCCGATGCGCCCGAGGTTACCGAAATTCATCCACACGAGGAACGCCCTGCCCACAATGTTTTCGTCCGGCACGAATCCCCAGTACCGCGAGTCCTCGGAGTTGTCGCGGTTGTCGCCCATCACGAAGTAGTGGCCGGGCGGCACCTTGCAGACGACACCTTCGGCGCTGTAACGGCACTGGTCGCGGAACTTGACGAAGGCTTCCTTCGGGATCAGGGGCGGGCCCGCATCAGGGTTGACCAGGATGTTGTGCTTCACCGTCGCCAACTGCTCGGTGAACATGGGCGCGTAGCGGATGCTGTCCGCATCGTAGTAAGGCTTCTCGGCCCGCGTCTCGGCAACCGGCTTGCCATTGATCGAGAGCTTCTGGTTCAGGTAGGCCACTTCGTCGCCCGGCACGCCGACGACCCGCTTGATGTAGTCGATGCGCGGGTCCACCGGGTAGCGGAAGACGATCACGTCGCCGGCCTTGGGCTCGTGGTTCGAGATGATCTTCTGGTTCAGCACGGGCAGCCGGATGCCGTAGTGAAACTTGTTCACCAGGATCAGGTCACCGACCACCAGGGTCGGGATCATCGAGCCGGAAGGGATCTTGAACGGCTCGAACAAGAAGGACCGCAGCAGGAACACGATCAGGATCACCGGGAACAAGCCGGCGGTCCAATCGAGCCACCAGGGCTGCATCAGCAGGGTCTGGCGCGCTCTCTCGACATCGCCGTCGACCTGGGTGATGCCTTTGCGGGCAAGCTCTGCACGGCGCTGCGCATCTTGCTCGACCAGCAAACGTGCCGCAGCCGCCCGTGCAGGCGCGAAGTAGAAGCGCTCCGCCAGCCAGTACGCCAACGTGACAACGCTCAGGATCAGCAGCAGCAGCGAGAAGTTGCCGATCCAGTAGCCGGCATACCAGCCGCCGAGGTAGACCGCAAGCGCGCCGAACAGCGCGACGGTGAGAGCACTCATGGTTTGGTTTTCTAGTCCTCGACTTGCAGGATGGCCAGGAACGCTTCCTGCGGCACCTCGACCGTGCCAATCTGC
>CAZXLI010000261.1:0-359 GCA_964641795.1 uncultured Bordetella sp. | reverse complement strand
CATTCGCTTCTTGCCGGCCTTCTGCTTCTCAAGCAGTTTGCGTTTGCGAGTGATGTCGCCGCCGTAGCATTTTGCCAGCACGTTCTTGCGCAGCGCCTTGATGTTCTCGCGGGCGATGATGTTGGCCCCGATGGCTGCCTGGATCGCCACGTCGTACATCTGGCGAGGGATCTGTTCGCGCATCTTCGCAGCCACTGCGCGGCCACGGTACTGCGACTGGCTTCGGTGCACGATCATCGCGAGCGGGTCGACCCGATCGCCGTTGATCATGATGTCGACCTTGACGACGTCGGCAGCGCGGTACTCCTTGAACTCGTAGTCCATCGACGCATAGCCGCGCGACACGCTCTTGAGCTTGT
>CAZXLI010000260.1:0-9878 GCA_964641795.1 uncultured Bordetella sp. | reverse complement strand
TCTCCACCGCATAGTCGGTGGTGCCGCCGCCGGGCGGCGTCTTCCAGCTGATCAGCCCGGGGTAGCGCAGGCTGCGCACATCCACGCCATGCTTGGCGTGGTACCAGGCGCACCAGCGCTCGCCGGCCAGCTTGCTGATGCCGTAGATGGTGCTTGGGTCCATCACCGTGGCCTGGGGCGCGGTGGGCGGCGTGCCGGGGCCGAAGGCGGCGATCGAGCTGGGCCAGAACACCCGCTCAAGCTTCAGGTTGCGGGCCAGCTCCAGCACATTGAGCAGCCCGTTCATGTTGAGGTTCCAGGCCCACTGCGGGTGCTTTTCGCCATTGGCCGACAGCGCCGCGGCCAGCAGGTAGATCTGCGTCACGCCGTGCCGCTTGACCACGGTGGTCAGCGCTGCCGCGTCGGTGACGTCGAGTGCCTCGTGCACCGCCTGCGGCAGCCGGCCGGTGGGCGCCAGGTCGCTGGTCACGACGGCCGAAGCGCCATGCCGCGCGATGAGCGCCTCGCCCAGCTCGGTGCCGATCTGACCGTTGGCGCCGATGATCAGGATCTTGGGCGTGCCGCTCATGCAATCAATCCCAGTTCGCGTCCCGCCTGCGCGAAGGCGGCCACCGCACGTTCGAGCTGCGCGCGATCATGCGCGGCGCTCAACTGCACCCGGATGCGCGCCTGCCCGCGCGGCACCACCGGAAAGAAGAAACCGACGACGTAGACGCCCAGTGCCAGCAGGCGCGTGGCCAGCTGCTGCGCCTTGACCGCGTCATACACCATGATCGGGACGATCGGGTGCTCGCCGGGCTTGATCTCGAAGCCGGCCTCCTGGATGGCCTGGCGGAAGTAGCGGGTGTTTTCGTGCAGCTTGTCGCGCAACGCCGTCGAGGCTTCCAGCAGGTCGAGCACGGCGATCGAGGCGCCCGCGATCGCCGGGGCCAGCGTGTTCGAGAACAGGTAGGGCCGCGAGCGCTGGCGCAGCAGCTCGATCACTGCCCTGGGCCCGGCGGTGAAGCCGCCGCTGGCGCCGCCCAAGGCCTTGCCGAAGGTGCCGGTGATGATGTCGACCTGCGATCGGCCATCCACCAGCAGGCCGCGGTGCTCGTGCGTGCCGCGACCTGTGGCGCCCATGAAGCCGCTGGCATGGCACTCGTCGATGGCCAGCAGCGCACCGTACTGGTCGCAGAGGCGGCGCATCACGTTGAGCTGCGCGATCGTGCCGTCCATCGAGAACACGCCGTCGGTGAACACCAGGATGAAGCGTGCGCCGCCGGCCTTGGCCTGCTGCAGCTGCGCCTCGAGGTCGGCCATGTCGTTGTGCTGGTAGCGCAGGCGCTGCGCCTTGCACAGCCGGATGCCGTCGATGATCGAGGCGTGGTTCAGCGCATCGCTGATCACCGCGTCCTGCTCGCCGAGCAGCGGCTCGAAGAGCCCGCCGTTGGCGTCGAAGGCGGCAGCGTACAGGATGGCGTCCTCGCAACCGACGAAGCGGGCAATGCGTTGCTCCAGCGTCTTGTGCAGGTCCTGCGTGCCGCAGATGAAGCGCACCGAGCTCAGGCCGTTGCCGTGCGTGCGCAAGGCTTCGTGTGCGGCCTCGATCACCTGCGGGTGCGAAGACAGGCCGAGGTAGTTGTTGGCACAGAGGTTGATGACCTCGCTGCCATCGGCCAGCCGCACCTGCGCGCCCTGGGGGCTGGTGATCACGCGCTCGGACTTGAACAGGCCTGCCTCGCGCAGGGCATCGAGCTCGCTGCTGGCGAAGGAAACCAGGGCTTGGGCGGCGGCGGATGTGCTCATGGCGTGTTGTGCAGTATGATGAATGTTCGCTCTGTTCAAGATATCGAACAGACAGTTAGTATATCGAACAAGCAAGAGGACGCAAGCCCTTGGCCTCCGCCACCGCCTCACCCATCGCCGAGCCACCGCGTGTCGGCGACCTGCTGGCCGCGCTGCGCGAGCAGCATGGCCTGTCGCTGGACGAGTTGTCGCGCCGCGCCGGCGTGTCGAAGTCGATGTTGTCGCAGATCGAGCGCGCGCAGGCCAATCCCACGGTGGCGGTGGTGTGGCGCCTGGCCAATGCGCTGGGCGTGCCGATCGGCGATCTCCTGGCCAGCCCGGCCCGCATGGAACCGCCGGCCATCACGCACGTGCAGGCGCATGGCACGCCGGCGCTGCACAGCCCCGACGGGCATTGCACCCTGCGCATCCTCGGCCCGGTGGAACTGGCCGGACGCTTCGAGTGGTACGACCTGGCGATGCAGGCCGGCGGCACGCTCGATTCGCAACCGCACGAACCCGGAACGACGGAGCACCTGAGCGTGATCTCGGGCAGCCTGGAGGTCCGCAGCGCCGAGCAGCGGCTGCGCCTGAAGGCCGGCGAGACGGCGCGCTACCCGGCCGATGTGCCGCACGCCATCCACAATCCCGGTCGCTCGGCAGCCAGCGCCGTGCTGGTCGTCATGAGCGGCGAGTAGTCTTCCACGGCGCGGCCACTCGCCAGCCCGTCCCGGCAGTGGACAGCGGTGCCGCCGATAGGCACCATCCCGGTTCGCCAGGGCAGTCGTTGGGCAGCATGCATTCAGACAGGACCGAACAGGGCGCCGTCGCCGGCGTGGCCACGATCGACCGGCTGGCCGATGCGATCGACCTGCCCATCGGCCGCTGGGATGCGCAGGGGCGCCTCGTCTACTGCAACGGCCCCTACCTCGGCTGGTCCAAGCGCAGCTTCGATCAGCTGCAAGGCCGCACGCTCGCCGAGTTGTACGGCGAAACCGCCTGGGCCGCGGCGCGCAACGCCTTTGCCGCCGCGTTCTCCGGCCGCAGCACCAGCTACGAGCGCCGGCTGACGCACCTGGGCGCGGCGGCCCGCTGGGCGCGTATCCAGGTCTTCCCCGATCGCAATGCCGAAGGCGTCATCGAGGGTGTCTACACCGTCGCGTTCGACATCCACGACGACGTGCTGCGCAACGAGGCTGCCAACGCAGCACGCCGGCGGCTGCAGCGGTTCACCGAGAACATCCCCTGCCCGCTGACCTACGTCGATCGGCAGTTCGTCGTGCGCTTCGTCAACAAGGCCTACACCGAGGTCGTGGGCCAGAGCAAGGAGGCGCTGCTCGGCCGCTCCATCGCCGACATCCGCGGCCCGGCACGTTGGGCCGAGCACCAGCCCTACTACGAGCGGGCGCTCGCCGGGGAACAATGCCAGTACACCCGGCTGGTGAAAGACTATCTCGGCGGTCCGCGCTGGCTGCGCACGAGCTACGAGCCCGACTACGACGACGACGGCCTGGTGGCGGGCGTCTACACGCTGACCATCGACGTGCACGACCTCACCGTCGCGCAGGAGCGGCTGCGTCGCCGCATCGAGCGCGACGAACTGACTGACGCGTTCAGCCGCCGCACGCTGATGGACCACCTCGATGCGGCGGTTGCGCGCGCCGGTGAGCAGCCGGTGGCGCTGTTCTTCGTCGACCTCGACGGCTTCAAGGCGGTGAACGACGTACTGGGCCACGCGGAAGGCGATCGCCTGCTGGTGACGGTGGCCAAGGCCCTGCAACAGGCCGTGCGCGCCGACGATGCAGTGGGCCGCTTCGGTGGCGACGAGTTCCTGGTGCTGGCCCAGGTGCGCGACGCCGCCGGCGGCGAGGTGATGGCGCAGCATCTGCTGACGGCCGTGCGCGAAGCCTGCGGGGCCCCAGGCACGGGGCCCGAGGTCACCGCGTCGATCGGCTTCGCGCTTGCGCCGGTCGATGCCAAGCAGCCGCTGCGCTTGCTGCAGCTGGCCGATGACGCGATGTATGCCGCCAAGCGGCAGGGCAAGAACCGCGTGATGCGCGGCAGGGACGAAAACAGCGGCTGACGCGCCGCCGGCAAGCCTGCGGTCGCCCTGCGGCCATGAGGTCGTGCGGCACAATCCCGGCCACCATGAGCCTGGTCTTTCCGCACACATTCGTCCCGTGGTTCCGCGCGGTCGCGCCGTACATCCACATGTACCACGGCAAGACCTTCGTCGTCGGCATGGCCGGCGAGCTGATCGCGGCCGGCCGGCTCAATGTGTTCGTGCAGGACCTCGCAATCCTGCATGCGATGGGCATCAAGCTGGTGCTGGTGCATGGCTTCCGTCCCCAGGTCAACGAACAGCTGGCCGCCAAGGGCCATGCCTCGCGCTACCACGGCGGCACGCGCATCACCGACGCGGTGACGCTCGACTGCGCCCAGGAAGCCGCCGGCCAGCTGCGCTTCGAGATCGAGGCCGCCTTTTCGCAGGGCCTGCCCAACACGCCGATGGCCAACGCCGCGGTGCGCGTGGTCTCGGGCAACTTCCTCACCGCGCGTCCGGTGGGCATCGTCGACGGTATCGACTTCATGCACTCGGGCGTCGTGCGGCGGGTCGATGCCGCGGCCATTCGGCGCGCGATCGACAGCGATGCCCTGGTGCTGCTCAGCCCCTTCGGCTTCTCGCCGACCGGCGAAGCCTTCAACCTGTCGATGGAAGAAGTGGCCACCGCCGCCGCGGTGGCGATGCAGGCCGACAAGCTGCTCTTCCTGACCGAGATTCCCGGCATCCAGGAAGACCAGAGCGACCCCGACAGCCCGATCGATACCGAGCTCGCGCTGGCCGATGCCAAGCGGCTGCTGGCCGCGCTGCCACCGCCGGAGAAGCCCACCGACCTCGGCTTCTACCTGCGGCATTGCGTGAAGGCCTGCGAAAGCGGCGTCGAGCGCTCGCACATCCTGCCCTTCGGCGTGGACGGTGCGATCCTGCAGGAGGTGTTCACGCACGACGGCATCGGCACGATGGTGGTCGACGAGAAGCTCGAGTCGGTCCACGAGGCGTCGGCCGACGATGTCGGCGGCATCCTGCAGCTGATCGAGCCATTCGAGCGCGACGGCACCCTGGTGCGCCGCGAACGCACCGAGATCGAACGCGACATCGCCAACTACACGGTGATCGAGCACGACGGCGTGATCTTCGGCTGTGCGGCCCTGTACCCGTACCCGGAAGCGCGCACCGCGGAAATGGCCGCGCTGACGGTGTCGCCGCAGGTGCAGGGCCAGGGTGACGGCGAGCGGCTGCTCAAGCGCATCGAGCAGCGCGCACGCTCCCTGGGGCTGGACAGCATCTTCGTGCTGACAACCCGCACGATGCACTGGTTCATCAAGCGGGGCTTCGTGCAGGTCGACCCCGAATGGCTGCCCGACGCGCGCAAGCGCAAATACAACTGGGACCGGCGCTCGCAGGTGCTGGTGAAGAAGCTGGGCTGAGGTTCGTCCGGCCCGCCAATGGTTTGACAAGGAGTTTGGATATGGCCCGCACCGTGAATTGCGTATACCTGAAGAAAGAAGCCGAAGGCCTGGATTTCCCGATGTATCCCGGTGAACTGGGCAAACGCATCTACGACAACGTCAGCAAGGAAGCCTGGGCAGCATGGATGAAGCACCAGACCATGCTGGTGAATGAAAACCGGCTCAATCTCGCCGACCAGCGGGCGCGGCAATACCTGGCGCGGCAGATGGAGCGCTTCTTCTTCGGCGAAGGCGCCGATCAGCCGGCGGGCTATGTGCCGCCTGCGGCCTGAGGCCCGCTGCGCGTCGGTGCAAACCACAACGGCGGGGTAACCCGCCGCTTCTATACTGCGGCGGCATTTTCGAGAGGACCGGAGGCTTCGAATGACATCGCTGCAGGAGTTGCTCGCCCAGCGCGCCGAGATTGAAAAGAAGATTGCCGATGCGCAACGCGAGGAACGCGCGGCCGCCATCGCCAAGGTGCGAACCCTGATGGCCGAATTCGGGCTCACCGCCGCAGATATCGCGGGCAAGAATATCGCCCCGAAACCCGCCAAGAGCGCGGGCAGCAAGGTGGCCCCGAAATACCGCAATGCGGCCACGGGTGATACATGGTCCGGCCGCGGCCTGCAGCCGAAATGGTTGAGGGCGGCGCTGGCCGAGGGTCGCAAGCTCGAAGACTTTGCAGTCTGAAGCAGACGTGCCTCCCGGGCCACCGGCAACGCCTGTTCGGGGGGCGCTCGGTCATGGGCCCGACGCAGGCGAAGCACCGCTCGCGCGGCTAGCATCGATCGATTGCCAGCGCTGAATCGACCCCTCTTGCTGCGACCCTTCTTCCACGACCTGCCTCCCGCCGCACAGACTGTGCTGCGCTGGGTCTGGCGTTCCCTGCTGGTCATGCTGGCCTTCGTTCTGGCGAGCCGGCTTGCGTTGTCGCTGCCCGGTGGTTCGCCGTCGCTGGCGGCGGTCTGGCCACCGGCAGGTATCGCGCTCGCGGTGTTGCTGCGCTGGGGCACCCCCTATCTGCCAGCCGTCCTGGCAGGCCATCTGCTGGTGCTGCTCGGTGCCGGGGCCCGACCGTGGGTGGCCTTGGGCATCGCCCTGGGCAGCACCGGTGGCGCCTGGCTGGCCGCGCGCTGGATGGAACGTGCCGGCTTCAACCGCCGCCTCGAGCAGCGGCGCGATCTCGGCCTGCTGATCGGCGCCGGCGCAGGCGCCGGCACCTTGCTGAGCGCGGCCAACGGTGTCATCTGGCTTGCGGCCAGCGGTCGCATCACCGGGCTGGACCTGCCGCTGGCGTGGTTCCAGTGGTGGGTCAGCGACACCCTGGGCATGCTGCTGGCCGGCGTGCCGCTGCTGTGCTTCGGCGCCCGCAGTTGGTCGCGGGCCTTCGTCGGCCGCCGCCGCTATGCCACGCTGGGCCTGCTGGCCGGCAGCCTGGCGACCGCGCTGTTGGGCATGTTGGGCCCGCGCTGGCTGGGTCCGGGTGCGCTCGCCTGGCTGGTCGTGCCGCCGGTGCTGCTGTGCTGGTTGGCGATGCGCAGCGGTCTCGCGCTGGCATCGGGTGGCGTGCTGGCGCTGGTCGGCGGGCTGCTGCTGGCCACCGCCCATGGCATCGGACCTTTCGCCGCCGCAGCCGCGATGGCCGAGGGCCCACCGACGCTGCTGTGGGCCTACATCACTGCACTCCTGGGCCTGGTGCTGCTGCCCCACGTGCTGATCGGCGAGTTGTCCAGGCTGGAAGAGCGTTGGCAGCTTGCACTGGATGGGTCCGACCTCGGTGTGGCCGACTGGGATCTGCGCACGGGTGATGGGTTTACCTCGCCGCGCTGGCGCGCGCTGATGGATGATCCCAGCGGCTCGCAGACCGCAACCATCGAGCGCTGGCTGGCCCGGGTGCACCCGGACGAGCGGGCCTCGCTGCGCAGCGCGCTGGCCTCGGTGAACAGCCCGCAAGGGGCCGGGCTGCGCCATGAAGCCCGGGTGCGCGTACGCGACGGCTGGTGCTGGTTCGACGTGCACGTCATCGTCATCGAGCGCGACGCCGACGGCGCGCCGCAGCGGGTCGTGGCCTCGCTGTCGGACATCGGGGCCCGGCGCAGCGCCGAGGACCGCCAGCAGCTGTCGTCCAACCTGTTCATGCATCTGCATGAAGGCCTGCTGATCACCGATGCCGAATTCCGCGTGATCGATGCCAACCCGACGTATTCGCAGATCACCGGTGTACCGCGCGAAGAGCTGCTCGGCACCGTGCCGTCGCTGCTCAAGCCCACCGCGCCCGATGCCATCAGCCGCCAGCAACAGGCCAGTCTCTGGGCTGCGCTGCGCAGCACGGGCAACTGGGTCGGCGAACTCGTCGAGCGCCGCCGCGGCGGAGAGCCATGCGCGCTGCACGTGACCGTCTCGACCGTGCATGGCCCGGACGGCGCGCTGCGCTACCACGTGATCGTCGTCAGCGACGTGACCGAGCAGCGCCTGCAGCGCGAGCGCCTCGAACGCCAGGCCAACTTCGACGAGCTTACACGCCTGCCCAACCGCGCGCGCCTGAGCCAGCTGTTGGCCGATGCGATGGTCTCGACCGATCGCGAGGGCTACCTGATGGCGGTGTGCTACCTCGACCTCGATCACTTCAAGGCCATCAACGAGCGCTTCGGCCACCAGGCCGGCGATCGCCTGCTGGCCGAGCTGGCGTTGCGGCTGCGTACCGCGCTGCGAGCACGCGGCACCGTGTGGTCCGACGTCGCTGCGCGCCTGGGCGGCGACGAGTTCGCGCTGCTGCTGCGCGCCGGCACGGTCGAGGAAGCGCGCGCAGCGGTGGAACGCGTGCTGCGCGTGGTGTCGATGCCGATCACGATTGCGCCCGACGTCGACCCGATCGCCGTCACCGCCAGCGTCGGCGCCACCATCTACCCGCTGGACAGCAGCGATGCCGACACGCTGCTGCGCCACGCCGACCATGCGATGTACGGCGCCAAGCAGTCCGGCCGCAACGGCTACCTGTTCTTCGACACCGAGCACAGCCGCCGCGCCGAAGAGCGCGTCATCGCCATCGGACGCGTGCAGGACGCGCTGGACCGCAACGAGTTGACGCTGTACTTCCAGCCCAAGGTCGACCTCAAGCGCGGCGTCGTGCTGGGTTTCGAGGCGCTGCTGCGCTGGAACCATCCCGAGCATGGCCTGGTGCCGCCGGCGCAGTTCCTGCCGCTGATCGAGCACACCGGCCTGTCGGCGCGCATCGGCGACCACGTGCTGGCCAAGGCGCTCGATCAGCTTGACGCCTGGACCACCGCAGGGCTGGACCTCAACGTCAGCGTCAATATCTCGGCGCGCCATCTGCAGGAGCCGGACTTTGCTCAGCGGCTGGCCGAACTGCTGGCCCGCCATGCCCGCCCGCTGGGCCCCAAGCTCGAGCTGGAGGTGCTGGAGACCGCGGCGCTCACCGACATCGGCTTCACGTCGTCGCTGCTCGAACGCTGCGCCCGGCTCGGCGTGCGCTGGGCGCTGGACGACTTCGGCACCGGCTATTCCACCCTCACCTACCTGAAACGGCTGCCGGTGCAGGTGCTCAAGATCGACCGTTCCTTCGTGCTGAACATGCTGACCGACGCGCAGGACCGGGCCATCGTCGAAGGCGTGATCAGCCTGGCGCGCACCTTCGACTGCGTCGCGGTGGCGGAAGGGGTTGAATCCCCTGCGCAGGCCCGCATGCTGCTGGACATGGGTTGCGAGGTCGGCCAGGGCGCCGGCATCGCGTCCCCGATGCCCGCCAGCGAGGTGGCCACCTGGGTGCGCGAGTGGCGCGGGCTGTTCGCGCTCAGTGCAACGCCCGGGGCTGGCGGGACACCCGTCGTCACGCCGACCAGCCGCGCGCAAGGCACTGACTGAGGGAGGTCGCCCCGCCCGCGCGAGCGGGCGAGCCGCGCCTTCTCGCTAGACTGGCGTCATGCTGCCTCAAGGCTTCATCCAGGACCTGCTGACCCGCGTCGACATCGTCGAGGTGGTGGGCCGGCATGTCGAGTTGAAGAAGGCGGGCATCAATCACAAGGGCCTGTGCCCCTTCCACGGCGAGAAGACTCCCAGCTTCATCGTCAGCCCTTCTCGCCAGACCTACCACTGCTTCGGCTGCGGCGCCCATGGCGACGCGATCCGATTCCTCACCGAACAGGGCGGCCTGGGCTTCATGGACGCGGTGCGCGAGCTCGCCCAGCAGGTAGGCCTTCAGGTCCCGGAAGACTCGGCCAGCCCGGAGGACCGGGCCCGCGCGACGCAGGAGCGCGAGCAGCGCCTGGCGCTGAGCGACGTCCTGGCCAGGGCCGGCGAACACTACAAGAAGTCGCTCAAGGCCAGCCCTCGCGCCATCGACTACCTGAAGCGCCGCGGCCTGAGCGGCCAGATCGCCGCCCGCTTCGGCCTGGGCTACGCACCGGACGGCTGGCGCACGCTGGCCAGCGTCTTTCCGCGTTATGACGATCCGCAGCTGGCCGAGGCCGGGTTGGTCATCGTCCAGGGGGCGGACGAAGGCCTGAGCGAAGCCGACCAGAAGCGTTACGACCGCTTCCGCGACCGCGTGATGTTCCCGATCCGCTCCGTGCGTGGCGAAG
>CAZXLI010000259.1:0-9910 GCA_964641795.1 uncultured Bordetella sp. | reverse complement strand
CAGGCCCAGGAAGCCACAGCGGAACCCGAAGCCCAACGCCTGACTGACCTCGGGTTCGTAGCGCAACGAGCTGTCGTTGAGTTGCAGTTTCTCGAGCGCGTCGCGCAGTTGGTCGTACTCGCTGGCCTCCGTGGGGTAGAGGCCAGCAAAGACCTGGGGCTGGATCTCCTTGAAGCCGGGCAGCGGTTCGGTCGCAGGCCCCGCATTGTTGGGCAGCTTCTTTTCCAGCGTGACCGTGTCGCCAACCTTGGCGGCTTTCAACTCCTTGATGCCTGCGATCAGGAAGCCAACCTCGCCGGCACGCAGCTCGTCGCGTGGCGCGGCCTTGGGCGTGAAGACGCCGAGTTGTTCCAGCGGATAGACCGCGTTGGTCGCCATCAGGCGGATGCGATCGCCCTTGGCGAGGCGACCATCGACCACGCGCACCAGCATCACCACGCCAACGTAGTTGTCGAACCAGCTGTCGATGATCATCGCGCGCGGCGCGCCGTCGGCTTGGCCGCGCGGTGCAGGCATGCGGGCGACCACGGCTTCAAGGATGTCGTCGATGCCCTCGCCGGTATTCGCCGAGCACGGAATCGCGTGGCTGGCGTCGATGCCGATCACGTCTTCGATCTCTTCCTTCGCGCGTTCGGGGTCGGCCTGCGGCAGATCCATCTTGTTGAGGACGGGCACTACCTCGACATGCAGATCGAGCGCCGTGTAGCAGTTCGCCACCGTCTGGGCTTCGACACCTTGGCTGGCATCGACCACGAGCAACGCACCCTCGCACGCAGACAACGAGCGGCTCACTTCGTACGAGAAGTCGACGTGGCCCGGCGTATCGATCAGGTTCAGATTGAAGACGCGCCCGTCACGGGCTGTGTATTGAAGGGCCGCCGTCTGCGCCTTGATCGTGATGCCGCGCTCGCGCTCGATGTCCATCGAGTCGAGTACCTGTGCCTCCATCTCGCGATCACTCAGGCCACCGCAACGCTGAATGATGCGATCGGCCAGCGTGCTCTTGCCATGATCGATGTGGGCAATGATGGAGAAGTTGCGGATGTGGTCCATGAGGCAGAGAGATCGCTGGCGCGGAGGGTGAAGCGGTGAGGCCGCTTCATCGCGCGAGCTCGCAGCGCGAGGCGATGCGATGGCCCGGGGGGCGCTTGGAAGCTAAAAAAAAGGCACGTCCAAGAGGAGACGCGCCTTCCAACAAAAGGTTATGGCAACTGCTTGTTGGGCCTTCATTGTAGCCAAATCCATCCCCGTGGAAACCGCGCCGTTGCTTGTTTTCCGGCCGTTGCGAGGTGCCAACAGACACCATCTATCCACAAGTTATCAACAAGCTTGAGCCGCCACACCAAGCCCCGGGTAGGAACCCTGGGTCATTTCGGAAGACAGCGCTAAACAAGGACAGTTTGCCGTCGATTCTACCCGGCAGACAGCACAATCGCCGCTTCGCCTGCCCGAGGCGACCACTCACCAACTGGGCATCCGGCAAGAACCGCAAATTGATTGATCTGTCCCTTCATGGCGGCACCTGATCCGGGCGTGGCCGAATGCCGCATTGCGAAAAGACCCGCTGAATCACTCGGATGAGCGCCCACGCCGCTGCTCAGCGGGCCGGCCGGATTACCAGGTAGTTGACCCATTCGCCGCGCCGCACCATCACGCTGATGGCGCGTGACTTCTCCGCCTTCGCCGCAATCGCCATGAACTGCTTGACGTCGCTGATCTCGACATTGTCCAGCGACAGCAGGATGTCGCCCTCTCGCACGCCGGCGCGAGCACCGGCACCGTCGGCTGATTCGACACGCACGCCGCCTCGAATCTTGAGCTCGCGCCGCTGCGCATCACTGAGGTCGCTGACACTGAGTCCCAACGCCGTCTTGCCCGAAGTGGCCGGCCCTTGCTCGGTCGAAGCGGGTGCACGTGCACTGGCCGTATCCGGCTCGAACTCGGCCACGGTCACGACCGCATCGCGATAAGCACCTCGCCGGAACAACTGCAGTGTCGCCTTGCTGCCCGGCTTGATGCCGCCAACGATACGCGGCAGATCCACCGAGCTCTCAACCAGCTTGCCGTCTACCTTGGTGATGATGTCACCGGCCTCGATGCCGGCCTTCTCGGCCGGCTGGCCGGTCTCGACGCCACGCACCAGGGCGCCGGTCGGTTTGCCCAAGCCGATGGCCTCCGCGACTTCCCTGGTCACCGGCGCGATCGACACGCCAATGCGTCCGCGGATCACACGCCCGCTGACACGCAACTGATCTGCGACGCGCATCGCCTCGTCGATCGGGATGGCGAAGGCGATGCCCATGTAGCCGCCGGAGCGGCTGTAGATCTGCGAATTGATCCCAACGACCTCGCCACGCATGTTGATCAACGGCCCGCCCGAGTTGCCCGGGTTGATCGCCACATCGGTCTGGATGAAGGGCAAGTACTCGCCAGTCTCGCGACCCTTGGCACTGACGATGCCGGCCGTGACGCTGTTGGCCAGATTGAAGGGCGAGCCGATCGCCATCACCCACTCGCCGACCTTGAGGCGCCCGACGTCGCCAATCTTCACGGCCGGCAATCCGGCCGCCTCGATCTTGACGACGGCCACGTCGGTCCGCTTGTCCGCGCCGATGAGCCGGGCCTTGAACTCACGCTTGTCGGTCAGCGTCACCAGCACCTCGTCGGCACCGTCGACCACATGCGCGTTGGTCATCACGAAGCCGTCGGTGCTGAGAATAAAGCCTGAGCCGACCCCGCGCTGCTGCGGCTCGTCTTCGTTGTTGCCGCCACGGGGTGGCGACCCGCGTCCCCCAGGCAAGGGAATGCCGAAGCGCTTGAAGAATTCTTCAAGCCCTGGATCGACCCCTCTTTCCTGGTTGCCACTTCCGCTGCGCACGCGCTCCAATGTGCGGATGTTGACCACCGACGGTCCGACCCGCTCAACCAGTTCGGTGAAGTCCGGCAGTTCGGCCTTCGCTTGAACGGGGCTGCCCACCAGCCCGACGATGCCCGCGCCCATCACCGCCCCCAGCATCAGTCGGCGGCCCCAAGAAATCGAGATGGTCAAGGTGCTCCTCCAGCATCCGAAACGTACGAAAGACCTCCGCCACACCCACACGCCAACCAGCAAGGGCTATCGTTCACGGCTTGCGTTGCCACATCGCCTCGAACTGCTGGACCGTTGCCATCGGCACGTCGCCAACGATCGTGATCCACCAGTCCCCGTTGCGGTTCATCAACGTATTAGTCGCGCCCAGTACCGTGCGCATCGGCTTGTGCCGTTGGGCATCGAATCGCTCGACGAACACCGACACATGCGTGAGCCCATCGGAAAACACGGCCTGCAGCGTCGGGTCTGTACTGCCCGCCTCCGCGGCTGGATCAAGCGGCCGCCGGACACAGCTGACGAGTTGGAATCCAGGGACGCTGCGAGCCAGACTCCAGCCCTCGGCTTCGAGCTGCGTCCGAACCGACTGGGGCCGTACGACGCGGTAGCCGTCGAGCTTCTTCATCGGCCCGATCACCGTCTCGGCCAGTAGCTTGCCTCCGATCGAGAGGTCGGTGAAGGCCGAGGACTCGAGCACCTCACCCCGCGGCCCAAGAACATCCGTCCGCAAGAGGAGGCCTGTCTCCCGCTCGGCCCACAAGCGCTGCCCGTATCGCAGCGCATCACGAGGCTTCAGCATCAACACTTCGGCCTCGTAGCCTGCGATGCGGTCCATCCCGATCGAGCGGAGCTCGTAGCTTTCCAACGCGCGCTGGCTGCTATCGGGCAACGCCGGGAAGTCCGTGACCGGGTCCTGCTGTTCCAGGACGGCAACCCGTGTCTGCGGCCACACGGTCAAGACCAGACCGTTATGTCGATATTGACGACGAACCTGACCATCGAGCATCTCGATACGCTCATAGCGCTCGCGACCGTTGCAGATGTGCACGACGCGAGAACTGGACACGACGCCACCAGCGCTCGTCATCATCGTGCCCTGGTAGCTGCGGTCGGCTGCGGCCTTCTGGATGCGCTGCAGCCATTGGCCCGCATCGCCATGGGTCTGCGCCGTCACCAGCGAAGCCCAGGACAGCAAGGCTGCACCGACGCCCATTCCCAGGCCCAGACGGCCGAACTGTCGCCGCCACGGCACCAATGCGCTGTTCACTTGTTCTCGAGGACGATGGTGTCGACGCTGCGCACCACGGCGCCCGGCACATGCACGGCGGCGCCGTTCGAGACTTGCCGGTGGGCCGCCAGATAGCGATCGAGCCGCGCATCGCGTATCAGTTGACCGTTGACCACCGTCACGTCGGGCGGTCCCCCTGCCGCGGCCACCGGTACGGCGACCTTGGCCTCGGTGCCGGCCAGGCGCACGACCATCAGCACACCGGCCACCGCCACGAAGCCGGCCGCGACTGCACCGGGCGCCACCCACCAATGGCGCCAACGTGCGACAGTGGCTTTGGGTAGCGGTTGGGGCGCCAGCGGAACAGGCTCGGTGGACAGGCGGCCTCGCAGCGCCGACAGAAAGGCCATGTCGCGCCCCGGTGCCCCGGCGAGTTCATCCGAGCGCATCGCGTCGCCGATCAGGTGATAGGTGTGCCAGCACTCGCGGGCCTGTGCGTTGCTGCGCCACAGGCTGCAGGCTCGTTCGGCCTGACCTGCATCACCTTGACCATCCATCAGCGCCGACAGCGCCTGGCGCATCGCATCCGACTGACCTGAGTTCACCATGATTCTTGTTGCACTCCGCCTGTTGCGCAGCCTGGCCGGCCCACACTTACCAACGCTCGCCCTCGCGCGTGTCGAGCAGCGGCCGAAGTCGCTGCGCGATGGCCTCGCGCGCCCGAAAGATGCGCGACCGTACTGTACCGATCGGGCAGTTCATCAGTTCAGCAATCTCTTCGTAGCTGAGACCTTCGATCTCGCGCAGCGTGATGGCTTGCCGCAAGTCTTCGGACAGCGCTTCGATCGCCGCGTTGACGGTCTCGGCAATCTCCTTGCTTGCCAGCACGGCCTCCGGCGTGGCGCCGTCGGTTAGTTCGCGCTCGACGCGGGAAGTTTCATCATCATCATCCTGTCCGCTGCTGGATGCAGACTCGAACACCAGCGGATCGCGCTTGAGCTCGACCAGCGTCTTCTTCGCGGTGTTCACCGCAATCCGGTAGAGCCACGTGTAGAAGGCACTGTCGCCACGGAACTGCGGCAGGGCACGGTAGGCGCGGATGAAGGTCTCCTGCGCGATGTCCTGTACCAGATCGACGTCACGCACCATGCGGGCGATCAGACGCTCGATGCGCCGCTGGTACTTGATGACCAGCATCTCGAAAGCCTGCATGTCGCCACGCTTGGCGCGCTCGACCAGCTGCACATCGGCCGGATCGGGATTCATCGAGTGCCCTGTCCCTGCACCGACGCCCGGTGGTACAGCGCCAAGCGCAGCGCGTGCCAGGCAGAGCCCGCCTGACGCGCAGAGATACCGCACCACAGCGCCCGCTGGCCCAGCGGCTTCGCCCGCACCAGCAACCAAGGACCCAGGTCAAACTGCAGTTGAACGGAATGCAAAGGCACATCAAGACCCTTCGGCCCCGCCAGAGCGCCTGATCGCAAGTGCCAAGACGCACCATCCCAGCACAGGCGGCCCGACGCGAGTCGCAGCACGTGCCAACCCAGCCAGGCGCCGAGCACGGCGGCCGCCAACATCGGCCAACCGTCAGGAATCCGTCGATGCGCCAGCCACCACGCCATGGCCACGCCGGATGCGGTCGCGTACAGCAGGGCCACCGCGAGCCGCTCTCGGCGACCACTGCCCAGCACCAACTCGACGGCCGGCGGAGCAGAAAGCATCAATACGCCGGTCAGCGGCCTCAGACCCGCCGCAGGACCAGCGTGCCGTTGGTGCCGCCGAAGCCGAAGTTGTTCTTCACCGCCACGTCAATGCGCATGTCACGCGCCGTGTTGGCACAGTAGTCCAGGTCGCACTCGGGATCCTGGTTGAAGATATTGATTGTCGGCGGCGACACCTGATGATGCAGTGCCAGCGCAGTGAACACGGTTTCGATGCCGCCGGCGCCGCCGAGCAGGTGACCGGTCATCGACTTGGTGGAGTTGACGACCATCTTCTTGGCATGGTCGCCGAAGGCCAGCTTGATCGCGTTGGTCTCGTTGACGTCGCCCAGCGGTGTCGACGTGCCATGGGCGTTCAGGTACTGCACGTCGCCAGCGTTGACACGCGCATTGCGCAAGGCCGCCAGCATTGAACGCTTGGGGCCGTCGACATTGGGCGCGGTCATGTGGAAGGCATCGGCGCCCATCCCAAAACCGGCCAACTCCGCGTAGATCTTGGCACCGCGGGCCTTGGCGTGTTCATACTCCTCGAGCACCACGACTCCGGCACCCTCGCCGAGCACAAAGCCGTCGCGATCCTTGTCCCACGGCCGCGATGCCGTCTGCGGATCATCGTTGCGCGTGGAGAGGGCACGCGCTGCGGCAAAGCCACCGATCCCCAGCGGCGAGACCGTGGACTCGGCCCCACCGGCGACCATCACGTCGGCATCGCCATACTCGATCAGCCGTCCCGCTTCGCCGATGCAGTGCAGGCCGGTCGTGCAGGCCGTCACGATGGCCAGATTCGGTCCGGTGAACCCGTACTTGATCGATACGTGGCCAGAGATCATGTTGATGATCGAGGCCGGTACAAAGAATGGAGAGATGCGGCGCGCGCCGCGAGTGGCGTACTCCTGGTGAGTCTGCTCGATCATCGGCAAACCGCCGATGCCCGAGCCCACCAGGCAGCCGATACGTTCGGCTTGTGCTTCGCTGAGCCGGTCGCCCGTCGGCAGGCCGGCATCGCGCACGGCCTGGATTGCCGCCGCCATGCCGAAATGGATGAACGTGTCCATGTGCCGGGCTTCCTTGGTCGGGATGTAGTCCTCGACCTGAAAGCCCTTGACCTCGCCTGCGAATCGGCAAGCCAGGCCCGAAGCATCGAAACGCTCGATGGTGGCAATGCCCGAGCGACCGGCCAAGAGATTGGCCCATCCCTCGGCAACCGTATTGCCCACCGGGCTGATCAGCCCCAGGCCGGTGATGACGACGCGACGACGGCTCATGCGCTACGGCTCTTGTACGAGGACTCAGCTCTTCTGGTGCTTGACGGCGTAGTCGATCGCCAGCTGCACGGTGGTGATCTTCTCGGCTTCTTCGTCGGGGATCTCGATGCCGAATTCGTCTTCCAGCGCCATCACCAGTTCCACCGTGTCAAGCGAGTCGGCGCCGAGGTCAGCCACGAAAGCCTTCTCGTTGGAGACGTCCGACTCAGGCACGCCGAGTTGCTCGGCGATGATTTTCTTGACACGGGATTCGATATCGCTCATGACTCCTCCAGGAGTGAATGCAAAAAAGCCAGCCCGGGATTCTAGCGGCGCCGCCATGACCGCTCCGGGACACGCAGACAGCACCGCCGCCGGCCCGGGCACGGACCGGCTGAGGGCAACACATCAGTTCATGAACATGCCACCATTGACATGCAACTCGGCGCCGGTGATGTAACCAGCCAGCGGTGAGGCGAGAAACGCCACCGCGTGCGCAATCTCTTCCGGAGTGCCAAGGCGACCCAGCGGAATCTGCTGCAGCAGCGCCGCCTGCTGCGCTTCGGGCAGGCCGGCCGTCATGTCCGTGGCAATGAAGCCAGGCGCGACGCAATTGACCGTGATGTTGCGGCTGCCCAGCTCGCGCGCCAATGCACGCGTCATGCCGGCCACACCTGCCTTGGCGGCCGCATAGTTTGCTTGACCGGGATTGCCGCTCGCGCCGACGACCGAGGTGATGTTGATGATGCGTCCGTAGCGCTGCTTCATCATCGTGCGCAGCACCGCGCGGCTGCAGCGGAACACGGCCTTCAGGTTCGTGTCGAGCACCGCATCCCAGTCCTCGTCCTTCATGCGCATGGCCAGCGTGTCACGCGTGATGCCGGCGTTGTTGACAAGCACATGCAGACCACCATCCTGCTTGACGATGGACTCGATCGCGGCTTCGACAGCCTGCGCATCGTTGACGTTCAGGCACAGGCCGCGGCCTCCCCGGGCCGCCAGTTCCTCGCCGATGGCGGCTGCTCCGGCCTCGGTGGTCGCCGTACCAATGACGATGAAGCCCTGTGCGGACAGCGTCTGGCCAATCGCCCGGCCAATGCCGCGCGACGCACCGGTGACCAGCGCCACTTGAGCGGTGCCGCTCATGCCAGCAACCCCTTCACCTCGGCCAGGCTGGCAGGATCGTGGAGAGCTGCACCCACGGCGTCGGGGTCGATGCGCTTGACCATGCCGGCCAGCACCTTGCCCGGCCCGCATTCGATCAGGTGCGTGATCCCGCGCCCGCGCAGCGTACGGACCACCTCGACCCAGCGCACCGGCCCGAAAGCCTGTCGGTACAGCGCATCGCGAATGGCTTCGGCATCGGTCTGCACCGCGACGTCGATGTTGTTGACCACAGGCAGCGTCGGCACGGCAAACCGCACGTCGGCCAGCCTGGCCTTGAGGCGCTCGGCTGCCGGGCGCATCAGCGCACAATGGAACGGGGCCGACACCGGCAGCGGCAGGGCGCGCTTGGCGCCTGCAGCCTTCAACAACTCGCAAGCCTTGTCGACACCGGCCTTGCTGCCAGCGATCACGGTCTGCTTCGGATCGTTGAAATTGGCTGCGGCGACCACTTCACCACTCCCGGCCGCGGCTTTGGCGCAGCCTTCGCTCACCGCCACGGCTTCCAGCCCCAGTATCGCGGCCATCGCGCCGGCGCCCACGGGAACGGCTTCTTGCATCGCCTGTGCACGAAAACGCACCAAGGGCAGAGCGTCAGCCAAGGTCAGCACGCCTGCCGCGACCAGAGCACTGTATTCGCCGAGCGAGTGGCCGGCCATGGCCGCCGGCTCGGCACCACCCTCGGCGCGCCACGCACGGTAGCAGGCGATTGCCGCGGTCAACATCACCGGCTGGGTGTTGGTCGTGAGATCCAACACCTCCTTGGGGCCGCCGGAGATCAACCGGGCGATGTCTTCACCCAACGCGTCAGATGCCTCTTCCAGCGTGGCACGCACAGCGCGGTGATCGCCCCAGGCGTCGAGCATGCCGACCGACTGGGAGCCTTGGCCGGGGAACAGGAAGGCAAACGAGTTCATGGCAGGAACCGGATCGAGAGAAGACAGGCGCAGCTCAGAGGTCGAGCAGCACGGCGCCCCAGGTGAAGCCACCGCCGACCCCTTCCAGCATCAGCGTGTCGCCGCGCCGGACACGGCCCGAGCGCACGGCGAAGTCGAGCGCCAGCGGAATGGAGGCAGCCGACGTATTGCCATGCTCGCCGACAGTCGCGATCAGCTTTTCCATTGGCACCTTCAGCTTGCGTGCGGTGCCTTGCATGATGCGGATGTTGGCTTGGTGTGGAATCAGCCAGTCGATGTCCGTCTCGTGTCGTCCGGCCTTGGCGAGCACGGCGCGGGCAGCCGATTCGAGCACGCCGACCGCCAGCTTGAAGACGGCCTGACCGTCCATCTTGAGGAATACATCGCCGAGCACCTGACCGCCAGAAACGTGGCCGGGCACGCACAGGATGTCGACGTGCCGGCCATCAGCATGCAGGTCGGAGGCCAGAATGCCCGGCCGGTCGCTGGCCTCGACGACCACCGCACCGGCGCCGTCACCGAACAGCACGCAGGTCCCTCGATCGTTGAAATCGAGGATGCGCGAGAACACCTCGGCGCCGATCACCAGCGCCTTGCTGGCGGCCCCGCTGCGGATCATCGAATCAGCCACCGTGAGGGCATACACGAAGCCTGAGCACACGGCCTGCAGGTCGAAAGCTGGACAGCCTTGCACGCCCAGCTTCTGCTGCACGATGCAGGCGGTGGAAGGAAACACCATGTCCGGCGTCGAGGTCGCGACGATGATC
>CAZXLI010000258.1:0-9916 GCA_964641795.1 uncultured Bordetella sp. | reverse complement strand
AGGTGAGGATCAGAGCAACAGAGACGAGTCGGTGTGGGGTCCTGCCCGGGTGTTCTGCGCAAGCAGCCACCCGATGCGGGGCCAAGCCCCGCATCGGGTGAAACGGGCAATCTCTACGCGCAGCAACACCAAATAGGCCAGCGTTGATGTGGCTCCGCGGAGCTGGCGGGTAGGTGGCATCGAGCCGGGTGGGCGACCCCCGGCCCAGAGGAATGGCGGTCACGGCGCGTCGTCGCAAGACGGTGTCGCCGCACAGAATCCGGCCTATCGGCTTGCTTCACACTTTTCTTGGCCGTCAGGCTGGCGGCAGCGGTGCGGCGTAGTCGTCGAGCGCCGGCTGGATCAGCGACACCAGCATCGCGACGCCGGAGTACAGCCCCACCAGCTGCGTGGCCTCGACCAGCAGCGCTTCATCGGCCTGCTCGCGCAGGCGCTCGAACATCGCATCGTCGATCGGCTGCCGGGCCACCAGTGCATCCACCAGATCGAACAACGCCAGCGTCAGCGGCGGCCAGATCGCCGCATCGGGCCGCGGGCGCCGCGTGTCGGCGATCTGCGCGGCGCTCAGGCCCATGCGCGCGGAGATCGTGCCGACATGCAGCTGCCATTCGTAGTCGTTGCCCCAGGCCACGCAGGTGCGCAGGATCAGTGCCTCGCGCAGTGCCTTGGGCAGCACCTGGCGGTCGAGCAGTCCGGTGGGCCCGATCAGCTGGTGCTCGACCATGTGCGTGAACAGGCCTTCGTTGCGCGCGACGGCGCGGAACAGCACCGGCGGCGTGGCCGACGGCGGGATCAGCTGCGCGAAGGCACGGCTCAAGGCCTCGCTGTACGGGGCGCTGACGGGGGCAATGCGGTTCATCGGGATCTCCTGCGATCGTTTGCTACTGAAAGCGTAGCGATCACGATGCTACAGTAAACGTAGCATGTCAAGCACTAGCCCCCGCCAGCAGCAGGCCAAGCAGGCGATCAACGCCGCGCTGGAGCTGTTCCAGCGCCGCTGGACGCTGCGCGTGCTGTGGGAGCTGCGCCAGGGCGCGCTGACCTTCCGCGCGCTGCAGTCGGCCTGCGGCGACATCTCGCCGACGGTGTTGAACCAGCGCCTGGCCGAACTGCGCGAGGCCGCGCTGGTGGCACAGGGCGAAGCCGGCTACGCGCTGGCGCCGGCGGGCGAGGAACTGCTGGTCGCATTCCAGCCGCTCACGCAGTGGGCGGTCCGCTGGGCCGGCAAGCGCGGCTGAAGCGGCCCCTGGCCGGGTGCGGTCGTTCAGTGCCCGCTACACTCCGCCGCCTCGATGAACCCCGATGCTTCCCGACTGTGGCGCCGTCCGCGCTGGGCGCTGGCGATGCTGCTGGCCTGCCTGGGCACGCTGGGGCCGTTCGCGATCGACACCTACCTGCCGGCGTTCTCCGGCATCGCTGCGTCGCTGCAGGCCACGCCGGCGCAGATGCAGCAGACGCTGTCGGCCTACCTGTTCGGCTTCGCGCTGATGAACCTGTTCCATGGCGCGCTGTCTGATGCCGTGGGGCGGCGGCCGGTGGTGCTGGGCGGATTGAGCCTGTTCACGCTGGCCTCGCTGGGCTGCGCGATGTCGCAATCGATCGGCGCGCTGGTGCTGTGTCGTGCGCTGCAGGGCATGTCGGCCGGCGCGGGCGTGGTGGTGTCGCGGGCGATCATCCGCGACATGTTCCCGCCGGCCGATGCCCAGCGGGTGATGTCGCAGGTGACGATCTTCTTCGGCGTCGCGCCGGCCATTGCGCCGGTGATGGGCGGGCTGCTGTTCGTGCACCTGGGCTGGCATTCGATCTTCTGGACGCTCACCGGCATCGGCGTGCTGCTGGTCGCCATCAATGCGCGCTGGCTGCCCGAGACGCTGCACCTGAGCCAGCGACAGTCCTTCGCGCCTCGATCCTTGCTGCGTGGCTACGCGCAGCTGATCGGCAACCCGAAGTTCGTCGCGCTCACCTTCGCCAGCGGGGTGCCCTTCAACGGCATGTTCCTGTACGTGCTGTCGGCCCCGGAATGGCTGGGCACGCACCTGCACCTGGGGCCGACGCAGTTCTTCTGGTTCTTCGGGCTCACCATCAGCGGCATCATGGCCGGCGCCTTCGTGTCGGGTCGGCTGGCCGGCAAGGTGCCGATGCGGCGGCAGATCCGCTACGGCTTCCTGATCATGGTGTCGGTCTCGCTGCTCAACCTGGCGCTGAACCTGGCATTCGAGCCGCATCCGGCCTGGGCACTGCTGCCGGTGGCGGTGTTCGCGTTCGGCTGGGCGCTGATGGTGCCGGTGGTCACGCTGATGGTGCTGGACCTGGCGCCCGACCGGCGCGGCATGGCCTCGTCGCTGCAGGCTTGTGTCGGCAGCGCAGCCAATGGCGTGGTGGCCGGCGTGGTGGCGCCGCTGGTGATGCACTCGAGCGTCGCGCTGGCGCTGGCCTCGCTGCTGCTGTTGTCGGTGGGGCTGGTGGCCTGGGTCTGGGTGCGGCATCGGCCCGGTTGAGGCATTCAAGATCGCCGCGAATGCGCCGATAGCGTGGGGGAGTGGGTCCGCCTTCCGCGGGCCCCGCCGAGCCGAGTCGCGCCCATGCCCCGTCTTTCGCCTTCTTCCTCGTGCCTGATCCGCGCCGCCGTGCTGGCCCTGTGCCTGGGCTGCAGCGGCATGTCGTTCGCCTCGGACGTGCCGGACGTCAAGCCGCATGTCAAGCCGAACCAGATCCTGCCGCAAGGTGAGGGCAAGCCACCGACCGCGCGCCCGACCACGGCCAGCGGTGCACAGGCGGCGGCCGCGCCGGACCCGATGGACGTGCTGCGCGAGCGGTTGGCGCAGAAGCTGGGCGCGACGAAGGCGCCCGAATCGAAGTCGCCGTACATGCTGCAGGTCAACAGCAAGGCCGAGGCGGCTGACGCGCATGCGCCGGCCGAGCATGCGGCGCCGAAGCCCCGCGCCAAGGCCGCCAGCCCGAGCGCCCAGGCCACGGCCGACCTGGTGGCGAGCCTGCGCGCCGAGAAGGCCGCGGCCGGCCAGGCACCGGGCGCGCATTCGCTGCACTGGAGCTACGACGGCGCCGGCGGGCCCGAGGCCTGGGCACGGCTGAATCCTGAGTTCGCCAAGTGCAGCACCGGTCAGCGCCAGAGCCCGATCGACATTCGCGGCGGCGTGCGCGTGGACCTGGACCCGATCCAGTTCGACTACCGGCCTACCGCATTCCGCGTCATCGACAACGGCCACACGGTGCAGGTCAACCTGAACGGCGGCAACTCCATCGAGGTGCAGGGCCGGCGCTACGACCTGGTGCAGTTCCACTTCCACCGCCCGTCCGAGGAGCGCATCGACGGCCGTCAGTTCGACATGGTGGCCCACCTGGTGCACAAGGACGCGGAAGGTCGGCTGGCCGTCGTGGCCGTGCTGCTCGATCGCGGCAGTGCGCATGCGGTGGTGCAGCAGGTGTGGAACAACCTGCCGCTGGAAAAGGGCGAGGAGCTCGCGGCCAAGGCGCCGATCGACATGAACCGCCTGCTGCCCGAGGACAAGCGCTACTACACCTACATGGGCTCGTTGACCACGCCGCCGTGCAGCGAGGGCGTGCTGTGGATGGTGATGCAGCAGCCGGTGCCGATCGCGCCCGACCAGATCAACGTGTTCGCGCGCCTGTACCCGATGAACGCGCGGCCGATCCAGTCGGCCGCCGGCCGGCTGATCAAGCAGTCGAACTGACCCGGCTGCGGCGGCGCCGGGTCGAGCCCGGCTACGCCTGGCCCAGGTTGTCCTGCAGCCGCAGCAGCAGGCTCCGCAACTGCGCCTGCTCGTCGGCGCTGAAGCCCGCGACGGCCGCCTTGGCCAGGCGCTGGCGCTGCTGCTGCAGGCTGCGCTGCACCGCACGGCCATCGGGCGTGAGCTGCAGGCGCAGCTGGCGCCGGTCGTCGGCATCGGGCTCGCGCTGCAGCAGGCCGATCTCCATCAGGCGCTTGATCAGCCGTGCGAGCTGCGCCTTGTCGCGCCCGCTGTGCTCGGCCAGCTCGCTCTGCGTGGCGCCCGGGTGGCGCGCGAAGTAACCGAGCACCTTGCTTTCCATGTGCGTGATGTCGTGTGGCCCGTCGCGCAGCCGCTGGTACTGCAGCGCGCGGAACTGATGCATCACCTGGTGTACCAGCTCGAGCACGTCCTCGCCGGCCAGATGGTTGACATTGTCAATTGAATCGCGCATGATTGTTGATATTGTCAACCAATTGGACACCAGGAACGAAGCGGATGAATACCGAAGTTTCCACCACCCGGCGGGTGCAGCGTGTGCGGCACGAGCTGCGCCGGCGCCAGCTGCAGGTCAGGCGCGTCGAGGCGGTGTCGCCCGGCGTGCGGCGCATCACGCTGGCCGGCCCCGAACTGGCCGGCTTCGTCAGCGCCTCGTTCGACGACCACGTCAAGCTGTTCATCGACACGCCCGGTGCCGAGCCCGCGATGCGCGACTACACGCCGCGCCGGTTCGACGCCGCGGCCGGCGAACTGGACCTCGAATTCGCGCTGCATGGCGACGGCCCGGCCGCCGCCTGGGCCGCGCGCGCGCAGGCCGGCGATGCGCTGACGGTGGGCGGCCCGCGCGGCTCGTTCATCGTGCCGCTGGACTACGACTGGCACCTGCTGGCCGGCGACGACACCGCGCTGCCGGCCATTGCGCGCCGGCTCGAGGAACTGCCTGCCGGCAGCCGTGCCATCGTGCTGCTGGCCGTGGCCGCGGCGGACCGCCGGCCGCTGACCACGCAGGCCGACGTGGACCTGCGCTGGTTCGACGACGACGCGGCGCTGCTGGCCGCTGCCCGCGCGCTGCAGCTGCCGGCCGGCGAGGGCTACGCCTGGTGCGCCGGCGAAGCCGCGACGATGGCCGAACTGCGCCGCGTGCTGGTGCAGGACAAGGGCCACGACGCGCAGGCCATCCGCGCCGCGGCGTACTGGAAGCGCGGCGCAGCGCACCACCACGAGAACCTGTGAACCAGGGCTGGCGTTCAGGCCAGTGGCAGCGCCGTGGTCGACAGCACCTCCTTCAGCACCATGAAGCTGCGGATCTGCCGCACGCCCGGCAGGTACAGCAGGTGCTCGGCATGCAGGCGGTTGTAGCTCTCGTTGTTCTGCGTGCGCACCAGCATGAAGTAGTCGAACTCGCCGGTGACGACATGGCATTCCATGCAGCCGGGCACCTTCAGCACCGCCTTTTCGAACGCGGCGAATGAGTCGGGCGTCGAGCGGTCGAGCACCACGCCGATCAACGCCAGCGTGCCGGCCTGCAGCGCACGCGGCTCGAGCAGCGCGACGATGCCCCGCACGTAGCCCTGCGCCTTCAGCCGCTCGACACGGCGCAGGCAGGCCGGCGGGCTCAAGTTGACCTTGGCCGCGAGCGCGACATTCGACACCGAGGCGTCGCGCTGCAGCGCCTTCAGGATGGCGCGGTCGATGCGGTCGAGCGGCCCGGCGACAGGTGGTGGCGTGCCGACGCTCCTGCGCCGTTGCAATTTTGTTGTGGCCATGAGCCTCCACAAGAAATCATTCGAAACGAGGAATCCGACTGGCGGCGGAACACTAATTCAAGGGCACTCATTTCACAACAACATTTCCAAGGTCATTGCCTAGCATGGGCCTCCGATTCCAACCGCCCCGGAGTGCCCGCATGAACCTCTCGAAATTCCCCCGCCACCCGCTGACCTTCGGCCCGTCGCCGATCCAGCCGCTGCCGCGCCTGTCGAAGCACCTGGGCGGCGAGGTGCAGCTGTTTGCCAAGCGCGAGGACTGCAACAGTGGCCTGGCCTTCGGCGGCAACAAGACCCGCAAGCTCGAGTACCTGATCCCCGAGGCACTGGCCGGCGGCTACGACACGCTGGTGTCGATCGGCGGCATCCAGTCGAACCAGACGCGCCAGGTGGCCGCCGTGGCCGCGCACCTGGGCCTCAAGTGCGTGCTGGTGCAGGAGAACTGGGTCAACTATTCGGATGCGGTGTACGACCGCGTCGGCAACATCGAGATGTCGCGCATCCTCGGTGCCGATGTGCGGCTCGACGCGGCCGGCTTCGACATCGGCATCCGGCCGAGCTGGGAACAGGCGATGGAAGACGTGCGCCGCGCGGGCGGCAAGCCGTTCCCGATTCCCGCCGGCTGCTCCGAGCATCCCCTCGGCGGCCTCGGTTTCGTCGCCTTTGCCGAGGAAGTGCGGCAGCAGGAGCGCGAGCTCGGCTTCCGCTTCGACTACATCGTCGTCTGCTCGGTCACCGGCAGCACGCAGGCCGGCATGGTGGTCGGCTTCGCGGCCGATGGCCGCGCCGATCGGGTGATAGGCATCGATGCCTCCGCCAAGCCCGATCAGACGCGCGCGCAGATCCTGCGCATCGCGCGTCATACAGCCGAGCTGGTGGAGCTGGGCCGGCCGATCACCGAGGCCGACGTGGCGCTGGACACCCGCTACGGCGGCCCCGAGTACGGCCTGCCGAGCGAGGGCACGCTCGAAGCCATCCGACTGTGCGCGCGCCAGGAGGGCATGCTGACCGACCCGGTGTACGAGGGCAAGTCGATGCAGGGCATGATCGACAAGGTTCGTCGCGGCGAATTCCCTGCCGGCTCGCGCGTGCTGTACGCGCACCTGGGCGGCGTGCCGGCGCTCAACGCGTACAGCTTCCTGTTCCGCAACGGCTGAGCCTTGCCACGCTAGCATCGGCCGCGGCGCCGCCGGACCCCGGCGGCCCTGCAGACCAGGAGCAGCCCGTGGCCACACGCATCGACGAGGACATCACCTTCCGCAAGCTCGAGGTCCTGCTCGAATTCATGGAGGCCGGCAGCCTGGCGCGCACCGCCGAGCGCCTGGGAACCAGCGCGGTCAGCGTCCATCGGGCGCTGCACTCGCTGGAGTCGGGCGTGCGCTGCGCGCTGTTCCGCACCGAGGGCCGCAACCTGCTGCCCAACGACGCCGCGCATGCGCTGGCTGACGTCGCGCGCGAGGTGCTGCGCACGATGGAAGCCGGCATCCGCTCGACGCGCCAGGTGGCCGGCTATGCGGCGGACCGCATCCGCATCGGCTCGCTCTATTCGCTGACCAGCGGCACCGTGCCGGCGCTGCTGATGGCGCTGAAGCTGCGCAAGCCCGACATCCAGGCCGAACTGGTGCTGGGCTCGAACGCGGACCTGCTGCAGAAGCTGCGCGACGGCGCGGTGGACGCGGCGCTGATCGGGCAGCCCGATGCGGCGCCGGACCTCGAGATGCAGGTGCTGTTCGAGGACGAGATGTTCTTCGCCACGCAGGTCGGCTCGGACAAGGCCAGGCTGCCGTTCATCGACCTGTCCCGCTGCGCGGACGAACGCTTCGTCAGCCTGGCCGATGGCTTCGCGACCCGCACGCGATTCGTCGAAGCGTTCCGCGAAGCCGGCTTCGAACCGCAGATCGCGATGAGCACCGGCGACATCTTCTCGCTGATGAACCTGGTCGGCGGCGGCATCGGCTGCACGCTGCTGCCGGGGCGCATCCGCCCGGTGCTGCCTTCGTCGGTGCAACTGGTGCCGCTGGAGCCGCGCTATCGCATGCGGCAGCCGGTGTGCGCGGTGTTCCAGAAGAGCCGCGAGCGGGACCCGAACCTGCTGTCGCTGCTGGCGGCCTGCCGCACCTACACCTCGCAGCTGGCCGAGCGCCCTGCCAGCGACCCGCGCCGCGGCTGACCGCGCGGCCCCGCGGGTTTTCCCGCGATGCTTGCGCCGACCGTAATGTTCGCGCGCCGAGCTTGATTGATCGGCCGGAAGGCCGAACCTAAGCTTTCTCCTGTCTCGCGCATGCCCTGCACGGTGCCTGCGAACGAGCCACCTCACCCTCAGCGGGCAACAGGAGACAGGTATGCCATTCACTCGACGCCAGTTCGTTGGCGCCGCCGGCGCAGCTTTGGCCACGATCGGGTCGTACCCGGTGCGGGCGCAGTCCGCCGCGGCCCTCAAGATCTCGCACCAGTTCCCCGGCGGAACGCTGACCGAGGGCGATTTCCGCGACCGGTTGTGCCGCAAGTTCGCCGCCGATGTCGAGAAGGCCACCAATGGCGCGCTGAAGGCCTCGGTCTATCCCGGCGCCTCGTTGATGAAGACCAACGCGCAGTTCTCGGCGCTGCGCAAGGGCGCGCTGGACATGAGCCTGGTGCCGCTGTCCTACGCCGGCGGCGAAGTGGCCGAGACCAACATCGGTCTGATGCCCGCGCTGGTGCCGAGCTACGAGCAGGGCGCGGCCTGGAAGAGTGCCGAGGTCGGCAAGCTGCTAAGCAAGGTGCTCGACGACAAGGGCGTGATCATCGTCAGCTGGGTCTGGCAGGCCGGTGGCGTGGCCAGCCGGCCGCGCGCGCTGCTGCAGCCCGAGGACGCCAAGGGGCTGAAGGTGCGCGGCGGCAGCCGCGAGATGGACATGATGCTCAAGCAGGCCGGCGCCTCGGTGATCTCGCTGCCGTCCAACGAGATCTACGCGGCGATGCAGACCGGCGCGATGGACGCCGCGATGACCTCGAGCACCAGCTTCATCTCGTTCAAGCTCGAGGAGATTGCCAAGCACCTGACCACCGGCCGCAACAAGACCTACTGGTTCATGCTCGAGCCGCTGATGATCTCCAAGGAGGTCTTCGCCAAGCTGCCGAAGGCGCAGCAGGACGTGGTGATGGGCGTCGGCGCGCAGCTCGAGAAGTTCGCGATGGACGCCGCCCGCGCCGACGACCGTGCCGCGGCCGAGGTCTATGCCAAGGCCGGTGCCAAGGTGGTCGACATGGACGAACCGACGCTGAAGAAGTGGCAGGCGATCGCCCGCGACACTGCCTGGAAGGACTTCGGCGAGAAGAACGAATCCTGCGCTGCGCTGCTGAAGGCCGCGCAGAAGCTGCTGTGAACGCCGAGGGGGCCCGATGAGCCACGGTATCGTCTCCATGGTCGCCGTCGAAGACGTCGACCCCTTCACGCCAGCCGCGCTGCAGCCGCTGGCCCACCTGCTGAACCTGGTGAACCGGGCGATGCTCGGATTGGGCATGATCGCGCTGCTGGTCGCCTCCGGGGTGCTGACCTACAGCGTCGTCTCGCGCTACTTCCTCAAGGCCTCCACCGACTGGCAGGACGAGGCCGCGGTGTTCTGCCTGGTCGGCGCCACCTTCCTGTGCAGCGCCTTCGTGCAGTCGTTGCGCGGCCATGTCGGCATCGAGGCGCTGGCCACGCTGCTGCCGCCGGCCGTCAACCGCGTGCGGCTGCTGCTGGTGGACCTGATGGCCACGCTGTTCTGCGGGCTGTTCGCCTGGAAGTCGTGGACCTTGTTCCACGAGGCCTGGGCCGAAGGGCAGACCACCTCGTCGTCCTGGGCGCCGCCGCTGTCGATTCCCTATGGCCTGATGGTGGCCGGCATGACGCTGCTCACGCTGCAGCTGGCCGTGCAGCTGACGGCGCGCATCAACCTGGTCGTGCAGGGTGGCCACAAGGTCGGAGGTCGTCGATGAGCATGCTGTCACTCGGTCTTGCCTTCGCGGCGGTGACGCTGCTGTTCATGTTCTCGGGCGCACCGATCGCCTTCGCGCTGGGCAGCGTGGCGGTGGTCTTCATGGGTCTGTTCATGCCCGGCTCGGCGCTGGACACGATCACCCAGAACGTCTACGAGGAAATGGCCAGCATCACGCTGCTGTCGATCCCGCTGTTCATCCTGAAGGGGGCGGCCATCGGCAAGTCTCGCGCCGGCCAGGACCTGTACGCGGCGATGCATGTGTGGATGGGCCGCATCCCCGGTGGCCTGGGCATCGCCAATGTCTTCGCCTGCGCTCTGTTCGCGGCGATGGCCGGCTCCAGCCCGGCCACCTGCTCGGCCATCGGCAGCGCCGGCATTCCCGAAATGCGCAAGCGCGGCTACTCGCCCGGCTTCGCCGCCGGCATCATCGCCGCCGGCG
>CAZXLI010000257.1:0-9949 GCA_964641795.1 uncultured Bordetella sp. | reverse complement strand
GATCGCCGGCAAATCGAAACCAGTTACGGCGCGCCGACGAGTCCGCTGACGTCGCTCGTCACCAGCTTCGACCGCACGTCGGAGTTCACCAGCGTCGAGGAGCAGCCGCTGAACGTGACGCCGTTGACGTGGCGCAGGTAGTAGGCCCACGGCGGCAGATCGCCGAACATGTTCGATTCGGGATACTGGCCGGGGTTCGCCTCCGGCGGCGTGCCGGGCACGCTCGTGCGACCGCCCTCGAAGAGCACGTTCATGTTCGTAAACGACAGATTGGTGATCCTGTAGGTCGTGCCGTTGTAGATGTGGCCGGTGATAAGCGCGGCTTGGTGCGGCGAATTCGACCAGAACGTCGTCCATCCGGAGACGTCGGTGAACGACACGGCATTCATCGAGCCGAGCTTCGGCACGTCGCCGACCGGGTGCGTCGTCGACTGTTGCGCGAGGTAGACGAAGCAAGCGCTGCCGACGTTGGCGAAGTCGATCCGCCGAAAACGAAGCTGGTCCACGTCCGCGCCCTCGCGCGACTCGACCGCCATCGCGGCGTATTGGACGTCCTTCACGTAGTTGTCGTGAATGTCCAACGCGTAGAAGCCGCCGTAGGTCGCGGTGCCGAACTTGATGCCGTTCGACCCGCCGGAGGTGCCGTCGCCGCCAAACACCGAATCGCGGATCGTCATCGTGTCGATGCCGTCGCGCACGCCGGTCTTGAGGCACATGGCGTCGTCGCCGCTGCGCACCTGGCAATTCTGCACGATGATGTCGGCACCGTTGAGAACCTCGGCGCCGGCTGGGCTGGTTTGCGGTTGCGCCGTAGCGGCACGCTTGACTTCCGCGGCAGACATGTCCATTTCGAACCTCTGTGAATTTCTCTGACGAAAAACCATCGGTGCCCCTCCTCGCGCCCTTGTGAGGCGGAATCAGAACCTGCGCGATCAAAAACAAAGGCCCCCGGGGTCGGCGAGCCAGCTTCAGACCAGTGTCGCTTTGTGCGAAGCAGCATTATCACACCAGTTCGGGCAAAGCCGAGGAATGCCGCAGCGCCCCGAAAGGCCGATGCCATAATCCGGCCCGTTTTTCCGGCCGTCGCCCCCTTGCTGGTGCCGGACTATCCCTTGGCCACCGACACCGAACTTTCCGACTTCCTCAAGAGCGTCGAGAAACGCGCCTTCAAGCGCACGGTCTATGCCGTGCGTGATGATGATGCCGCGCTCGACATCGTGCAGGACGCCATGATTCGCCTCGCCGAGAAGTACGGCGACCGGCCGCCGGCCGAATTGCCGCTGGTGTTCCAACGCATTCTCTCGAACGCGACGATGGATTACTTCCGTCGCCAACGCGTGCGCAATGCGGTGCTCCAGAACCTGTCCGACTTCGAGGGCGACTCCGACGACGGGGGCGATTTCGACCTGCTGGAGAGCCTGGAGAGTGCCGAGGGCATGCTGGGCGCCGAGAGCGCCGCCGATTCGGTCTCGCGGGCACAGATCCTGCATTTGATCGAGTCGGAAGTCAGCCAGCTTCCGGGCCGTCAACGCGAAGCGTTCTTGCTGCGTTACTGGGAAGAACTCGATGTGGCCGAGACGGCTTCCGTCATGGGCTGCTCGGAAGGCAGTGTAAAGACGCATTGCTCCAGAGCGGTTCATGCGCTGGCCAAAGCCCTCCGAGCCAAGGGAATCGCACCATGACAACAACGCCTCCACCGACCGCCGCGCCGCCCCGCAGGAACTTCCAACGTGAAGGGCTTGAGGCGCGCGTCGCGCTGCGCATGGCCAGTCACCTGAATGACGTGGCCGGGCAATTGCCACACGACATCAGTGAACGACTGCGCTTTGGGCGCGAGCAAGCGCTGGCGCGCGCACGCGCGGTTCACCATGGCGTGGTGGCTGCGCCGGCGGTGGCTGTGGTAGGCCGTTCGGGCGGGGCGGCAGTGCTGTCGGCTCCGCCGTCAGTTTGGTTGCGCCTGGCCTCGCTGCTGCCACTGCTGGTGCTGGCGGCGGGCTTGGTACTCATTCAACAGCACCGTGATCATGAACAGATCGCCGTGGCCGCCGAGATCGATGCCGCCTTGCTGACCGATGAACTGCCGCCCACGGCTTATGGCGACCCGGGGTTTGCGGAGTACCTGCGCTCGAACGAGATGCCTTGAGGGATCCACGTTGTCGAGACGTCGCATCCTCCTGCCGGCCACGCTGATCGCCAGCGTGGCCTTTTCGCTTGTGATGGGTCAGCAGGTGCAGGCCCAGCCTGCCAGTTCCTCGTCGGCCGCTCGCGCGGCCAAGCCGAGCCCTTCCGACCTCGGCGGGCCGGCTTGGTCCTCCTTGACGGCGGCGCAGCGGCAGGCGCTCTCCCCCTTGGAGCGGGACTGGTCCAGCATCGATGGGTCGCGCAAGTCCAAGTGGCTGGAGATCGCGGCGCGCTACCCGGCTTTGCCCCCTGACGAGCAACGCCGGCTCCAGGAACGCATGACCGAGTGGGCCAGGCTGACACCAGCCGAACGAGGCCGGGCTCGCCTGTCGTTTCAGGAGGCCAAGCAGTTGTCGCCGCAGGAGCGGCAAGCGCGCTGGGAAGCGTACCAGGCCCTGCCGGAAGACCAGCGCAAGGCGCTGGCCGAACGCGCTCGGCCCACGGCCGCCGAACGCGGCTATGACAAGCCCAGACCAGCGGTGGCGAGTGCTCCGCTCGCGGCTGTGCCCAAGCAGACTACCGCCGCAAGCGCGCCTCCCCGACCCGTGGTGAAGCCGGTAGCCCCCACCGTGGTTCAAGCAGCGCCAGGCGCCACAACGACGCTGATGACCAAGTCGCCCACCCCACCGCCGCACCAGCATCCGGGGCAACCGAAGATTGTCGCGTCGCCAACGCACGTCGATCGCTCCACCCTGCTGCCCAAGGGCGGGCCGCAAGCACCGATCGCGTCGCAGGCCAAGGCCGGCGGTGCGGCCTCTTCGCCGCATCCATGAGCCTGCCCGACAAGGGCATGACCGACAGCACGGTAGCGGCCCCACCCGGCATTGCTCGGCGTCTGGCCTGCTTCGTCTATGAGGGCGTGTTGCTGTTCGGTGTCGTGATGATCGCCGGCTACTTGTATTCCAGCCTGACCCAGCAGCGCAACGCGATGCAGGGCCGGGCCGGCCTGATGGCCTTTCTGTTTGTCATACTGGCCATCTATTTCACTTGGTTCTGGTCGCGTGGCGGACAGACCGTGGCGATGAAAGCCTGGCACCTGCGCCTGCTCACCGTACAGGGACGGCCGCTCTCGCAGACCAGGGCACTTGCACGGTATGTGCTCAGCTGGCTGTGGTTCCTGCCAGCCTTGTCCGCGGTGCATGCTGCCGGCTTGAACAGTACCAGCGCGATTTTCGGGGCCATGGCCGCTGGCGCTCTGGCCTACGCCGCACTGGCCTGGCTGCGACCGGACCGGCAGTTCTTCCACGACGTGGTCTGCGGGACGAAGCTGGTGACGTGGCGCCCGCCGGCGAGGGCAAAATCGGCCTGATGGGCAATCCACACAAGGGACGCACGGGGCTCGAGCGGGTGGTGCGTGCGCTGGGCTACTCGATGCAGGGCTTGGGCCTGGCCATCCGCAGCGAAAGCGCATTCAGGCAGGAAGGCGCGTTAGCGCTGGTGATGGTGCCGGCCGCCTTCTGGCTCGGCAAGTCTTGGGTCGAGGTCGTGCTGCTGACGGGAACCGTCATGCTGGTGCTCATTGTCGAGTTGCTGAACTCGGGCATCGAAGCGGCGATCGACCGCGTGTCCTACGACATGCACGAGCTTTCGAAACGCGCCAAGGACTTCGGCAGTGCGGCCGTGCTGCTGTCGCTGCTGGTGTGCGGCGGCACGTGGGTCGCGGCACTGACCCATCGCTTTCTACTCTAGGGAGCAGCGATGGCGGCTGGGTTCAGCATCTGCGTCTACTGCGGCTCACGCAGCGGCGCGAGGCCAGGGTACGGCGATCTGGCAAGACGACTCGGTCAGGCGATCGGTCAACGCGGCTGGCAGCTCGTGTACGGCGGCGGACGAGCCGGCCTGATGGGCGAAGTGGCCGACGCTGCGCTCGGCGCAGGCGCCCAGGTGATCGGCGTCATACCGGAATCGCTGATGCGGCTTGAAGTCGGTCATCCTGGACTCAGCGAACTGCACGTCGTGCAAAGCATGCATCAGCGCAAGCAGATGATGGCCGAGCGTGCCGACGCTTTTGTCGCCCTGCCCGGTGGCATCGGCACCTTCGAGGAACTGTTCGAGGTCTGGACCTGGCGCCACCTCGACTACCACCGTCGGCCCATCGGCCTGCTCGATGCCGAGGGCTACTACACCGGCCTGATGGACTTTCTTCAGCGCTCACGCGACGAAGGCTTTCTCAGCAGTGCGCAGCTCGCCATGCTGCACCACGGCCATGAGCCCGAGGCAATGCTTGAGATGCTTTATGCCGCGCGCGACCTTGCATCGCAAGCGCCACCGCCGCTCGATCGCATCTAGGCTCACCGACGCCGGTTAAAGCCCGGCGGCCCGGCAAGGTCAGACTGCGGATTCGTCCGTCTCGCCGGTGCGGATGCGTACCACCTGCTCGACATGCGTGACGAAGATCTTTCCGTCACCGATCTTGCCGGTCTTGGCCGCCTTGACGATGGCCTCGATGCAACGATCGACATCGCCATCCTTCACCACCACCTCGACCTTCACCTTTGGCAGGAAGTCGACCACGTACTCGGCCCCGCGGTACAGCTCGGTGTGACCCTTCTGGCGGCCGAAGCCCTTGACCTCTGTGACCGTCAGGCCGGACACGCCGACATCGGCCAAAGCCTCACGCACCTCTTCCAGCTTGAAGGGCTTGATGACCGCGCTGATCTGTTTCATGGGGCCTCCGTACCTTGGGCGTCAACTGTCTGGGATTTAAGCACGGAACTTCGAGGTAATGGGATAACGCCAATCGCGTCCGAACGCACGGTGCGTGATGCGAATGCCCACCGGCGCCTGCCGGCGCTTGTACTCGTTGATCTTGATCAGCCGAGTGACCCGCTCGACGTCGGCGGGGTCGAAGCCAGCCGCGACGATGTCCGCGATGCCCTGGTCCTCCTCCATGTAGAGCGCGAGGATGGCGTCCAGTACTTCGTAGGGCGGCAGGCTGTCCTGGTCCTTCTGGTCCGGCCGCAATTCGGCCGAAGGTGGCCTGGTGATGATCCGCTCAGGGATCACCGGACCAACCGAGCCATCGGCGCGCCGGTTGGGCTGGCGGTTCTTCCACTCGGCCAGGCGGTAGACCAGCGTTTTCGCCACATCCTTGATGACGGCAAAGCCGCCCGCCATATCTCCGTACAAGGTGCAATAGCCGGTGGCCATCTCGCTCTTGTTGCCAGTGGTCAGTACGATCGCACCAAACTTGTTCGACAGGGCCATCAACAGCGTGCCACGTACGCGGGCCTGGATGTTCTCCTCTGTCGCGTCCTCTTCGCGGCCAGCGAACTCCTGTGCCAATGCAGAGCGAAACGCCTCGAACATCGGCGTGATGGCGTGTTCGTCGTAGCGCACGCCAAGGCGCTCGGCCATGTCGCGCGCATCGATCCAGGAGATATCGGCTGTGTAGGGCGAGGGCATCATCACCGCGCGTACACGTTCGGCGCCCAGCGCATCGACCGCCACCGCCAGCACTAGCGCCGAGTCGATGCCGCCGGACAGGCCGATGATCGCGCCCGGAAATCCGTTCTTGCCAATGTAGTCGCGCACGCCGGTCACCAGCGCGCTCCAGGCCTGGGACTCGTAGCTGGGAACCGGGTGAAGCTCGCCGGTGACCCGGTTGTCGCCGTGAAGATCCAGCAGAACCAGCCCTTCTTCGAAGCTCGGTCCGCGCACGGCCACCTCGCCTCGGCCATCGACGGCGAACGAAGCACCATCGAACACCACCTCGTCCTGCCCGCCGCTGAGATGCGAGAACAACAGCGGCAAGCCGGTGTCTCGCACGCGCTCGACCATGCGTGCCTCGCGCTCCCCAGCCTTGTCAAGGTGGAAGGGAGAGGCGTTCAGCACGCACAGCACATCGGCGCCGGCCGAGCGGGCCAGGCGCGCGGGCTCTTCGAACCAGGCGTCTTCGCAGATCAGCAAGCCAAAGCAGCGCCCCGCGGCCTCGAATACCACCGCGCCCTGCCCGGCATCCCGACCCGAGGCAAAGTAGCGTCGCTCATCGAACACCTGATAGTTCGGCAGGTCGCGCTTGCAGTACGTGGCATGCACCTTGCCACCGCGCAATATTGAAGCTGCATTGAAACGCTGCTGCACCACCACCGAACGCGAACGCTGATCGCCGCGATCGCCGAACTGATGCGGATGCCCCACAACCACCTGCAGATCACCATACACCTCGAGCCGCGCCGCAAGATCGGCCAGCGTCCGGGCACAGGCCTGCATGAAGGCCGGGCGCAGCAGCAGGTCTTCGGGCGGATACCCTGTCAGCGCAAGCTCGGGCGCGATCAACACGGCGGCGCCAGCCGCGTGCGCCTTGGCGGCGGCGTCGAAAATGCGTTGCGCATTGCCGGCCAGATCTCCGACGGTGGCATTGATCTGCGCCAGGGCGATTCTGACCGTGGAGGGAGTGGACATAAGTGAAAGACGTGCGGCGCTCGACAGGATCGAACGATGTTATCCGCGTCCACGATGATCCGGCCGCCGTCGATGCACGGGCATGGAACGCCTTGCTCGAGCAGCAGGCACGTCCCACGCCGTTCATGCGGCACGAGTACCTGGCGGCGCTGCACACATCGGGCAGCGCGGTGGCCGGCAGTGGCTGGCTGCCGCAGTGGATGACGCTCCACCGCGGCGACACGCTGCGGGCCGCAGCGCCGGCCTACTTGAAGAGCCACTCCTACGGCGAGTATGTATTCGATTGGGCGTGGGCCGATGCCTACCAGCGCCATGGGTTGGACTACTACCCGAAGCTGCTGGTGGCCGTGCCGTTCACGCCCGTGCCGGGATCGCGGCTACTGGCCGTTGACGCGGCCGCACGCCTTCAGTTGCTGGCGGCGCTGCAGTCCTACGCACAAGCTCAGTCGCTGTCGTCCGCCCACCTCTTGTTCCATGACGAGGCGGACGCCGAAGCCGCCCGATCGCTGGGCTGGATGGCCCGACGAAGCATCCAGTTCCACTGGACGACCAACGAGGCCGAGCCCCCTGGATCGATGGGGGACTACCTTGCGACGATGCAGCGCGAGAAGCGCAAGAAGATCCAGCAGGAACGCAGGAAGGTCGCCGATGCGGGCGTCTACTTCACGGTGCACCATGGCGCCGAGATCGATGCAGCGCTGTGGGACTTCTTCCACCACTGTTACCGGCTGACGTACCGGGCGCATCATTCGTCGCCGTACCTGACGCGCGACTTCTTTGGCCGCGTGGCCGAGACGATGTGCGCCCACTGGGTGATGTTCGTCGCTCGCCGTGGAGAACGGCCCATCGGCTGCTCGCTGATCGCCATCGATCCCGCCAGCCGCACGGCCTATGGTCGCTATTGGGGCTGCACCGAGCATGTCCCCTGCCTGCACTTCGAGGCCTGCTACTACCGGCCCCTGCAATGGTGCATCGAGAACGGCTATCGGCGCTTCGAGGGCGGCGCGCAGGGGGAGCACAAGATGGCGCGCGGACTGATGCCCACCGGCACGGCTTCAGCGCACTGGCTCGGGCACCCGCAGTTCGCTCGTGCCATACAGGATTTCCTAGCGCGCGAAACGAGCGGCCTGGAAGCCTATGCGGACGAACTGCGGGAACACACGCCGTTCAAGCTTCCGGCTGGCGGCGACTGAGGCCGCCGCCGGCGCGCATCACGCCTTCTTGGTGTGGGCCGCCCAACGGGCCATCCCGCTGCTGACCTCTTCGCGTGCGCCATCCGGTCCGGTCCAGCCCTCGACCTTCACCCACTTGCCCGGTTCGAGGTCCTTGTAGTGCTCGAAGAAGTGCTGGATGGTCTTCAGGCGCATCGGGTTCAGGTCTTCGGGCTTCTGCCATTGCGTGTAGATCGACAGGATCTTGTCGATCGGCACCGCCAGCAGCTTGTTGTCGCCCCCGGCCTCGTCGCTCATCTTGAGCATGCCCAGCGGACGACAGGTCACGACCACGCCCGGGATCAGCGGTACGGGCGTGATCACCAGCACGTCCACCGGGTCGCCATCGTCGGCAAGCGTCTGCGGGATGTAGCCATAGTTGCACGGGTAGTGCATCGCCGTGCCCATGAAGCGGTCGACGAACAACGCGCCCGATTCTTCGTCCACCTCGTACTTGATCGGGTCCGCGTTCATCGGAATCTCGATGATGACGTTGAACTCGTTGGGCGCCTTGGCGCCGGGGGTCACGTTGTGCAGGCTCATGGAATGGCTCAGGCTCAAGGGGAAACCCGCATTCTACGAAGCCGGCTTGCCTTGCCCTGACACGACCGGGCTCCGCGCGACGATTGAGTTACCGCAGGAAAACACGGTGCCGCGGCGCAGCATCATCCCGTAGCATGCTTTTTGCGACTACCGCCCCATGCACACAAAGGGGCTCGGCAACAACGGCAGCGCACCACTCACAGGGCAAGTTCGAGGAAGGAGATACCTTGATTTCGACCACCATGGCGCTCTATGCGGCGCTGGCGTGCGGCCTCGCGGCCGTGTTGTATGGCTTCGTCCAGCGCAGCTGGATCCTGAGCCAGGACGCAGGCAATGCACGCATGCAGGAGATCGCAGGGGCCATTCAGCAAGGCGCGGCCGCTTATCTTTCGCGGCAGTACAGGACCATCGGCATCGTCGGCGTGGTACTGGCCGTGCTGATCGGCGTGTTCCTCGATGGCACCACGGCCGCCGGCTTCGTGCTCGGAGCCGTGCTTTCCGGTGCCTGCGGCTTCATTGGCATGAACACTTCGGTGCGCGCCAACGTACGCACGGCGCAGGCCGCCACGCAAGGCATCGGCCCGGCACTGAACGTCGCGTTCAAAGGCGGCGCCATCACCGGCATGCTGGTGGTCGGTCTCGGCTTGCTGGGCGTCGGCATCTTCTTCTGGTTCATCACCGGCAATGGCAACCTGACGCCTGACAAGAGCCTCTCCAGCGTGCTGAAGCCCCTGCTGGGCCTGGCATTCGGCTCTTCGCTGATCTCGATCTTCGCGCGGCTGGGTGGCGGCATCTTCACCAAGGGTGCCGACGTCGGTGCCGACCTGGTCGGCAAGGTCGAAGCCGGCATTCCGGAAGACGATCCTCGCAACCCCGCGGTGATTGCCGACAACGTGGGCGACAACGTCGGTGACTGCGCCGGCATGGCCGCCGACTTGTTCGAGACCTATGCGGTGACGCTGATCGCGACGATGGCGCTGGGCGCATTGATGGTCACGAGCGCATCGATGCAGGCGGTGGTGTATCCGCTGCTGCTCGGTGGCGTGTCGATCATCGCGTCGATCATCGGCTGCGGCTTCGTCAAGGCGTCGCCCGGCATGAAGAACGTGATGCCTGCGCTCTACAAGGGACTGATCGTCGCGGGCGTGCTCTCGCTGATCGCCTTCTTCTTCGTCACCAGGGCGATGATTCCCGACGACGCGCTGGGCGCCGGCACGCAGATGCGCCTGTTTGGGGCCTGTATCGTCGGCCTCGTGCTGACCGCGGGCATGGTGTGGATCACCGAGTACTACACCGGCACCGACTACAAGCCGGTGCAGCATGTGGCGCAGGCCTCCACCACGGGCCACGGCACCAACATCATCGCCGGTCTCGGCGTCTCGATGAAGTCCACGGCCTGGCCGGTGATCTTCGTGTGCCTCGCGATCGTCGCCGCGCATACGCTGGCTGGCCTGTATGGCATCGCGATTGCGGCGACCTCGATGCTCAGCATGGCCGGCATCGTCGTGGCGCTCGACGCCTACGGTCCGATCACCGACAACGCTGGTGGGATCGCCGAGATGGCGGAACTGCCTGCGTCGGTCCGTGACATCACCGACCCGCTGGACGCG